>CAYRBI010000201.1:0-10084 GCA_964422415.1 uncultured bacterium | reverse complement strand
TTCCTTCTCCACTCAGGCGACCTGGTGAATGTCACCAACCATGACGCCGAATGGGGCGAATGGTTTGGCGCGGGAGCCTGGTTAAATGGCACCATCCCCAGTTTCGTAACTCCGGGGAACCATGAGTACCCTCGCCCCGAGGGACAAACCAAGGGTGTCCTCTCAAGTCATTGGCGTCCACAGTTTACCCTTCCCACGAATGGTCCAGCGGGACTGGAGGAGACCGCCTATTGCATGGACTACCAGGGGGCGCGTATCATCTCCCTAAACTCCAACGAACAACGTGAGGAGCAGGTGGCGTGGTTGGAGCATATCCTCTCGGATAATCCCTGTGCCTGGACCATTATCACCTTCCATCACCCTCTTTTCTCCACCGCTAAGGGACGTGACAACACTGAATTGCGGAATCTCTGGCAACCCGTTTTCGATAAGTACCATGTCGATCTCGTGCTCCAGGGGCATGACCATGCCTATGGCCGGAGCGGCCCCCTCGTCTACCAAAACATCCCCTCTGGGACTGCCGCTCATTGCACTCCTTCGGGTACTGTGTATGTGGTCTCGGTGAGTGGCCCAAAATTGTATGACATGGTCCGGCAAGACTGGATGCGCCGCGCCGCAACCGATACTCAGCTTTACCAGCTGATCCGGATCGAAGGATGTATTCTCTACTACAAGGCCTTCACCGCCATGGGCGATCAATACGACGCTTTTGAACTCAAGAAACAACCTGATGGCAAACCGAACCGGATGATTGAGCATCCCCCCTGCACCCCCGAGAGTTTACGTCCCACTCCAGTCCCAACCGAGGAGAAGACCGCGCCCACCAAATAACTGGTTCCTGACTGGACAAGGGGACTGCTTTTAGAAGAAGGGGTATCCCTATCGCCTTGTGAAATCCTCTCTCCGCCTACATGATGCACGGACGGCGACATTGCTTGGAGGAGAGGTGTTTGTATTTATGTCATGTCTTTCCTGGAAGATTGTGATGAAGATCCCGAAGCTCCCTATGGCATGGTCCGTGCCACTTTCTTGTCTGTGGATCGCGCTCGCGGCCAATACAGGGCATTCCACCAGTCCGGTCAAGGTTTCCGATCTGGAGATCTATAAGGCGGGTCCGCTTCCCGACCGGGTAATACTCAACATGGGCGACGATCCCACGCGGGTCATGGGAGTGAATTGGCGGACAGACACATCGGTAACCAGAGGGTTGGCCGAAATTGCACCGAGCCAGCCGGGTCTAGACTTCGCGAAAAAGGCTACACGGATTACCTCGGCCACCACCGCCTATACCTCTGAGACAGGTAATGCGGTCTATCATAGTATTGTCTTCAAGAATCTCTCTCCAGACACGCTATATTGCTACCGTGTAGGGGATGGTGCGAACTGGACCGAATGGTTTCAGTTCCGGACCGCCTCGACGGAAGCCAAGCCATTTGCCTTCCTCTTCATGGGGGATTCCCAATATGGTCTGACAACCTTCTGGCCGCGTGTGGTCTTCACCTCGATCACCGGGGCCCCCAAGATCCGCTTCGTTCTCACCTCGGGTGATCTGACGCACCTGTCCCATTTGGATGTGGAGTGGGGTCAGTGGTTCGCCGGCGGGAGAATGATAGATGGCATGGTCCCCAATGCCATGGTTCCCGGTAACCATGAGTACTCCGCTTGGATTGGGGGGGCCACGATAGAGGCCAATCAACTAACCAGCCACTGGAAGCCACAATTTACCCTTCCCACCAATGGTCCAGCGGGACTGGAGGAGTCGGCGTATTACTTCGATTTCCAGGATACGCGCTTCATCATGCTGAACTCGAACGAAAAAATACCGGAACAGGCCACCTGGCTAGACCGCAACCTCTCGGACAACCCCTGTTCCTGGACGATTATCACCTTCCATCAACCTCTGTATCCCACGGTGAAGGGACGTGACAACACTGAGCTGCGTAATGCCTGGGGGCCCATCTTCGATAAGCACCATGTCGATCTGGTGCTGCAAGGACATGACCACACTTATGCCCGCAGCTGTCCCCTGGTGTATGATGCGAACCTTCCCGCTGGCACCGCCGCGCAGTGCTCCTCCACCGGTCCAGTTTACGTTGTATCCATCAGTGGGGCTATTTTCCATGACCTCTTGCAGTGTGACTGGATGCAGCGTACCGCCGCCGATATCCAGCTTTATCAGATCATCCGGATCGAGGGGCACACCCTCTCCTACAAGGCCTACACCGCCATGGGAGATCTGTACGATGCCTTCGATCTCATGAAGCAACCGGATGGCCAACCCAACCGGATGATCGAGCGTGTCCCGTGTATTCCCGAGATTCTGCCTCCCACACCCACTCCATCCCCCATTCCCACACCCACTCCAGTTCCCATGGGAACAGCAGGTGACACCCAGTAAGAGGCACTGGACAGATCGAAAAGAGATGAACCACTCACTTATGAAGGAGGTTTCCTCATGTTGCGGTATAGATCCTTGGCATTACTGGTTATGGTGGCGGCCATGACGGAATCCGTGGCTGAGACTCCCGCGGAGAAATCACTCAACCGGACGGATTGGTTCCAGAAAGCGGGCTGGGGAGTTTTTGTTCATTATCTCTCTGACCTTTATCTTCCAGCGGAGGAGGTCACTCCGGAGAAATGGAATGCAGTGGTTGAAAGTTTCGATGTCGAGGGGCTGGCACAGGAGATCGAATCCACCGGCGCGAAATACTTTTTCATCACATTGGGCCAGAACTCCGGTTATTACTGCTCACCTAATGCCACCTATGACAAGTTGGTGGGGTACTCTCCCAGCCACTGCTCGAAACGAGATCTAATCGCGGACCTGTATGAACCGCTACACAAGCGGGGGATCCGCCTGATGGTGTACCTCCCATCAGGCGCACCCGATAGGGACACTCGGGCGATGAAGGCTCTGGAGTGGACGCGGGGTGATTTCCCCAACCGTGAGTTCCAGATCAAATGGGAGGCGGTCATCCGCGAGTGGGCGGAACGTTGGGGAGACAAGGCCGGAGGCTGGTGGTTCGATGGTTGTTATTTCTCAGATGCAATGTACCACAACCCAGAGCCGCCCAACTTCGCCAGCTTCGCCGCGGCCGCACGCGCGGGCTTTAAAGAAAGCATCGTGGGTTTCAACCCAGGCGTGCTCATGCCAATCATCACCCTCACCCACGAGGAGGATTACACCGCGGGCGAGATCAATGAGCCAGAAAAGGCCGAATGCACCGGTCCACGGGTGGGAAGCGCGCAGCTTCACATGCTCACCTATCTCGGTGAGACCTGGGCCCATGGCGCGCCACGTTTCTCTGACGAACAGGTGATCGCAATCACCCGCAAGCTGTTGAACTGCGGAGGGGTGGTCACTTGGGATGCTCCTGTTCAAAAGGATGGCCATATTCCGGGACCATTCCTGGCTCAGCTTCAGGCGTTGGGGAAGGGGCTTCAGACTGCTCCTCATTAACCCTTGTTGTCATATCCAGACTGACTGGATTCGATACAGACCGGTTGATTTTCTGGAGCAAGAGATTCTTGTTTTCCCAGAAATTCTTTTTTCCGGGTTTGAGACGCACCGCCTCGACGAGATGCTTCAGCGCCTCATCAAGGTGTCCCTGATTCGCGAGGAGGATGGCGAGATTGTTGTGAGCCTCGGCATAATCAGGCTCGATCTCCAAAGCTTTCTGATACTCCTGGATGGCTTCCTCAAATCGAGACGCGGTCTCGAATACCACCGCGAGGTTGTAGTGAGCCTGGGAGGACTCCGGTTCCAATCTGGCAGCCTCGGTGAAATGTTCAGTGGCCTCCGCGATCCTTTCCGGCCGCGCCAGGGCGGCCGCGCCCAAGGCGGTATGGACTCCCCATGAATCCGGGTTGAGACGTAGATTGTGCTGGAAGAGAACCTCCGCGTCATGGAAAAGCAAAGACTGGCTGAAAGTCAGAATGATGAAGCTGGCGGCCAGCGCCCATCTGATAACGGGCCTGTCCGGACGGACTGTTAACAAATGCTCATGGAGCATGATCACTCCCTGGCAAAGTGGGAGGAGCAATCCGGTCCCCGCCAGGTAGATGTACCGGTCAGCGGTGAAAGAGAAGCGGCTGAATCCCCAGGACACCAGCCCCAAGTAAGGGGCAATGAGAAGTGAATACACCATCAGGCTGGTAAAGGGCCCCTTACCCCACCGGCGGCAGACCGAATACAGAAGTCCAAGGACACACAACGCGGTCAGGGGATACATCCACCCCAGTAGACTGGATGAGTTAACTTGCCAACGTGGATAGATGGCCATCAAGGGGTATGGGCACAACGTTTTCACGATGTAAAACCAGAAGGAATGCCCCGCGATTTGAATCCGTTCCAGAAATGGGAACTGGACCATCTCCCGCGCCGAGTCGATGTTCGCCTGTTCAAGGATCATATGCCCCCATCCCACCACACCCGCCAGAACAAAAAAGGGTGTGGAAGCGGCCAACACCCTCTTCGAGACTGTCCCTTCCCGCCACCAAACAATCAACACCATGACGGCCGGAAGGGGACAGACCGCGGTCTTGCTCAATAATGCAGCCAGGAAAAGAACCAGCGTGGCGAGTAGGCTGGATGGTGAGGGCCGGGGGTATGTTCTCGTCCAGAGCATCAAGGTGAGTAGGGCAAACAGGCCGGAGAGGACATCCTTGCGCTCGGAGATCCACGCCACTGATTCGACCCGCATGGGATGAATGCCAAACAGGAACGCGGCCAGCCAGGCAATGCGCACAATTCCCAACTGCCGCAACAGCAGATAGACCAGCGCTGTATTAACCAGGTGAAGACAGAGGTTAACCAGATGGTATCCGGTGGGATCGAGCCCAGAAATCTGGTAGTCAACCCACAGGCTGGTGAAAGTGATGGGATAATACTGAGGTGAGGAGGAGGGCTCGAACCAGATCCGGGCTAGACCCTGTAAATCTTTCAGATCCTCATTGTAAACCACATACTGGACATCATCCCATATGAACTCACCCATCAGACAAGGCGAATGAGCCAGCGCGGTAAGGACCAGGAGGATGAACAGGGGCTGTCTCAGGAGAGCGCCCCAAAAGGAAGTCTCCTGTGGGATGGCCGCCTGCTCTTCACTTGCCGATGAGATCGATGAGCCCTCTTCCGTGTCTCTCCCGCTCAGCGTGAGGGTCTGCTTCCCCTTCTTGGTGCTCATGAATGTGACCCGCTTTCTCGTCCTCTGTCAGTACGGTCATGTGAAGCGCTTCAATCATCTCCGCGAAGCGCTCCTCGCTCATAGTTTCAACTGGCTTCAACATGCCCAGGGAAGTAAGGAATCCCTGCTCCTGCTTCTGAAGGAATGTGGGATTGATCTCCACCTTGAGCGAGTCTCCCACCGGGGAGACCCGGATATCGGCATCCCCAGCGGGATTGATCCGGATGCCATGTTCGGAGAGGTGCAGGACATCTGGCTGGAGCCATGCTTCTGATCGTGCCGTGCTCGTAGAATGGATCTCGATGGCATCTGGGAGAGAGAGCCAGAAAATCACTGCCGCGATCAGGATGCCCATAAACACCACGAGGTGTTTTGTCTCCATATCAAACAGGGACTCCTTTTGACTGGCTGTGTTGGCGGTGGAGGTTACCCTCGTTCCACCATTGAGATCGCCTCCCGGATCTGTGGCAAGGCCAGGCGCGCGGCCTCCATCCCCACCTCGACGATCTGGTCGAACTGGTCAAAGCGGAGAAAATCAAAATCCTCGATCCGTGGCTTGATCTCAATATCCACCGCTTCGTTGTGGATGCGTGATTGATGCAAGCCGGAGACACAGATGGAACGTGAGACGATACGCAGGATATTCGGCTCACTCAACCAGCGGCGGATGGGAGGGATCCGGTCCAGGCAACGCCGCACCCACCCCGGCGATCTATTCGAAGCCTCCAATCCCGTCTCCCGTTCCGGAGTGATATTCACGGCGATGATCACCCGCGCCCCCTTCTCACGCAGGATGTGGGCGGGCACCTTATTAAGCACTGCCCCATCCACCAGCAGATACTGGTTCCAACGCACGGGATGGAAGATGCCGGGCAGCGAGCCACTGGCCAAGATGGCCTTTCCCAACTTTCCTTTCTCCAGCACTACCTCCCGGCCAGTGATCAGATCGGTACAAGCCACATAGACCGGAATGGGGCATTCCTCGATGGTTTCGTCAGACATGGCCGTTTCAATCATCTGACGAATCTTGCGGCCACGCAGCAGAGCAGTTCGTGGAACATTGTAATCCAGGATATCCAGCAGGAAATTCCCCAGTTTGCCCCAGTGGAACTTCATGTCGTGCATCAAGCGGTCAGCGTTCCGTCCGCTTCCATAGGCGGCGGCCACCACCGAGCCAAAGCTGGATCCCGCGATCATATCCAGTGGGATGCCCTCTTCCTCAAGTACCTTGATGACTCCAATGTGGGCCAGGCCACGCGCGCCACCCCCGCCCAAGGCCAGCCCCACTTGCCTTTCAGAAATATCTCGAGTCACCCGGCTCCGGGCTGCCAGAGGTCTGCATCCCAGCGAGAGGGAGTAGGAAAGGCCCTCATCCTTGGCGGGAGGGACTTCATTGGTGCCTGAAGCCAGGGGGATCGGATGTACCGCCATATCCATGAGCATCCGCCGCGCATGGGGAAAATCGAGCAGGGGACGGCTGGGATCATGTAAAAGCAGCACATGGAGATGATGGCATTCCGCCAGCTGCTCAGTGGCGATCCTTCTGATCTTGGACACCCGGTCCAGACTTTCCTGACTCATAACCCAATAAGCGCCCTGAGGATCAGGAGGAATCCGGTTACCCTCGGGTATATAACGATTGTACTCCATGCGGATCGCCTTGCGTTGACTGGATTTCCAGCGGAAGTCCAGCAAAAAAGCGAGATGATCCTCGGGGGGGATATGACTGACTAAAGTATCAACCGCCCAACCGGTCTGCGAGACCAAGATGTGACGGTAGACCGCTTCCAAACGTGCGATAATTTCGTTGAAACTCCGTTGACAAGTCCAGGTTGAGTCCTCCCAAGGCGAGGCCCATAATAGAACATCCACTCCCCCGGATGTCCGGCCCCAGAGGTGCCGGTGTTTGGGATGTTGGGTGGCGATCTCACGCAACAAGGCTTTGGTGTTGGTCTCCTCGTGCTCTCCTCCCTCCTCATCCTGGAATGAGAGTCCGAGGTCGGCAAGGAATGCCGCCGCATGGATGTTTGCGACGGATGTAGGGAGAAACAAAAGCACCCGCCCACTTCCATTCCCGGCGATCTCCTTCGCGAAATCCACTAACAATCGCTGCAAGCTCAAAGGTTCGTAGGGTGCTTGATCCGTGGCGAACCGTGTCACCTTGCCCCGGCTGGTTTCGAATTTTCTGAGGTTGGTTTCGCGTAACCGGTGGGAGAGAGTCCGGCTGATGCCACGGTAGAGAATGGGATTCTCATCGCAGAGCGCCCGGAACTGATCCCCCTCCAGAGCCGAGAGGGTGGTCGGAACCGTGGCGGTGACATTGGCGGAGATGGGCTCCCCCGTGAGTAGAGACATCTCTCCGAAATAATCTCCCGGTCCCAGGTATCCCAGGGTGATTTCCTGGTCCTCGCTCTCACGCACGGAAATACGCACCTGGCCGCTCTTGATCAGGTACAAGCGGCTTCCTGGTTCTCCCATCCGGCAGATCACTTCACCGCGCTTGACATTCACCAGATGCAGCGCTCGCACCACCTCGGTCAAGAGACTTGAGTCCGCGCCCTCAAAAATGGAAACCCGCTTTAGTAGATCAATCACAATCGTCTATCCTAGACAATTCACCGCCATTCTTCCACAGCAGGAGCAGCTCCAGCTGGTCCCACGGTTCCGGTACTTTTCCACTGGACTGTCTGTATCTTCGTTTTCCATATCCATTCCCTTGGAACACCTCCATCCCATGGGTATACTTGGATTGGTGTAAGGAGTCTCCGCTTTCCCCGTGGGTGTTCTGGTGATGCCCCCCGCGAGAGATGGATGCAATGCGAAAACCAGTGGATGGCTCAACATGGAAATCGACAAATCGCTGAGGCCGGTATGAACAATTCCTTCTCTGATTCCTCAAAAACCTCCGATTCGCTCCACGATCTTTTTAAGAAACATCCCTGCGGTGATATCCCTCTCGATCTCTCCGCGCTTGTCATCGCCCGCTCCTTCTGCGGACATGTGGATTTCGCCACTACTCTCGGACGTCTCGATAAACTCGCCGAGGAGACCGCACGGATTGCTGGCCCCTCACCCAGCGATGATGATGTGATCCGCGCCCTGCGTGAAAACCTCTTCATCCGTTATGGTTTTTCTGGGAACAAGACGGATTACTACTCGCCTGACAACAGTTTCCTTCACCGGGTCATCGAGACACGCCAGGGTATCCCAATCAGCCTTTCCCTGGTGATGATGGAGGTGGGACGGCGTTTGAACCTACCATTAGTGGGAATCGGTCTTCCTTGTCATTTCATGGTCGGGATGCTCTCCGCCTCGGGCACACGCTATTTTGACGCTTACAACAGGGGACTCGAGCGTTCACGTCAAGAATGTATAGAACTGGCTCAAGTGCTTTCGGGTGGTAGTGTGGAAGTAAACCATTGTCATTTCATGCCCTTATCAAAGACTCTCTTTTTAACTCGCATGTTGTCCAATCTCAGAGCCATCTATCGTCAACGCACCGACCATCGCAATCTAGTGACCACCCTACGGCATCTCCTCCTTCTCAATCCGGGCGATCCAAATATCCATCTCGAATTGGCGCTCTCGCTAGCCGAGCAAGGAGAGATTTCGCAGGCTTACAAGCACTATTGTGTCTGTTCGGAAATCACAGCCGGAACAGAGATACATCTGCCGCTGGAATCAGCGGCGAGGAAACTCAAACAAGTGTTCGCGGTCATGAATTGAATCCATGTTTATTCTTCCCACCGGACCCGACAGAGCGGGTCCCTCCATGGAGGGACGCATTCCATTGCGTCCCAGTATTTCGAAATGAATGCGTATGGCTTGCCAATAGGCCAAATCTTCACTAAATTTTCCACTAACACCGGTGGGGCTGTAGCTCAGCTGGGAGAGCGGCGCGTTCGCAACGCACAGGTCAGGGGTTCGAGCCCCCTCAGCTCCACCAACCTTCCGCTCTCTTCTTCACTTGGATCCGTATCCATACCGGCTGGGATGGAACCCTTCCTTGACACTCAGCGGGGACCTTAATACAGTATCCTATCCCAAAGGCTGGAAGTTGTTGGAAACCACCTGAAGGATTTCATGTAAATCTATTGTCATGAACCGGTTGCGGTCTGTTCCCTCGGGAGCTTTTCGATCGGTTCAATGGGGCCTGAATTGGGCCGCGAGTAGGGCATGCTTTTCAATTACCATTTCCTGAAGAACTATGTTCCCTGGGAGGGAACTGTTGAATCCCTTTCGGATTTATTAACTCAGCTGGGCTTTGAGGTAGAGGAGGTCCATGCGCCCGCGGCAGTCTGCGAGGGTTTGATAGTGGGACTTCTCCTCTCCAAGGAGGCCCATCCCAAGGCCGACCGCCTGACCCTCTGTCAGGTTGATGTGGGTGAGGCCACCCCCCGTCAGATTGTCTGTGGCGCCACCAATCACACCGTGGGTGACAAGGTGGTGGTAGCCTTGACCGGCCAGGATCTCCCCGGTGACATGCGCATCGAGAGGCGCGAGGTCCGCGGCATCGCCAGCGAGGGAATGATGTGCTCAGCACGTGAGATTGGGTTAGGGATTGGCCATGAAGGCATCATTATCTTGCCGCATGACGCCAAGGTGGGTGATTCCGCGCTTCCATACCTGACCTCCATCGATTTGAATGTCACCCCTAACCGTCCCGATTGTCTGGGGTGGATCGGCATCGCCCGGGAAGTCGCGGCGGCCACTGAAAAAACTCTGCGGATACCCGAGGTCAAGTTCCCTTCCAGCGCGGACGAGAAGATCCCAATCATTATTGAGGATCCCGAGGGCTGCCCGCGTTATCTCGGACGTATCATCCGGAATGTCAAGATTGGTTCCTCGCCCAAGTGGTTGAGCGATGCCCTTGAGGGAGTGGGATTGGGTTCGATCAA
>CAYRBI010000200.1:0-10156 GCA_964422415.1 uncultured bacterium | reverse complement strand
GAGCGGGGAGAGCAGATTACAAATTCGGATTAGTCAAACTTGCGGAACCGCTGGGAATCTTATAAAAAAATGGAAGAAAACGAGGTCTTTTAGACTGAACAGCCGTTCAAGGATGGGAGGGCTGAGAACTGGTTTTCCCCGGATGATCTTGGTATATTCTCATTATATGCAAGACGCTCCTTCTTTTGTTCAACATTTGGCGGAAGCCCTCCCCTACCTGCAAAGATTCCATGGGAAGACGCTGGTCATCAAGTATGGTGGCGCAGCCATGGATCAGGCCTCGGCACGGGATGCCTTTATCCGTGACATCGTTCTATTGCGGCAGGTTGGTATCAAACCGGTGGTAGTCCATGGGGGTGGCCCCATGATCACGGAGATGCTCATGAAGGTGGGCAAGACCACTGAGTTTATTCATGGCCTGCGGGTGACCGACCGTGAGACTGTCAACATCACCGAGATGGTTCTAGCCGGCGTGATTAACAAGGGAATCGTGGCCTCGATCAACCGTGCCGGTGGACGTGCGGTGGGGATTTCAGGGAAAGATGGAAACCTGATCCAGGCGGTCAAACATATGGCCACCGTGCCAGGTGGTGATCCGGACCGTCCCCCCGAGGGGATCGATATCGGTTATGTCGGCGAAGTGAAAAAGATCAATCCGGAGGTCATTCTCTCACTTGATAATGCAGGCTTCATCCCGGTGGTAGCCCCACTCGGTATGGGCGAGGAGGGTGAGACCTACAACATCAACGCCGACACGGTGGCTGGGGCCATCGCCGGGGCACTGCAAGCGGAGAAGCTCATCCTCATGACCGACACGCCGGGGTTATTACGCAATCCCAAAGACCACAGCACTTTAATTTCTTGCCTGACCACCGGCGAAGTGGACTCACTGGTTAAAAAGGGCATTCTCTCGGGCGGGATGATACCCAAGGTGGAGGCTTGCCTGACCGCTTTGGGGAAGGGCTGCAAGAGCTGTCACATCATTGATGGACGGGTTCCTCATTCCGCGCTGCTGGAGATCTTCACTGATGAAGGAGTGGGGACACTTATTACCAATTAAGCAGCATGGATCATGAAGACATCGGGGTTCATTTCTCGGAGTTGGGGCATGAACCCTTTTATTTCTTCATCAGGTCCTCGGGCGTGAGGTCAGGCCCTTTTTCCAAGATCTCCTCCACATCGATCCCCAGACTGGAGGCTTCCTCGGTGGTCGTACCCACAGCGGAAGACACCTCGACGGAGAGAGCGGGAAAGACATCCGAGAAAGCCCGCATAGTGATCTCGCAACGGCTAGCGAAATCCAGGTTCACCCAGTCTGGGTCATCCCAAACAACGGTCAGGTGGATTCTTTCAAACGGTCCCGATCTCGAAAAAACAATCAGTGGCAATTCCACGAGAGAGACATTGAAGGGTTGAGGGGAGGTGGGACTCCGGAATTCATCCATTAACCGGCTGCGGAGTGTTTTTTCCTGAGTGTTTTCCCAATTGCCAGGGAGTCCTTTAAGCATTCTGTCCGCTCCTCATCACAAGATTGTTCCGATTCCTCTCGATCCAGGTAATCGCGGAAGTGAATTCCTCGAGCTCCTGACCGGTTGGCCCAAGATCCTCCCGGTATCTCAAACTCTCGTTCCAATTCCTTTTGATGACCGTTACATGCTTGAGCAGAGTCCACTTGAGAAGTGGGGGCATATCCAGGCTGATTTTTACAATCCGGTCAGCCCATGCCATGGCATCATGACTCTGTGTAATCCCAGACTTCTTACGATCCTCAATCGAAATGGTTCTATTGGGAGCGTATCCGATATTCCGGAAAAAGACAGTCTTCAAAAAGATCTCCGCCACATATCCCAAGAGATACATGCCTCCACCACGATACCCTTGGCGGATTAACTCACACCCCTCCAGGTAGCGGGCCTCCGCCGCCCGTTCATACACCGCGATGGATTCTGGAATCTGACTGATCCGGATCCAATAACCCATTCCAGCGCAACCTCCAAGATCTCAGGCTGGAGACTTGCTTTTCCTCCTCAACACCCACCACATCCCCCCCGCGAAGAGGGCCACGGCCAGCGAGATGCCCTGCGAGGTCGACAACCCCGGCAGCCAGAAGCCACGCGGGTCATCACGGAAGATCTCGATGGTGAAGCGGAAGATGGAATAGAGCAGCAGGTAAGAAAGGGCAATCTGCCCCTTGAAGCGTGTCCGGGGAGCCACGGCATAGATCAAGAGGAGAAAGGTGATCAGCGCGGCCAACGAGGAGAAGGCCTGGGTGGGATAAATGGGGAGTGAGTTGACCGCATCCGGAGGGATCAGTCCTTGCACCCAATGGTGATAAAAGGGATCACTGCCAATCAACTCGCCCTTGTATTCGACACGTGGGAAAGTGATCCCCAAGCCGTTGTGGCAGACCTTCCCGAAACAACAACCGTTGAGCAGGCAGCCGATCCGGCCAAAAACCTCTCCCAGTGCGAGGGAGGGCGCGAGAAGATCCGCCACCTCGGCCACATTCCACTTGTTGTGTAACACCAACAGCCAGCCGGTTCCCACTCCTCCAATCAGGCCACCATAAAAAACCAGCCCACGTCTGGAGAAAACCAACTCGGAGATAGGTCCATTATGAATGTTCACAATCACATGCAGTAGTTTGGCGCCCACCAAGCCCGCCACCAGGCAGAAGATGAGCAGGTTTGAAAACTTGTCCTCAGGATATCCAGCCTGGGATGCACGCCGGATGGCAAGCATGTAGCCCACAAAGAATCCGATCGCCACCATCAGTCCGAAAGTGCCGATCTCAAAATTACCCACCCGGAATAAAATGGGAAACATTTCGCTCAGCTGCCCCCTCCCCCACAATTCACCGGTTTACGAGCCGGTCCCCTCTCAACTTACTACGATTCACCGGATCTCCGGGTCACGATCTCTGGCAAGAACATGACCGCCAGCAAGGCCACTAGCCCCACCGTAATCGCGCTGTCGGCGACATTAAAGACCGGAAAGCTGTGCTTCCTCCAGAAGGCATGAAAGAAATCCACCACCATTCCTTGCTCACGGAAGATCCGGTCGATCGCATTGCCCATCGCTCCTCCCAAAATCAGCCCTAAACCGATGGGATAGAACCAATTGCGCTCACCCGACTGAAGCAGATTACGCAGGTACACCGGCAAGAAGATCATTGCCACGAGCGAAACCATCACAAAGATCCACCGCCCCCCCACAAACAGGCTGAAAGCCGCGCCCCGGTTGAATTCAAGGCGCAGCTCAAACAGGTACGGGATAATCGGGAATGCTTGATCTCGCTCAAGGAGTTGCAACGCGGCGGCCTTGCTGGTCTGGTCCACCAATAAAGTTAATAGCGCCAATAACCAGAAAATATAGACGCGCCGGTCATTCCCCTCCAGGTCGATCTCGACTGGTCCCTCCTCGGGAACCTCCACTGGCGCGTCTGGCTCTTCACTCACTGGCTTGAACCGCCTCCAAGCAACGATCACAGAGTCCGGGATGATCCGGATGAGTTCCCAACTTCTGAACATAACGCCAGCACCGGACACACTTGGTCCCAGTGGTTTTGGCAAACACAATCCCCACCCCAGGAAGGGCCTCCTGACTGACCACCCCTTCGGGTACAGGACCTTGGTGACACTCCACCTCCGACACGATGAACAGGGAGGCGAGATCACTGCCCGAGGGGAAGGACTGAGCCTGGGTGGCCCGGTCATAGTCATCCTCCGAGAGGAACCACAGGCCGATCTTGGCCTCCAGTGATTGGCCAATCTCCCCAGCCTTGCGGTGGGGTTCGATGGTGGCGGTCACCCCCTCGCGCAGGTTGAAAAGCCAATCCCACTTCTCCACCAGACCCTCATCCTTAGGATATTCCCGGTCGGTCCAGGCTGAGAGGATCACTGATTCCTCTTCAACCAGCCCTAAACGGCATAAAGCTTGCCAGGCCTCCTCACAGGTAAAGCAGATCAGCGGTGAGAGCGAACGGAACAGGCCCTTGGCGATAGCCAGCAGCACAGTCTGGGCACTCCTACGGGCCAGACCATCTTTTTTGAAGGTGTAGAGACGATCCTTGAGGATGTCGAGGTAACGGGCCGAGAGATCCACCGTACAATAGGAGTTGGCCAGGTGGTAAACACGATGATATTCAAAGCTGGCATAGGCATCACGGATCTCATTTTCGAGGCCACGCCACTTGGCGAGTTCGTAACGGTCCAGCTCGAGCAACTCATTCTCCTCTAACCGTGCCTCCAACTTAAAGTCATACAGCGAGGTTAACAGGAAGCGGAAGGTATTCCGGAAACGGCGGTAGGCTTCGGCCCTCTGCTTAAGAATATTCTGAGAGACCGAGATATCACCCCGGAAGTCCTCGGAGGAGACCCACAACCGGAGAATGTCGGCGCCATACTCGCTGACTGCCTCGCGGGTTTCGACATAGTTTCCCTTGGTCTTGGAAAGCTTCTCGCCCTTCTCATCCACCACAAACCCATGGGTGAGCACGGCGCGGTAGGGTTTGCCATAACCACCTGCCACAGCAGTAATCAGGCTGCTCTGGAACCAACCACGATGTTGATCGCTCCCCTCCAGGTAAAGGTCCGCGGGGAAGGTGAGATCATAACGTTCATTCAGGACCGCCACGTGGGTGGAGCCAGAGTCAAACCAGACATCCAGGGTATCCTTGCCGAGCTGCCACTCCTCGTGGATCCCTTTTTCCGCCAAGGTCTTCTCAATCAGGGCACGCAACTTGGCCGTGCCTTCGTTTTGAACTCCCTCGATGGTCTCGAACCAGACAGCCACCCCGGTCCCGGCCACAATTTCAGCGAACTGGCGGATGAACTCAGGATCGAGCACCGCTCCACCGCTGCCGGGCAGAAGGATCGCGGGGATGGGAACTCCCCAGGTGCGTTGCCGGGAGATACACCACTCCACACGGTTCCCGAGCATCGCCACCATCCGGTCCTTACCCCACTTGGGAATCCACTGGACCTCATCGATTCCCGCCATCAGAGCATCCCGCAGGCCATCCTTCTCCAGCGAGATAAACCACTGCGGGGTGGCGCGGAAGATAACTGGTTTCTTCTCACGCCAATCATGGGGATAGGAATGCACCATCTTCCCTTCCCACAGCAAAGCGCCTTTCGATTTGAGTAGATCAATCACGCCGGGATTGGCCTTCTCCACATAGATGCCGGTAAATTCAGGCACTTCGGCGGTAAAGCGTCCTTTGGAGTCCACCGGCGAGTAGATATCCAGACCATATTTCATCCCGATCAGGTAGTCCTCATGCCCATGCCCCGGAGCGGTATGAACACAGCCAGAACCCGCCTCAAGGGTGACATGCTCGGCCAGGATCAGGGGCGCTTCACGGTCGACAAATGGGTGACGGCAACGGCGCTTCTCGAAGGCTTCGCCATTGGGAGCCTCATGCAATGTGTATTCGGTGATGCCCGCTTCCTTGGCCACCTTGGCCGCCAGATCACGCGCCATCAGCATCCGTTCCGTGGCGGTCTCCATGACCACATAGGCGAAACGTGGATGCAGGGCGATGGCCAGGTTCGCGGGCAGGGTCCATGGAGTGGTGGTCCAGATCAGAACCGAGAGAGGTTTAGCGGGATCTCCGCTGGGTCCAGTCAAGACCTGATCGACATCAAGGGAGGGGAACTTCACATAGATCGAGGGTGAGGTGCGTTCCTGATATTCAACCTCGGCCTCGGCCAGGGCGGTCTCATAGCCGGGACACCAGTACACCGGTTTGAGGCTGCGATAAACCATGCTCTTTTCCACGAGACGTGAAAACAGATTGAGTTCATGCGCCTCGAATCCGGGATCGAGTGTCCGGTAGGGATCACTCCAGTCACCGATCACTCCGAGCCGTTTGAAGTCCTCGGTCATGATGCCGATGAACTCCAGAGCATAGTCCCGGCAGCGTTTGCGCAATTCGAGAGTTCCCTGGATGTCGGTTTTCTCTTTACGCAGTTCCTGCATGACCTTGTGTTCGATGGGCAGGCCATGACAATCCCAGCCGGGCGTGTAAGGCACATCCCAGCCATCCAAAGCGCGTGAGCGCAGGGTAATGTCCTTGAGGATTTTGTTCAGAGCGGTTCCCAGGTGGATACGCCCATTAGCATATGGGGGGCCATCATGCAGGGAGAAGATGGGACGGCCAGTCCGCCGCATACGCAGCTGCCGGTAGGTTCCCTTCTCCTCCCAAAACCGTAGGATGCGCGGTTCATTCGTGGGCAAATTCGCCTTCTGCGGGAAGATGGCTTCAGCCTCCTCCTTGGAAAGCAGCCCAAGCGTTTTTTTGTACTCGGGTTTCTTCGCGTCTACGCCAACATCAGACATTATCAAATCGTCTCCTGGTTCAGCTACTCAGGGCAGCTGGGTTCTCCATCATATACAAAGGTGGCATCGGGTTGTTCCCCAGTGAAGAGCACTGTCTCACCACGCGCCGCATCATAAGTTAGCGCCAAGGAATCTGTCTCGGGTGGATTCACTATCTCAATCCGGGTCCAATCGGCTCCATCATACTCCCAAGTCTCCGAACTGTACTCATATCCAAGCTCACCACCATAGAGAACCACCTTCTTCCGGCGGGAGTCATATGTCATGCCATGTCCACGACGGTTATCCGGCTGGTGAACAGTCGCAATCTGCGTCCAGTCGAGGCCATCCCACTCCCAGGTGTCAGCCAGTGGCCCATCCATACCATGGCCACCAAACAGAACCACCTTGCCGCGGGAGGCATCATAGGCCATGGCCTGGCGGAAACGGGCTGATGGGCTATCAGTGGGTGATTTGATCTCCCAGTCTACGCCATCCCACACCCAGGTATCATTCAGGTAAGGGCCTGTCATGTCGAAGGAATTCGTCATATCACCACCGAAGAGGACCACCTCGCCATGCACTGAATCAAACGCCAGCGTGTGCCCAGCGCGTGCGGTGGGGTGATGGACAGGGTGGAGTTCCGTCCACGCCGAGCCATCCCAAATCCAGCTGTCAGAGTACATCATAGTAATCGAACCCGTGGCATCGGCCCCTTGACCACCCACAAGCAGCACGGCTTGACGGCTGGCATCATATACCATCGCTTCGCTCAACCGGCCCGCTGGGCCTTCCGTAGCCACCCGGCTCCAATCCGCGCCATCCCATTCCCAGGTCTCCGAAAGCAAATGGAGTCCCCCTGAGTCAATCCCATTAAACAAAACAGTACGGCTAAGGAGTGCATCATAAGCCATGGCAAAGCCCCCCACGGTTACTGGTGAATCAGTGGTGCTGTGGTCCTTCCACCGCGCACTGTCACAACGCAATAAACTGAGAAGGTCAACAAATCCATAGTCCAGGTCACGCCATTGAGTGGAGTAAGGCATCACTAACTCATGCGATGGACGCTCCGCCCCCGCGGAACTACAAACGAAAACAAATATGACGAGAAGCGAAAACATGATCCAAACTGTTTTCATTGAAGCCTCCAGAGTGGGGTGGCCAATTTGATAATAAGCGTACAATTCTGCATTAACTCAGGGGGGGTTTCCAGACGCCTAGGGTTCGTAGCCCTAGGTTACATTTTCAAAGACCTCTGAAAATAGATTCCGGGGAATCGATTACTCTCCTTGCGGACAAGATTCAACACGCAGGCCGGTGGGTCATGGATCTCCCGCCTACACTAAAGTGAGAAGGGCGATTTCTGGTGGGCAGCAGAAACGCACCGGCGGGTAGATGGTCCCAACTCCACGTGTGACAAAGACTTGGGAAAAGGGGGTCTTCACCAGGCCATACCGGTATTTCTGGCCATAAGCCGAGGGGATCAGGGGCGCTCCGAAAGGCGGAAGGTATACTTGACCACCATGGGTGTGGCCACTGAGAACCAGGCCCACTCCCGGCTGATCAAGTACCTCCAGATAGTCCGGATTATGCGATAAAAGCACGCTGGTTTCCTCCGGAGCAAGATCTCCTAAGGCGGACTTGAGATCCTGATGATCCTCCCAGAGATCACCGACACCCGCGATTCTGAGACGGTACCCGCCCCGCTTCAACCAGATTCCCGTGTTGGTGAGATCGGTAAATCCCGAGTCCCGGATGGCGGCATGAGTTTCCTTGGGGGCCTCCCAGTGGTCATGGTTACCAAGCACGGCAAAGACCCCTAAAGGCGCCGAGAGGCCACTCAGAGCCTCAAAGCAAGGCCGTGTATACCGTCCACTCGCATGGACATAATCACCACCCAGGACGATCAGGTCCGGTGATAGAGAGACTGTCTTTTCAACCATCTCGTGAATAAAGTCGAGTCCCGTGAGCGGTCCATGGTGAATGTCCGCCAGGAGCGCAATCCGGACCCCCATAAACCCCTCCGGCAACTGAGGGACAAAGACTGTCCTTCTCGTTACCCGCAGAGCACAGGCCTCCACAAAGGGATAAGCCACTCCCGCGCTGGTCGCACAGAGAAATCCCAGGGCAAGTTTGGAGAGTGTTCTCCGGTTCAAGCGGGTCTGCAGGCCAGGCGCAGGACTCGTGATGGAGTCTTGAGGGGGTTGAGTAGTTGGATTCGGCTGCTCCATAGTTATAAATCATAGTTCAAGATGCCTTCAGTTGACAGGTTTTGTGATTGCACGCGGGACAAGGTATAATGGACTCTTTGCGATGACTGCCCTGATCAATCTTGAGAAAAATGACCGCGTGCCGCGCAGCGAAATGCGGACCATCCGCGAGGCGATGCGCTGCTCGACAATCGAGGCAGTTTTCGCCACTGTTCACATCGCCCTGACCCAAGGGATCTTCCTGACCAATTATGTCCTCGATCTGGGAGCCACAAACCTGGAGTGCGGAATTGTCGAGTCCTTTCCGTATATGCTCCAGTTTTGTTTTCTGATCTCGCCCTGGATGGTCCGCCGGATGAATGCCCGCCGGCCGGTAGCGGGTTTCTTCGCTTTCGCGCACCGCCTGTGTTGGCTGGTTCTGATCTTTCTCCTTTATGTCCGATGGAGCCCGGGGGTGAAACACAGCACTATGCTGATCACCCTGTTCTTCTCGAATGCCTGCGCGGTAGTCGCCGCCAACGCTTGGTTTTCATGGATGGCGGACCTGGTGCCCGCCACGATCCGTGGCTCTTATTACGGACGGCGCAATGCCTATATGGGGCTAACCTCGCTGGTCACACTGTTCACCGGTTCTCAGATTCTCAATTACTACCGGATGAATGGGGAAGGCTACATCGGGTACACGATCTGTTTCTCCGTGGCGATTATCTCGGCGGTCTTCGCGGCCCGGATGCTCCTGCGGCAATATGAGCCCCCCGCGAAGACCATCCCAAAAATCCGGTTGGGGCGTCTCCTACGCACCATCAAGCATAAACCGCTGTTGAAAGAGTACATCCAGTTCTTCACGCTCTGGCAGTTTTCACTGGGGGTGAGCGCGGCCTTTTATGGTGTGCACCAAGTGCGGGTACTCAAGATGAGCATGGCGGAAATGGGCTACTTCTCGCTGATGTCGAGTTTATTAGCCCTACTGGCGAGCCGTCTGTGGGGCAAGGCACGCGATAAAGTGGGGGACCGGGCCATGCTGATCTGCTCCGGGATGTTCGTGGCAACCCATGTGTGGATCTGGATGCCAGCGGAGGAGGGACGGTTATGGCCGGTTTGGACAGTCTGTCTAGTCGGAGGTTTCTTTTGGGCGGGCTTCAACATTGCTGTGTTCAGCTGGCCGCAACATCTGTGCGGCGAGGCGGACCGCCAATACACCTATGGCCTGATTGGTTTGTTCTCCGGGCCAGGTTTTGTTTTGGGCTCCCTGCTGGGGGGCACGCTCACCACCCTGCTCCCCCAAGTCCTGTTCCATATCGGTGACTTCGAGGTCTTACACTTCCATCTGGTCTTCGCGATCTCCTCAATCGGACGGGCGGTTGCGATCGTGCTCATCACCCGGTGGTCACGTCAGGTCGACGGGGACAACCGGTCTTTGGGGCAGTGCATCGGCGATACCTTCAAAGCGATGGTGGGGTAGCTTCGAGCCTCATCCCCCCAGCCCCCTTCTCCCCCAGGGCGAAGGGGGAGCATGTCCCCTCGTCCACTTATACTCTTGCTAGCGCGAGAATCCTTTCTCGCGCCCATACGGAACGAGTCATTCATGACCGTTGCGGTCACAACGAGTGATGAAAATGGATGCG
>CAYRBI010000199.1:0-10229 GCA_964422415.1 uncultured bacterium | reverse complement strand
ACACCACTCTCTGTCTCAACCTCAAACACAGCCGGGATGTCAGTGCCATGGGCCAAGCCATGCTACTCGACAACACCGACCGGGATATTCTCGGGACCCTCAAAGTCGGCCAGGCAGCGGTGAAACTGCAAGGGCGAGGAACAAAGCCCTTTCTCATCGAGATTCCGGAGTTTCCACTCAAGAAGGGGTTGTTCACAGATGAGGAAGTGGCCAGGAGGATGAGAAGACTCAACCCGGACACGTTCGAGGTGCGAGCACTCCCTGAAGCTGTTCAACCGGGGCCAATGCAAGTTGCACCCACTTCAACACACGCCGAAGACTATCTTTCGATGGCCTTCCTGAAAGATGTGGTAGAGTTTCCTGAGAGTGGAGTCGCCAACCGGTACAAGCGTCTTGGAATTAGCGTGAGACAGGGGCAGAAACTCAAGGAACATCTTGTGGAGGAAGGATTGGTTACTGAGACGCTGGAGCAAACCTCGAAGGGGATGATTCGGATTGTGAGGGTGACGGAGAGAGGGAGGACCTTTATTACGGTTGATCAAAATCCTTCTGAGAAGGATGATTCACAGATATGATGGGAATTCTCAAGAAAGCTTTGCCTGATCAATAAGGGGTCGCTAGGTACGCGAAGATTTTGTCAGGAGCCATTCAGTCGTCGGGGTGTTCGGGAGCTGTCATGCCCGCATGGTAGAGTCAGGAGAAAAATATAGATTGGGGAGCGGAATGGAGGGATGGAAAAGGAGCGATCCGTAAAAGGAGGGTTCCGATTCATAGTGATTTGACTTTGCCTAAATGATCAATAACTGGCACTTACTAGTGTTGCACAATCCATCAATCCATGGACAATGGTGTAGGTATAAAAGGTAAAATGGATGGCAGACAATCGCGGCGAAGTCTTGACCATTGATGAACTGGCGGCCTACCTGAGGATCCCGAAGTCGACGCTGTACAAGCTGGTTCGGGAGGGGAAGGTCCCATGCCAAAAGGTGGGCCGTCATTGGCGATTCCGGAAGCCAGCGATTGATCGGTGGCTCGAGGAGACGATTCCAGATGGAAAGAAACCGGAGGTCCAGCCCTGATGGCTGAATCGCTCTCGGAACAGGTCATTTCAAGAATCGACCAGGTGACCGCGAACTACCATAGGCTTCTGGTTGTGGTGGCTCCTGCTGGGTCCGGGAAAACAGTCGCACTGCAGGATATCAGCGCCAGGACTAGATCACCCTTGATTAATCTCAATCTGGATTTGTCACGCCGACTTCTGGAGAGAACGGAGCGCCAAAGAACACTCTCCTTACCGGGTCTACTCGGCAAAATTCTGAGCACAGTGGAAGGCGAAGTAGTGTTGTTGGACAACATCGAGATCCTTTTCGACCCATCGCTCAAACAGGATCCTCTTCGGCTACTTCAAAATCTTTCCCGTAACCGGACTCTCATCGTGGCATGGAATGGAGAGGTCCGAGATGGCTATCTGAGTTACGCCGAACCGGGTCATCCGGAGTACCGACGGTATCCTGCAACGGAAGTTGTCACAGTCATGGTGGAGAATACCGCCTAATGCTTGTGAAGTGATTCGACAGGCAGGGCATAGGGCCCTTCTGTTAGCCGGACCCATCGGTATGAAAGATTGATTCTTCATGAATTGGACTTCTATCTGATCAAGATATGTCTCGACATCGAACTGGATCATCTTCCAAGGTTAATGGCCCAGCAATGGTTCAGACCGAATCCGAGTAGCGGGCAACTACGATGAACGTTCGTGAGCTGAAAGAGATAGTGGCAGAGGGCGAGTCGGAACGCCTTGAGTTCAAACGCTCCACGGGGCAGCGAACCGAGGCGGCGAAGACCGTGTGCGCCATGCTCAATGGGCTCGGCGGTTTTGTCCTGTTTGGCGTATCGGACAAGGGCGAAGTAGTCGGCCAGCAGGTCACGTCGAAGACACTTGAGGATGTTGCTGCGGAGATCCGGAGGATCGAACCGCCCGCGTTTCCCGACCTCGAAACGGTCAACATTGGGAAAGGACAGTCCGTGATCTTGGTTCGTGTGTCCGGAGGCAGCGGGCTCTATACTTTCGACAACCGCCCCTTCCTTCGGCAAGGCCCTACCACTCGTGTGATGCCTCGCGACGAGTACGCGCGTCGGCTCATGGATCGGCTTCACGCCCATCGACGCTGGGAAAACGAACCTGTCGCCGAGGGTGTGTCCATCGAGGACCTCGATGGGGAGGAGATTCAGATCACTCTGGATAACGCCATCCATCTGGGCAGGCTCGAAGCCACCGATCGGCGCGATCCGGTATCCGTGCTCCGTGGGTTGGAGCTGATCCGCGACGGCAATCTCCTGAACGCGGCGGTGGCGCTTTATGGGAAGAGCGACCGCCTCAAGACACTCTATCCGCAGATGGGCATTCGTCTGGCGCGTTTTCGCGGGAAGAACCGCTTGGCCGACTTTTCCGACAACCGCCAGTACTGGGGCCATGCGTTCGCGCTTCTGCGGAGAGCTGAGTCCTTTCTGATGGATCATGTTCCCATCGCGGGGCGTGTCGTGTCGGGAAAGATGATCCGCGAGGACCAACCCTGGTACCCACCCCGCGCCACACGCGAAGCCCTAGCCAATGCCCTCTGCCACCGCGATTACACCATCCCCGGCGGCGCGGTGGCCGTGGCGATGTACGACGACCACCTGGAGATCACCAATCCGGGCGCACTCCAGTTCGGCATCACGCCTGAAAAATTGGCCCAACCTCACGAGTCCCGCCCCTGGAACCCGATCATCGCCAATGTCTTCTACCGGGCGGGCATCATCGAACGCTGGGGCAGCGGCACGCTCAACATCATCGACTGGTGTACGGAGAACGGCAATCCAAAACCCACCTGGCGGGAACAGGCCGGTTCGGTTTACGTGACCTTTCTACCGGCCGCATTGCCTGCCACTCCGGAAGTGATCAATCATGCTACCGATCAAGTCGCCGACCAAGTCACCGACCAAGTTCAAAAGCTGCTGAACCTGCTACGGGGGGAGACACTCGACGCGACTGGGATGATGGAAAAGCTACGGCTTGTGCATCGCCCCACATTCAGGGAGAACTACCTCCATCCCGCTATTGAGGCCGGACTGATCGAGATGACGATTCCGGACAAGCCGAGGAGTAGTAAGCAGAAGTACCGGTTGACCAAAAGGGGACAAGAAGCATTGGTGGGGATTGAACGGGGCAGACAATGATGGAGCGCGACCACCTCTTCATCAGCTACGCATGGGAGGACTCTGATTTTGCTGATTGGCTTACACTGAAACTGATGTCAGAGGGATACCAAGTCTGGCGCGACACAAAGAAGTTGCTGGGCGGAGAATCCTTGACTCCAGAGATCACCAGCGCGATCAAGGATCAATCCTTCCGCATCTTTGCCCTAATCTCCCAGCACTCTCTCGTCAAACCCAATCCCACAAGAGAAAGGGCTCTCGCTGTCGAAGTCGGAAAAGAATTGGCAATAGGAGATTTCTTGATCCCCCTCAACATCGATGGCCGCAAACCAATTGACTTGGATTGGAGAATTATCGACACGGCCTTTATCCCGTTCCAAGAGAGTTGGTCGGACGGATTTGCTGCGGTTCTCAGAAAGCTAGAATCCGTTGAGGCCCCAAAGTCCCTAACAGAAGGCAAGCAATCTGTCTGCGACTGGTTCTCTACATTGGAGCGGCCGGACACCAGAGAAGAGCGTGTCTGGACAAACCTCCTCCCCTTGCTTGAGATCCCGAAGTCAATCTATCGGTTCAAACTTTCCCCAACGACTGACACCCGTTCACTAAGCAGAACGTGGGCATTCCGCAAGCAGAACCCGGAGACTGTCTGGGCGTTTGCCCCGCCATCGCAACAGGTTGAAGGGGCGGTCGAGGGAATCGGAAATGTGCATTGGGAGAATATTGATGAGTATGAAGGGATTCGGCCACGTGACGTCGTCAAGTACCTTATTAGACGAGAGGTGGTCCTTCACTGTATAAAGAAGGGGCTACGTTTTGTTCCGGAGAAGGGAGGTCTTGCATACTTCCCTCATGGGCTTCTCCCTAAGGATAAGATCTCATTCAAGTCGTACACGGGGAAGAAATCTCATGTAGGTGTGACAGCACTTCGCAAGCACCGTAGTGGTGAATCATTTTGTTTTCATCTCGTACCTGGTTTCCGACCTTTGATTGACACGCCCGATGACCGGTATCTCCAGGTGTCTATATCCCTCTACTTGACGGACACAAAGGGCAACGGAATCCCCCCAGAGAGGATTCCCAGTCGGAGGAAAACTGTCTGCAGGGGCTGGTGGAATCACCAATGGCTGAGTCGGCTCCTCGCCATAACCGCCTGGATCGCCGATGGTAAAGAGGAGTTCATTTTGGTCACGAATTCAACAGGTAGTCTTCGAATTGCTGGTTGGCCATTTGCGCTGCGTTCCTCGGTCGGGATAGATGAATGCCAACTTGATTCTGAGGGGAATCTTCCACCGGCTCTGCCTCTGCAAGACGACCATTCCTTCCTGGACGATCTCAATGAGCCAGCCGATGTTGAGTATGTGGATGAGCCGCATGATTTCTAACGAGATTATCCAGATCCTCCCTGAACCGAGGTTGGAATTCCGGCATGGACAGATGCTCTGTGATCCACATGATGGTCTGGCGATGTTTGGTCCATTCGATTCAGGTGCTTCGCATCATCCGCCTACCATTTCCTATGGGGTCGTAGGAACCAAGTCAGGGATAGAGCTGTTTCGGGAATTCTCTGCGCGCATTCAAGGACCAATTATCCCTCCACCTGAAATGAGTAGGCGGCTGTGGCCGATCTTCCCTGGAATCGATTCGGTACTTCACTCAAGATGGCCAACATCTCCGACACGGGAGCACGTTCTTGATGCACAGGCATTAGAAAGGGAGGTCGACGACGAAGATGCCTATAGGAGAGTGGGGTGCGTTGTTGACAGATTTATCGGCGGAATCGAGGACATCACAAAACGCGATGAATCGGTTCACCTGATAGTCTGCGTGGCTCCCGATGTTGTGTATGAGAATTGCCGTCCCAAGTCGAGGGTTATGACAGGAATAGGCTATCCCCTCAGTGCGAAAGAACAACGATCCAGAGCTGAAGGTCAACGGAATCTGTTTGAATCCTATGACCCAGAACATTATCGGTATTCAAAGGATTTTCGTCGACAGATCAAGGCTCGCGCAATGAGTTTTGGATGCCCCATTCAGATAGTTCGCGAATCCACACTCAGACTGTCAGATAAGATCGAAAAGGGAGAAAGAGGACTTACCCCCCTTTGCGACAGAGCATGGAATCTTATGGTCGCTGCCTATTATAAGGCGGGCGCAAAGCCGTGGCGGCTTTCCACAGCTCGAGATGGAGTCTGTTACATCGGAATAGCCTACCGCTTAACTGAGGGCGAAGCCCATTCACGAAGCGCCTGTTGTGCAGCACAGATGTTCCTTGATAACGGCGATGGAGTCGTCTTCAAAGGAGAAACCGGACCTTGGTACTCCCCAGAAAGGAAGGAATTCCACCTCAGCCAAACGGCAGCCAAGAACCTCCTTTCGGGAGTGCTTGAGTCCTATCGCAGTTTTGGAGGAAAGCCGCTGACGGAAATCTTCCTCCATTGCCATTCCTCGATAAACGATGATGAATTCGCAGGCTTCCAATCGGCGTGTCCAAACGGGGTCAAACTGGTTGGCATTCGTGTGAGGAGCGCCTTTGGCGGTGGCCTGAGGCTCTTTCGTGAAGGAACGCGTCCTGTCCTTCGTGGAACTTATTGGGAGGAGAGTCAGAGGACCTGTTTCCTCTGGGCATCAGGCTTTAAGCCGAGACTGGGAACCTACGATGGTTGGGAAGTTCCAGTACCTCTCCGGATCGATATCCAGCATGGAGAGGCTGAACCTCAGCAGGTAGCGCAGGACATTTTTGGCTTAACCAAGTTGAACTACAACGCATGCAAACTGGGATCTTCAATGCCTGTAACCGTTGGCTTTTCAAGGGACGTTGGAGAGATTCTGGTCTCGAATCCCACGATTCGGAACCCGGATCAAAGGTTCAGGTTTTACATTTAGGTCCACAGAAAGGAGGGCCGCGAAAATGGTTTCTATCACTCTTCTTGATTCTCGTCTCAAAGATTTCAAGGGCACGCTGAATGCGGACGTAAGGAGTCTGATGAGGCTATATGAGGCCGAGAAGAAGAAAACTGGACCTAAGCCTGCATGGCTTCCTGCAATTCTTCGATCAGCTTGCGTCTTACTGACTGCCAATCTGGAGAACTATATCGAGAACCTTGTTTGCGACAGCCTGACTCACCTGGCGACCAACAGGGTTGTTGCCAATAATTATCCACTTCGGTTTCGCTATTGGCTTTTCCGAAAAGATGCACACATGCGGAATATTGGAGTCGACGATGCGAGACAATACATAGAATTGTCGCAGAGACTTTTCTCGCCTGTCCGTTCTTTGGAACTGGACGAACTTCGACTCGGTAACCTTAAGGAGGAGTTCGCAAATCCAACGCCCAAGAATGTCAATTGGCTTATTGGCCTTCTCGATCAAGACGAGTACCTCGATAGAGTAACCATCAAAGTTGAAAAGACAGACACTTCTGCCAGTTCTTCCGTGGGCGAATTAGCCCAGCGGCGAAATGATATTGCTCACGGTGATATCGCTCAACAACCAAAAGACTCTGATATATATCGTTTGACTAAATTTTGTCAATTACTGGGTAATCGATTGCACAAAGATATCACAAGAGTCACTACACAATGTCTTCCTTGAGGTTTTGGGGTTCAATGGCTGGCCTTGATGGGGGCAACGAGGATCATGAGTAAGAGGATGGAACAGAATCAGATTTTCAAGACTGCGTCGGTCACTTCAAAAAAGGACCCCGTCCGTTGTCTCGGCCAGACCTTCCCCAACGACGACGCGCGGCGGGAGCATTTCCTCGGCGTCTTGCGGGAGAAGTTGAAGGACCCAGAGTTTCGGAAGATCGAGGGGTTCCCCATCGGTGAAGATGAGGACATCCTGGCGATGTCCGATCCGCCGTATTACACCGCCTGTCCGAATCCGTTTCTCGCGGATCTGGTCCGTGAGTGGAGCCAAGGTAAGAAAGAGGATCCCTCTGCGCCTTACTCGCGCAATCCACTGGCCATTGATGTCTCTGAAGGCAAGACCGATCCGCTTTACAAGGCGCATTCGTACCACACCAAGGTCCCCCACAAGGCCATTGTCCCGGCGATTCTCCATTACACCGATCCGGGCGACATCATTCTGGACGGGTTCTGCGGATCGGGGATGACCGGGGTGGCGGCACAAGTGTGCGCCCATCCCGATCCCGATCTGAAGCAGGCGGTGGAACAAGCACGTGCGAACGCCGGGCTACCCGCTCCGGTGTGGGGACCACGTCATGCGGTACTCAATGATCTCTCCCCCGCCGCCACCTTCATCGCCGCCAACTACTGCCTCCCCTTCGATGTCGAGGAGTTCGCCAAAGAAGGCAGGCGTATCCTTGATGAAGTCGAAAAGGAAATTGGGTGGATGTATGAGACTACCCACACTGATGGAAAGAAGGGGCACATCGAGTACACCGTCTGGAGCGAAGTCTTCACCTGCCCTGATTGTTCTGGCGAGGTTGTCTTCCTGGAGGAGGCGTTGGAAGAGGAGACCAAGCGGGTTAAGGAGGCGTTCCCTTGCCCGCATTGCGGAGCGGAACTCAACAAGGACCGTCTCGAACGTGTCTTCGAGACCTTCCATGATTCCGTCCTCAACCAGACCTTGAAGCGCGTCAAGTTCCGCCCTTGCCTGATTTCGTACAAGGTCGGGAACTCACGCTATGAGAAGGCTCCGGATGAGAAAGATCTGAAGGTCCTCGCCAAGATCCAGGCGATGCCCTTTCCATCTGAAGTTCCTTTTAACCGTTTCCCCATTGAACAGATGTATCACGGTTCCAGGATCGCTCCGAAGGGATTCACCCATATCCACCACTTCTTCCTCCCGCGCGCGGCACAGGCGTTGGCCGGTCTCTGGCGCAAGGCCAACAGTCAATCCGATCCGCGCCTCCGCAACATGCTGCTGTTCTTCGTCGAGCAGGCGATCTGGGGATTGTCAGTACTCAATCGGTACCAGCCGATTCAGCAGGGACGTCCCGGTGGCTCCCAAGTCAATCGCCAAATGACGGGAGTATACTACGTCGCATCACAGATCTCCGAATGCAGTCCCCAATACAATTCGGCCAACAAGTTGGATCGGTTGGCGAAGGCGTTCGAGGCGAACACGCAGAATGCCTGTTCTGCGATTTCGGTCGGCACTACCGCGCGGCTCAATCTTCCGAATGACAGCATTGATTATATCTTTACCGACCCGCCTTTCGGGGAAAACATCTATTACGCCGATCTGAATTTCCTGGTCGAGTCTTGGCATCGGGTACTGACGAACTCGGAACCGGAAGCGATTGTCGATCAAGCCAAGAAGAAGGACCTTCCCGACTACCAGCGCTTGATGCAGCGGTGTTTCGAGGAATACGAGCGGGTTCTGAAACCGGGGCGCTGGATGACCGTGGTCTTCCACAACTCCCGCAATGTGGTGTGGAACGCCATTCAGGAGGCTCTGCAGGTGGCGGGGTTCGTGGTCGCCGATGTGCGCACCCTCGACAAACAGCAGGGTTCCTACCGCCAGGTGACCAGCACCGCCGTCAAGCAGGACTTGGTTATCTCCGCCTACAAGCCCAATGGCGGGCTGGAGCAAAGGTTCGAGATCGAGAAAGGGACCGAGGAAGGGGTGTGGGATTTTGTCCGTACCCACCTCAAGCAGTTGCCCGTTTTCGTTTCCAAAGATGGCCAGGTTGAGGTGGTCGCCGAACGGCAAGATTACCTTCTGTTTGACCGCATGGTCGCCTTCCATGTCCAGCGCGGGGTGACTGTTCCCCTCTCTGCTTCTGAGTTCTACCAGGGATTGGCGCAACGATTCGCCGAACGGGACCGGATGTACTTCCTTCCCGAGCAAGTGTCTGATTACGACCGGAAGCGGATGAATGCTGTTGATGTGGAGCAGTTGGAACTCTTCGTCAAGAACGAGGAGACCGCTATCCAGTGGCTTCGCCAGCAACTCCAGAGGAAACCCCAGACCTTCCAGGAGATCCACCCACAGTACCTCAAAGAGATTGCGGGGTGGGAGAAGTTTGAGAAACCGATGGAACTCTCTCGAATGCTGGAGGAGAACTTCCTGGTCTATGACGGCAAAGGAGAGGTCCCCAGCCAGATTCACTCTTATCTCTCCTCGAACTTCAAAGAACTACGCAACCTATCCAAGGACGATCTCGGCTTGCGTTCGAAATCAAAGAACCGCTGGTATGTCCCCGATCCCAATAAAGCCAGCGACCTGGAGCAGGTCCGCGAGCGAGCACTCTTGAAGGAGTTCTGGGAGTATCTACCACAGGGCTATGAACGGTTCGTCCCACCCGACTCGGGGCAAGGCTTCCTCCAGGGCATGGAGCCCAAACCCGCTCCGATCCCACGTGGAAAACGGCTCAAGGTGATCCGGCTGGAGGCGGTCCGCGCAGGCTTCAAGCACTGTTGGCAGAACCATGATTACCGTACCATCATCGCCGTGGCCCAACGCATCTCGGAGAGCATCCTCCAAGAGGATCCGAAACTGTTGATGTGGTACGACCAAGCGATGACAAGAATGGGAGAGAATTGATGAAGTATTCTGATCTGATCCAATTTGAAGCGATCGAGTCAGTGGTTCAATTACGAGACGCTGATGAGGCTGCTGCCGCACGGCAATTGGTCGAAACCTATGTGGTGTCTGAGGAAATGGCGGAGAAGCTGACGGCGTTGGTGTTTCCTCAGATCCAGTTTGACGAACCGGCCGACAACAAAGGACTCCTGGTGGTTGGCAACTATGGCACCGGTAAGTCGCATCTCATGTCGGTGATCTCCAGCCTGGCGGAGAATGAGAATCTCGCTTCCCATATAGCCAATGCGCAAGCGGCTGAGGCTGCCAAACGGATTGCTGGTCGGTTCAAGGTGGTTCGTACCGAGATTGGTGCCACCACCATGTCCCTACGTGACATTCTCGTGGCGGAGCTGGAAGAACACCTGTCCGCCCTCGGGGTGAACTTCTCTTTTCCGTCTGCCTCTAAGGTGTCCAACAACAAACGGGCCTTCGAGGACATGATGTCTGCATTCCACCAGGAGTATCCTGACCATGGCTTACT
>CAYRBI010000198.1:0-10262 GCA_964422415.1 uncultured bacterium | reverse complement strand
GCCCCGAGAAGGCTGTTGCCACACTGGATGTGGTGGTCGAGGAACGAAAGCGGTCTTCCGGGTTCCAGCGCCTCCATCCAAAGGCTCACCTTGCAGAGTTCCACCGCCATAGGGTTGATGTCCACCCCATAGAGGCAATGTCCGATCACATCGCGCAGGGCGGTGCGGGTCGCCTCGGGTGAAGGCTCCTCATCCCCCGTACGAACCACCGCCAGCCTCTTGGCGATACGGTGGGACGCGGCGATGAGGAAATGGCCGGAACCGCAGGCTGGGTCGCAGACGCGCAGGCTCAAAAGAGCATAGGCGGCGAGTAGTGAGTAGCGAGTGGCGAGTGGAGTCTGGTTCCATAGATTCTCTAGTTGTTCTGGTGTTGGAGGCTGCGATTGAGGCTGAGTATCTGTTTGCTGAGAATGGTTGCTGTATCTAGTAGCGGTTGAATCTCCGCCTGTGTGCAGATCCCCACTCGCTGGCTCAATAGAAGATGCGTCTCCACTTCCCGGAGACTGCCCTGGGCCACCCGAAGGAATTGCTGAAACTCCTTGTTGCCCTGACGCCCCCACCCCTCTGCGATGTTGGCCGGAATCGAAGAGGCTGCCCTGCGGATCTGACTGGTCAGACCGAACAGCTCCTCTTTGGGAAATCTCTTTGTCAACCGATAGGCCTGCTCGGCCAGTTCCATTCCCCGGCGCCAAACCTCGAGATCCTGATACGATTGAATAGGCATTGTGTTTCTCCTCTTCCATTTTCCACTCGCCATTCGCCATTCGCCGAGCGTCCTTCAGACGCTCTTCCATCACTGGATCCAGCGCCGAATCGAGCAGGCAGTTGATCAGGCTGGAAGGGGTGTAATAGGAACCGGTGGTCTTGCGCTCGTGGCCGCTGGCAGTCTTGAGGTCGAAGGTTCCGGTCTGGGAGTTCATCTCCGGGTGGAGTTCCAGAAGGGATTCGTAGATGCTGCCCAACTCTTCGGAGCCGAGGTTTTTGTAGTCGACCGACCGGCGGACCCCCCGGTCACGGGTGTAGGCCAAGGAGTGGATGGCCCTGAGGAGGTGTGCGTTCTCAAGATCGCAGCCAATCAGGTCAGAGGTGGCCTTGTCTGACCAAAGGAACGAACCCAATGCGGGCAGAGCCAGTTCCGGGCAGCCGGTATCACTACCCAGTTTCGCCATGACAAAGGACAACCCACGGTAGAGATCGACATGCCCAGTCCCACGCCTTCTGGCCGCCATTCGGCGCAGGCGGGCGGTTGAGTAGAAGCGGGTATAGATCTGGTGTGGGGAGAGGGGTTGCTGGGGACCGGTATTGCCCCGGCCACCCTCCTGACTCTCCGCTGTCAGCAATAGCCCCCGGTCTTCCGCCACAAAGAGAAAGAGGAGCCGGTACACGATGCGCAGGAGCTGGCGGTAATACTCTTGCGGAGGGAGTTCGCCCTGCTGGAGTTTGGCCTTCAACGTCTCGTTGGTTTTACCTCGCGTGGAGAGGAATCCCCGGCCCAGTTCAGCGATAGCCTCCTCCACACCCTTACGCAGTTGGTCGAGTGCCCGTGTGCCCTCCTGCTGGGCGGTCTGGGACCATTTTTCGAGCCAGCAATGCTCCGGGCGTTCTCCCTCGACCCGCGACTGATGACAGACCAGCCAGAGGACCGCGAAGTCGGCATACACTTCGCCGTCCGTCATGGATTCGAGGTCAAATTCGACATAGGCCTGACGGGTGAGACTGACGTTGTCCCGCAGCAGACGGAGCCGCAGACCGTTCGACAGGATTCCCCACAGGTGGCTCTCGGAACGATTCAATAACTCCTGAAGCAGGCTGTGCGGGCTGGATTTCGAAGCGCCCGTGACACCGGGAGTTCGCCTGTCCAATTCGACACGGCAGCTGACGAGGTGAATCGGGGTACCCTGCCAGGCATGAGAGATCGAATAGGACTTGCCCTCGATGACCTCCGCGCTGGCTGTCTGGAGGCGGCCATACCCCAGTTCCTGGAAGAGAGGGAGCAGCCACCGTTCGCGCGTCTCGGTAGTGCCGCGTTCCCCCTCGGAGAGCGCTTCGCGGGTCTTGCGGAAGGAGGACCAGATACCCAGCATCCGGTTCCAGGAGCGGCTGATCGCCTCGTTCAGCCTTTCGCTCTCCACAAGGTGGAAGTCTTGGGGTTTCAGTCCATCGAGGCTGGAGTCTCCCTGGGCCACGCGCTTGAGCAGATCAGCGGGAAGCAGAGCGCCTTCCGTATGGATTGTGGTGAATAGGTCACGTTGGTTGGTCTGCATAGATCAGTCCTGCCCCCCGGGAAGGAAGACATAGACCCCCAGGATATCCGGAGGCAGTTTGGGTTCCACCCTGTAGGTCACACCTTTCATACGGGAGGCCTGACGGACTCGTGTATGGGCCAGACGCAACTGGTCGCCACGCTGCCGTGCTGCTTCCTCCAGGTGGGGGCGAATCGAGTCGAAGCCCTCAAGGATACGGGAAAGGGCATGTGAGGCGATATCCGGTGGGACATTGGTGTCCGGTTCGGCCATCATGAGCTCCTCAGCCCTTTCCGGATTAAGCCAGACTGCATTGGCAGGGGCACCCTCAAAGGCCAGCAGTTGGCAATCCTCCGCGAGCAGTGGAGACTCCCCCTGGTCCGTCTTGCGGAAGATGTGGTAGCGGAAAAGGGCGAGGAGAAGGGTGGTACGTTTCCCGACCAAGTGGGTTCGGATAACTCCCGCACGCCGGGCGACACTTTTCGTCTCGGAGTCCTGTGCTGTTTCCAATATGAAGGAGGCCATTCCTTCGACGATCGGGTGGGTCCGGCTGAGATACTGAACTCCATCCGGCACGGGCAATGAGAACCTGGCCTTGAACTCCTTTTGAATACCGATGCGGTCCCGGAGACCTTGTGGCGTTCCATCCAATAAGAATGTCAGCGGATCTTTCTCACCGATGAAGCCCCCGTGAGCGAGGGTTGCGTTCCGCATGAATTTCTCGACCTCAACCCCCGCACCAATTGCGGAACGGATCTCCTCGAGTTCGTGCGCCACTTCATCAACCTTGATGGATTCCTGCGCGAAAACTGTGCGGGACTTCTTCTCGCGTTCGGCGATAGCGTCCCAATCAATGTGCATCTGTTTGATTTCGGGCTTGAACATGTCGTCGAAGATGAGAGTCTGGCCTTTGGACAGAGGTCCCGCTTCTTCCCGTAGGAGTAAGCCCTCGAAGATGGCCTCGATGACTTTGTCGGTATCGACCGGTACGGGGACCGAGATACCGAGAGTGTTTCGGATCGTCTTGTGCTTGCGCATGAGCACATCAAGCACGATTCCATCAATCTTGTTGTCAGTCCCGTAATACATCAGGACTCTGACTTTGGACCGTGGCTGACCAAACCGGTCTACACGGCCTTCACGTTGCTCATGGCGGGTAGGATTCCAACTCAAGTCATAGTGGATGACCGAATCGAAAAGGTCCTGCAGGTTTATTCCTTCGCTAAGGCAGTCGGTGCAGACAAGAACACGTTTATCATGGTCTCTCATCGCCTCGATTCGCTGTTCACGTTCCGCCGGGGGAAGCAGACCTGTTATCGAGATGACTTCTACTCCCTTCAGGACTTTTCGGAGCTCATCAGCCACATATTCGGCCGTGGGGATAAATCTGCAGAAAAGGATCGGCTTGTAGCCATCCTTGAGGAAGTCCTTCACCAACTCAATCGCTCGTTTGAGTTTGAGATCCTTTGGGCCACGAAGAACCTCGGCTTCCCTGGCAAACTCAAGAAGCCTCTTCCGGTTGCCGCTTTCATCAGCCGCAAACTCGCCGATGTCGCTTCCCGGAATAAAGTCCGCGACAACTTCGGAATCCTCACTGGTTTGATCCATGACTGTCTGCCGTCCCAGTTCGTCGGCTTCTTCGATGGTGCTCGTATCCGCAGTTGAGGCCCTTGCACGGAGCGTCGCTGCTGCAGCGGCTGGGCTGGATGCCAATGACCGCAGTAGAGCCAGGGCTGACCACCATCGAACTCTTTGTCGATGGCCAGCTCCCTCCAAATCGACAACTGTCTCCCGGGCATACCTCAGGACCTTGTCAAAGAGTTTTTTATAGTCCGGGGAAAGATGGTATGTCTCCTCCGCTTCAGCCCTCTCCGGGAAGTCGGTTTCACCAAGATAGGAACGGATATCAGCTCGACGGCGCTGCACCAGATGCGCGGCCACATGGCGGCGGACTGTCTCGTTTCCACGGCCCGAAAGGTCCTCCGGTAGGTTGGCAAAATCCGGCTCAAGCAACGCCAAGAGGGATCGAAAGGCATTCTCATTACCGCTGTGGGGGGTTGCAGTTACCAAGATCATGTGGCGGTTGAGGTTACTCGCCAGTCCTTCCAAGAGACGGTGACGTTGCATAACTCCACGCCCGACTGCACCGTAAGCACAGGTATGCGCTTCATCGACTATCACCAAGTCCGGACAGCAACGAAGGAATTCATTCCGGCGATCATCGGTCTTGATGAAATCCAAGGAGACGACCACATGGGGGTAGATGTCGAAAAGGGTTTCTCCCAGACCGCAGTTCTTTTCGAGGCGCTTGGCGGTGCTGGACAAGACTAGTTCGGCATCGATGTGAAATTTCTCCTTCAACTCCATCTGCCATTGTTCCGCAAGATGAGGAGGGCAGAGAACCGCCAGGCGGTTGCACTCTCCCCGGTCGATCAGCTCGCGTGCCACAAGACAGGCCTCAATCGTCTTTCCGATTCCAACATCATCAGCGATGAGCATCCGAATAGGGTCAAGTTTCAAAGACATCAAGAGTGGAACCAGCTGGTAGGGGCGAGGCTCTACTGAGATCCTGGCGAAGGAACGTAAGGGACCAGCACTGGATCTGAACCCGAGCCGAACAGCATCTCGTAAGAGCCTGCAGGACCGGTAATCGCCCGTCTCATCCGCCTTTGGAAGCGGGAAGGAAGCGGCCTCAACCAGTTCCAGAGCCGGAAGGATCCCGGTGCTCTCCTCATCCGTCCCACCCAATGGGCGGAGCATGAAGAGATCATCCGTGCTTTCAGGAAGCACAACCCATTCACGTCCTCTTGCTCTAACCATCGAGCCTACGGCTAAACTCATTTGTGACCTCCGAAGACATCAGGGTACCTGGAAATGATCCCGTCCCAGTCATCCTTTAGGCCAAAGCGGATGACTGTATAGCCCGCATCCTCAAGGCATTCGGTCTGTTTGATATCCCTTTGGTGGCGGTCAGCATAAAGGTGATGGGGACCATCAATGTAGACCGCGGCCCTGATTTCGCTGTAAAGGAAGTCCGGGCGGGTCTTGCACTTCTCAATAAGTTGTTGAGCTTTATCAGGTAGACGTAAATTCCTTTCCTCAAGGAAGTCGATCCATTCTCTCTCCAACTCGGAGCTTGAGGAGTTCCGAAGGTGAGTGAGATGTTCAGAACGAGGCGCCTCCACTGGAGAAAGACTTACTCTGGCTTGTGACCAATTGCTCAACACCTCAAAGACCTTCTTTCGGTCAAGGAGTGGGTGGTCAGCTTGATTTGAATAGCTCAAGAGACAGTCGTAGCAGGCCGCTTCGCAATCCTCTTTAGCACGTGGATGATGCCGCTGGTCTTCCATGGTGATGGGGTCATAGTGACAAATCTCAAGTGCACGATGGATGACTCTTCTGATTGCATCCGGATCCTCCAGGAGTCTTCCTAGAACTCCAGCTCCACCTTCAGCCGCCTCATAGAACAGCAGCAGGTTACGGCATCCTCCATTGGGAAGAGGCTCCGCTGCGAGCTCACTTTCTTCCAACTGAAACTCCAGTTCGATGGCACGTTTCAATGCAGCCTGAAGTGACGCCATGACCGGAATGGGGTAGGCTACGGATGGACGTAAAAGGAGACAGTTCTTGTGGTCTTCGACATATGGAATGACCCTGCGGCGATCTGCTGAGATTGGATCGGTATCAGTATCATCATCGTCCTCAATTTGCTGATCTTTGGACCAGTAGCCCCGCTGCAAATCAAGGACAAATCCAAACTGCTCCTTGATCTTCCTGTTCTTCCAGCCGCGATTGATCCTCCAGATGGTTGCCGCATTTCCATAGGTCAGTTCGGCGACGCAGTTGCCAGATGATTCGACAATACCTGATCGAAAAGGAGGCCGTTCACCTCTATCACCGAACCGGATACCGGATCCGATCTCGTAGCCCATTCGCGTTCGTTCTTCTTCATCAGAGGTTATTCTATCCCGGCGTCTTGTTGAAACATTCTGAAGGCGAAATAGTTCCCGTAGAGGTTCACCAAGAAGACTGTTGCAGAAATCACATCGGTCTGGACCTCGGTCATGATCAGCAAGGTGGAGGTATCCACATTGAGGGCATATTTTTGCCGAGCTTGTCTGGAGGTCCCTATCATCTGGTGGGAGTATCACTTGGTTGATTACATACTTGGCGCCCTCATGGTAGACGATCGAACTGGGACCAAACTCAGAGATGGCGAGGAAACGTGGCCTCGATAAAAACTCGTCTCTTGATTTGTACCTGTTTCTTCCAGGAATGAACGCCGAAAGAGGAAGACGTGGGAAGTTATAGCCGGGAAGAAAGCCTTCTGTTGCAAAGTAGCGGTAGCTGTAGAAATCTGATTGGAAGACGTTCTCTGACTGAGTCAATAATTCCAGTTGGGATTCCGCCTGATGCCTTATCCTCTTGGCAGTGTCCTTCTCATTCACACTTACCGATGCATCTGCAATAATACGATTCTGACGTTCATGCTGTTCCATTGCTGAACGATACAAAGACCTCCATCGATCACAGGCACGATCAAAGTCCTCTTCGACTCGAGACAGAACTTCTTCAAGCCAGCCTTCTCTGTACCAGTCCGCTGTATCCAAGTCCTCATGGATCGTGGAGAGCAGCGCCTTAGAACGCTGCAAAGTTCTTGTCTTGGCTTTTGGATCAGAGATTTGTTGCCGGATGCTCTCGGAAAGGATGAGAGATGGTTTCTCTCCAGCTACGTCAAGGATATCCACCAGTGATGTTCCAAGGGAGATCCCAACTTCAGCAAGCCACACGGAATGTATGTGCGCCCGCACTAGATCCTGATTGGCCAAATCAATACGTGGAGGTTGAACAGCACCTGAAACCATTAGGTCCGGACGTTTAAAGAAAAACTGGTCGTGAGCACTAAGAGAGGAGCAATAAGAAGTAATCAGGGCGGGTTGCCCACTTCGGCCAGCCCTCCCGCTCCTCTGCGCATAGTTTGCGGGGGTGGGAGGAATGTTTCTCAGGTTTACTGTGTTGAGTTGAGCGATGTCAACGCCGAGTTCCATGGTCGGCGAACAAAACAGGATCGGGAGTTTTCCATCACGGAAATCAGCCTCACGAGACATCCGCTGTTCGTAGGATACCTGTGCCGTATGTTCTCTGGCTCGGATGCTTCCAAGCCAAGACCTTGGCTCTGTGAATAAACTATTGAAGAAGTCGTTAGTCCTACCGCCGGATGATGAGGGATTCGGGACCCGAATGGGATCATGGAATGACTTGCTTCCATCTCCTGGACACCATCGGAAACAGGCTGCGGGGATCTGATAACCCGGTATTCCTTCGACATCAGGATCGTTTACAACCCTTACCAAGCCACCGATTGAAAGCTTTTCTAGAAGCTGACAGATAATCTGACCAGTCTCTTGCATGTCGAGATGATGATGTGACTGAGGAAAGGTTGTGGTACGCCTAAGGTACTGCCCATAACCACTTCTCGGAGACAGGAAAATGTGTCCGCCCCAATCCTCACCTCTCTGCTTACTCTTAGGAAATAGGACTGAGGCAAATTCCATCTTCTCCTTTTCATCAATCGACCAGGGGTCTTTCAGATACTGACTACTCATCTGGCGTAAGGACTCTTGCTTCTCCCGAGTAAGATAGTCCACATGGATCGCCAATTCTCTTCTCATGAAATCGAGAAGGACTGTGGCAACTCGTTCTCGATTCTCTGCGGTTGACGACGACAACAGCAAGTGTGCATCCTTCCAGAGGTCCTCGGCATCACATACCTCTTTCAAAGCGGGGTAAACAATTGTCAGTAACCCACACTGTTCAAGGTTGGGCGCAGTAATACGCCAGCCTCTTCGAAGATCTCTGTATAATCTATACCCCAAGACCTGCCGGAATGCGGTCTCCGTGTTTGACCGTGCTTGAAAGCGGACACTGGGATCTATAGCATAATCCTCCATTGGTAGAGAAAGCGCCTCAAAGACACGGAGAGTTAGATCCTCATGCCCAAGCCCCTCTGAACCAGCCTCTAATATCGCCTTGTAAAGGGCTGTGCGTAGGGTGTTGACCTCGACAAAATCATTTAGATGGCCAGCCTGAAGGGAAGCATCTTGGCGGTTGTCAGTGAAGGACAGTATCTTTCTCGATTCCTTAGGTGTTTCGGCTAAAGTGAGTCCATCCAGTGTCGCCAATGATAGGATTGTAGTGGCGGTGCTCCTTCCCTCAGAAGAGAGAATAGAAAGTTTCCCAAAGTCGCGTTTTTCTCTCCAACTGTAAGAGACACCGCACTTAAGACAAAAATGAAACGGAGCTGGTATCACACAACAGCGGAGTCCATTTGGACTTACCTTCCCATCAGGACCCAGGTAAGCGTTTTGTGGCACTGACTTTTTCCGGTCTTTACGGACTAGAATCCCTCTGCCTGTATCTTCAATCCAGTCCTGTGGAAGTCGATCAACTTTATTTTCTGGATCTTCAGGCCACGAGTTTTTATTGCTGACATAGAGGTAGCATGGCTCACGCCCATTGATATCATCGGTTTCGTATGGTGACCGGGGAACAAAAGATTCCTCTTCTACAGCACTTTCAGAAACCTTCCATACCGAATAGTACTCTTGTCCACATTCACGGCAGAAGGCAATCGGGAAAAGGACTTTCGATCTGTCTCCAGGGACAAACAACTGGCCGTGAAGCGTTATATATCGAGAATCCTCATTCTCCAGAGAGACAAAAACCTTCTCGCCTTTGCTGATGAACTGATGGATGCGAAAGGCGAAGGGGGATCCCCCTGTTTCGGGGTCAACCAAACCGAATCCCACAAGAAGCCATTTTGTTATGGCCTGTGTACACAACTCAAGTGGAAGGCCCGTCAGGCTTGCAAGGGCGCTCCCAATACCATCGGGTCCAGCAATTCTTCGGGGGGTTGCTCGAACAAGGTGCCCTGTATCCTCTTTGTTAACACCAAGAGTACTCTCGATCCATGAGGAAAATGGATGTTTGATGAACTCTTCATAGGCGAGTGGTGGTGACCAAGGATCTTTCGTGAATGCCGATTTCATTTCAGATAGGAAATCTGTGTGCTCAATTTCTCTTTCAGGTGTGATTCTTCGAAGAGTTTCCCCAATGACTCTCTCGGGCGGGACGGCGACACCGAACAACCTTAATGCGACCTGGGACACTTGTCGTTTCTGTTCTTTGACATTTTCACCGGAGGAAATGGTGGCAGATGTTCCTACACATTGTAGGTTCTGCGTTTTGAGCAGATTTCGTAAACGCCTGACGAGGAGGGCTACATCTCCTCCCTGGCGGCCTCGATATGTGTGAAGCTCATCTAGAACAAGGAATCTGAGACCCTGTGCTGCCTGTACAAGTGTGGTTCGTTCACTGGGTCTGGTAAGAATGTATTCCAGCATCACGTAATTGGTCAATAGGATATCCGGAGGATTTGCCATGATCCTCCGTTTGTCTTCATCAGTTTCCTCTCCCGTGTACCGTTCAAATCTGACTGGAGATTGGCCCTCGGGGAACCCCTGACAAAGAAACTTCCGTAGCTCACCCAATTGGCTATTCGCAAGAGCATTCATGGGGTATACAACAATGGCTCGGATACCTTGACCAGACTGAGATCTCAAGATGTCGTTAACAATGGGAATGATGTATGCAAGACTCTTTCCGGATCCAGTCCCGGTAGTCAGCACGTAGCTGTAACCATCCGCAGCCATGCGAACAGCCTCTTCTTGGTGTTTGTGAAGTCGTAGTGGGTATCCTTCGAGATGCGTCTCAGTCTTTCTGGCGCGAAATATCATTCTGCAACTGGGATGTAGAATACCTTCGTTCACCAAGTCATCTATCGATGCCCCCGGCGCAAACGATGGGCTGAGTTGAACAAGTGGTTCCGGCCATAAAAATCCTGATTCCAATTCACCTTCGACAACTTGTCTGATACGTTCATCCGATATCGAAATGTAACTGTGGATATAATCTGAGTATTGCGATACGATCCTGTTCCTAAGATCAAATACGTTCATC
>CAYRBI010000197.1:0-10374 GCA_964422415.1 uncultured bacterium | reverse complement strand
CAATAACCCCCGAAGGGGTGGTGTCACCGGTGCAACCACGAGGTTGATCGAGCAATACCGAGTTTGGTGCTGCAACTTGTGGAGCAACCGGGACAACCATTTCAGGAAGGGAATCAGGTAGAATTTATAAGTCTTGCGAAAGGCATATAAACCACCCTGACTCATCTGATCGTACGGCCGCATCAACAGCGGACCATATGACCGTATGACCATCTGCCACAAGATCGCATTGTTCAACCACAAGGGCGGTGTCGCCAAAACAACCACCGCAGTCAATCTGGCCGCATGCCTTGCCCAAATCTACGGGCAACGCTGCCTGGTGGTTGATGTGGATCCCCAGGCCAATGCAACACGAGGCTTACTGTGGCGAGAGGTAGATGAAAGTACGGTAACTCTCAGCAAAGTCCTTCTGGAGGGTATACCTCTTAGAAATGCTGTCATCACTTCATCGATTATGAACCTCTTTCTTGTGTCCGCTGACCTGAGTCTGTCCGAAGCAGAGTTCAAACTGGTTTCGAGGATGCAAAGGGAATTTATCCTGCGTGATCAGATCAATACCGTAATAAAGGACTTTGACTTCTTGTTACTCGATTGCCCACCCAGCCTGGGGATCCTCTCGCTCAATGCATTGGCGGCAGCGGATGTGGTGATTGTCCCCTGTGAGACACAATTTCTCAGCCTGCGTGGCCTTAAGTATGTCCTTGAAATGGTCAACCTGGTGAGAGAACGACTCAATCCCAAATTGAACATCCTGGGTGTGGTGGCCACCAAGTACTATCCGCTATCACGGGCAAACCACGAGGCGCTCACATGCCTTCGCAATCTTTCTGAGGTAAGTCTCTTCAATACAGTCATCCCGCGCGATGTGAAGGCCGAGGAAGCCCCCAGTCATGGCCAGCCACTTATCATCTACGCGCCAGAGTCACGCGCGAGTGAGGCTTACCGCAAGCTTGCCGAGGAGGTGCTCATCCGATGCCGAAACTGAAACTCGATATCTTTGGGGATCCACCGGCTCGAACTGAGAATCCACCATTATCCCCTGAGACACCCAATCGAGATCGTTTGGATAAACCTCAGCTGGCGACTACATCACATCCTATTGAGAAAGGTGAATCACGCGAGGGTCCACATTTCATCCCGGTTGGCTTCTATGAGGAACACCTGCGTATTCTTGATGAGGCGGTAATCAAACAAAGACGGCAGGGGAACTGGAAGGCCTCGAAATCGGCGATCATCAGGGGATTGATTGAGAGATACCAAAACGAACTTGATCGACCTTGAAATGCCCGATCGCTGCCGATATTCTTGTGATATTGTTCTGCTCATTCCAAAGCCTCTCTGGAGGATTGCATTCTCTTTCGGTTGGAAATACTTCGGATCTACCAACGTCCTTTCAAGACTGACAAAATGCTATCCTATGGGGATGAGCTACAAACATGGACACTTCGACTACCTTCCCCCGTTTGAGTGAATGGGAAAAAGCGAAACACAGACTTGAGTCGCGCTCAATTCCCTACAAAGCAATTCAGGCGGGAATAGGCTATCGGCATGTGGGAACAGTCCTGCTGACTACGACGGCAGGAGGCAGATCCGCAATCTGTGAAGACACAACCATCACGACCTCAGGATGGGTGGACGCTTCCCTCCATGGTTCCCAACTCTCCACGCTTGAACCCGAACAGTTCCAAGAGCCGGTCTTTGAATCGGCTCATATCATGGTGCTGGCTCCGTGCATTGCTGATATCGCGAGAATACGGATCATCGCCCACATTCATGGGGATATGACGGGGGTTCTCCCATACCTTAACGCGGAAATGCCGGGTGCCTTCTATAACCCGAATGGACCTACCCTGATGTTCATGGATGGATACAGGATGGTGGTCCTCTATCCCCACAGGATCTCAGTCGCAAAGGCTGACGATGTGGTGGATGCGTGGCGAACACTTGAGATGATCCGGTTGCAGGTTAACCGGGTCTGGTCAAGACGAAGCGAGATCATTCCCTCCAACCAGATGAGGAAGAAACCACCTGCACTGGAAATCTACAAACGTCTACCCGGAACCAATTGCCGTCAGTGTGGAGAGAAGACTTGTATGGCTTTCGCTCTTCGCTTGTGGTGCGGAGAGGTCAGACCCAATGATTGTCTCCCCATCTTCGAAGGAGACTATGGTTACCTTAAGGAAGCCTTCCTTGAGATCTGCATGGGTCTCGGAATGGCTTCACCTAATGCCTGACAGTTCTGTCAGCAATTCCTAACCAACGGGGTGGGAATGCTCAAACCACCCTCTTGTCCGGTTGCAGAAGGAACACACGGAAAGCATGACCGGCACCTCCACGAGAACCCCGACCACCGTAGCCAAGGCCGCTCCCGATTCCGGGCCATAGAGTGCAATGGCAGTGGCTACTGCTAGTTCGAAAAAGTTGCTCGCTCCAATGAGTGCCCCTGGTGAAGCAATGTTGTGAGGGATCCGAAAGACTTTCATCAGGCCATAGGTCAGTGAGGAGTTAAAATACACTTGGATCAGGATCGGTATGGCGATCAAAACAACATGGAAGAAACGTCCGGTGATGTTGTCGGCTTGAAACGCGAAAATGAGCACTAAGGTAACCAGCAGCGCGATGACGGCCACGGGGTGAAAGCGTGCCAGGAAAATCTCATTGAACCACCGTTCACCATGTTTCCGGATCAACCACACACGCGAGATAGTCCCAGCCGCCAAGGGGATAACGATAAAGAGCACGACGGCATACACCAGAACCAAGAAAGGAACGGTCAATGCCGATGCACCACTCACAAGGAAGGTCACGATCGGGGCGAAGAGGACCAGCATAATGAGGTCATTTACGGACACCTGGACCAATGTGTAAGCGGGATCTCCGTCGGTCAAGTAACTCCAAACAAACACCATCGCGGTGCAAGGGGCTGCCGCAAGAATAATAACTCCGGCGATATACTGGTCAGCCAATTCGGGACCAATGAGCGGCAGGAAAAGATGCTTAAAGAAGACCCATCCCAGAAACGCCATGCTGAAAGGTTTGACCAGCCAGTTGACGATAAGGGTGATGATTAAACCACCGGGGCGTTTTCCGACCCCCAGTATGGAAGTGAAATCCACCTTCAGCATCATGGGGTAAATCATGAGCCAGATCAGGACAGCAATGGGGATGTTGATCTGGCTCCCAGCGCCAAATTCCATACGGCGAAGCGAGTCGGTAAGACTGGGTAGCAGCTTCCCAATCGTAATACCCACCACCATACAGAGAGCCACCCAGAGGCTGAGATAGCGTTCAAATGGATTGAGTTTCTTTTCTGCCTGGGGTACTGAAGGGTTGTCCGCTGGGATGCTCATGTTTTAATTTCTCCTCTCCGCATCAGGTTTTCTAGCGTTGACCGCGAGGCTGGTGATGAACTCAGATACCTTGCTTCCCTCAGGAAGAGCCTTGGTAATTTTCTGAAAGAGCGGATCCTTCCAGCTCGATATGGCATCAATGTAGCCATTCTTACATTCCAAGGCGATATCCACCAAACCCGCCTCCTGAGCCATGTGTTCTGTCTCATCGGCCAGGACTGCACCTGCGATACAACCCACCAATGCCTCCACCATCTCACGGATCGCCTGAGGGAGTGGACGGAGGAGGGCTAGATCAGACACTGCTACTCTTCCTCCTGGACGCAGCACACGGCTGATTTCCCGCCAAACCTGTGGTTTATCTGGCGAAAGGTTAATGACGCAGTTTGAGATGATCACATCCACACTGTTATCAGCAAGGGGCAAGTGCTCGATCTCGCCCAGGCGGAACTCGACATTGTCCAGACCAGTACGCTCACGGAAACTGTCCACATTCCGCCGTGCCTTGGAGAGCATTTCCGGCGTCATGTCGACACCGATCACTCGCCCAGAGGAGCCGACCCGGCGCGCCGCGATGAAGACATCGAATCCACCTCCACTCCCAAGATCAAGAACAACCTCTCCCGGGCACAACGAAGCCAACGCGACGGGATTACCACATGAGAGTCCCATGTTTGCGCCATCCGGAAGGACCGAGAGGTCGTCTTGTTCATATCCGGCAACCTCAGCAAGCATTACATCAGGCTCATTGGTCTTTGGTCCACAACACCCCCCTCTTATTCCCTCAGCAATTTTTCCGTAGTTTTCCCGAACCGCAGTTCGGATGATCTCCTGTTGATTGGTGGTTAACTCAGAACTCATCTCTCTTCCTTTCACTCGTTTGGAATCCCGTTTGGAGTTCAACCTTCAGGTTGTCCTACGTCCAATAACAATCCATTTCAATCGGAGCCTAGTAGGTGTAGGCATTCCCTCCTGACCTCAGGCGAATCGAATCCATACTCTTGCTTGAGGATTCGCATGTGTTCACTGACCATCTGAACATCAGCCCTATCACTCTCAGTCATGTAAAATCGGCGATTATCTCCTTCCCGAACAACAACCAGATCTTGGACTGCAACAAGAGGTCTTTTGTCCACTACCCGAAGGTTTGCTTGTACTTAGAACCCCAAAGTTTCCCAGCAGAACCCGGCGGACAGGCTCACCTGTATCAGGGTGCTTTGTAAGCGGCTCGTCGGAGAAGTTCTGCAGGACCTCGAAATAGATGGGTTTCCCTTCAGATTCACTGGGAATGGTTTCATAGACATAGATGGGCATGATCGTTTCTCCTCTCAGTTTGTTGGCTGTGTTTGCACAAGTTTTGACAACTTTTCTGGACCGACCGGTTCCTCGGTACACCACGGTACGAGAGCCACCCTTTGGGCCAGTTCGTACCGGACCTTTTCGATCTGAACGCGTTCGGAATTCGCTCTGAGCAGAAGCAACGGATCGCTTGGTCCGGCCGCTGCCAGGGAGGCGTTAATTACCCAAGCCCAAGGCTCGATTCCTGCTCGACGAAGGTCGTTCTGCAATGCGGCGGCTTCAAGCACCGGGGTGGTTTCCGGCAGCGTTACAATCAGCATCTTGGTTTGCTTGGGGTCCTGAAGCTGCATCATGGGTGTCACAACTTGAGTCACTGTCTCGGCATGACGCATGATTTCGCGGTGATAGGCACCAGTGGCATCCAGTAGGAGGAGTGTGTGTCCAGTCGGCGCGGTGTCCATCACAACAAACTTGTGTCTAGCTTCGCGAATCACCTTCGAGAAAGCCTGGAAGACGGCGATTTCCTCTGTGCAAGGGGAGCGTAAGTCCTCCTCAAGTAATGCCAGGCCTTGCTCATCCAGGTCTTTTCCCTTGCTCTCCAGGACATGGCGGCGATAGCGTTCAGTTTCGATTTGAGGATCGATCCGGCTAGCGGACAGATGTTCAAGTTCGGACTCGATTGTGGAGGTGACATGAGCCGCCGGATCGGTAGTGGTCAGATGTACACTGTGGCCGCGTGTCGCCAGTTCGACGGCTACAGCGGCAGCAATGGTTGTCTTGCCGACCCCACCCTTACCCATGACCATAATCAAGCCATGACCCTCAGCTTCTATCTCGTCCACAATCTGACCAAGCGTGGGGATCTCGGTATCAGGAAAGTATGTGACCTCTTCAACGCTCTGGGGGAGTCCTCCAAAGGAAAGCAGCAAAGATCGCAGAGCCTCGACTCCGATGAGATTGTGCTGCTGGAGGAAGACCTGTGTGGTTGGAAGGGATCTCAGGGTATCCGGTAGCTCATCCAAAGCTTCTCGATCGCGGTGCTGCATCGCAAGGGCTAGAGGGTCGCCACTGTCGGTGTCTGGCATGAGGCCATTGATGATCAACCTCTGGTTCCCGACTTTCAGGTTACTCAATTCCGCGCTTGTCCGTGCGGCTTCTCCGAGCGCCGCGTGCTGTGGACGGCTGACAAGGAAGAGGGTTGTTCTCGATGCGTCGGCCAACGCATCTACCGCTGCCTGGTATTGTTCCCGTTGCTTCTCCAAGCCCGAGAGTGGACCGAGACAGGACTCTCCACTCAGGTTCGTATCAAGGAAATTTGTCCATGCACTGGGCAGTTTGAGCAAGCGTAGTGTATGGCCGGTCGGAGCCGTGTCGAAGATGATGTGATCGTATCTCTCGGTTTTCTTTGCATCGGTCAGTAGGACCGTGAACTCGTCGAAGGCAGCAATCTCCGTCGTACACGCGCCGGATAGTTGTTCCTCCATGTGGCGAACCGTCGCCTCGGGTAGGACTCCCCGGACTGGGTCGATGATACGGTTACGGTAGACCCGCGCCGCCGCTTCGGGGTCGATATTCAATGCTTCCAGATTCGGCACCACCGGAATCGATGTCTGGTCTTGATTACCGATCTCGATCTCAAAGACATGATCCAAGTTCGATGCAGGATCTGTGCTGACCAGCAAGATCCTCCTGCCACGGTCGGCCAAGGCCACAGCGGTGGCACAGGCGAGAGATGTCTTTCCAACCCCACCTTTACCAGTAAAGAACAGAAAGCGCGTGGGTTCATCCAGAATCTCGTTCAATGGAGTTTTAGAGATTATTCGCTCTGTCATAGCCAGGTATACTTCCTTTCATTTCACTCAATCCAAAAAAGGGTGATGGGGGTATTCGTCGTAGTGAATGGCAATCGATAAGTTGATTGTGACCTAATCGGCCACCGCTTACCTGAGTGCACCGATCTCAGTTCCGATCAAGCCCAGTAATTTTGCCAACTCATTGCGTGTTGGATACTCTCCACTTGCCACCACCTCGCCCCCCACCAACACCAGTGGCAAGGCGGCAGCCCCCTCTGCTGTAAGCCGTGAGCGAACCAGGTTATTCTCGGCAAATGCTATGGGCGTATGAGCCAAGTTGAAACGATTAACTGATACACCTTGGCTCTGGAGCCAGTTGAGATCGGCGGAGAATTGAACCAGCGCCGGATCCACATCCGGACCGCAGACTCCAGTTGAACAGCACATGGGGGGATCGTAGACATCAATTCTTAGCATTCCAAAACTCCTGTCTCAAAAATGATAAATTCACCTCTATCGGCTACCGACATCGAGTGTCTGCAGGTCAGGTAGTCGTTCTATCAATTCCAGAAATCCTCTCCCCCAGAGATCCCAATCTTCAAGAAGAGACCTCATCCCCTGGACAAACTTTCTGGCAGACTCTCCACAAACTCCTTGATCTCATCTCTTACCCAGCGGTAAGGGGTAAGATGTTCTTCCTCGGTTGTTGCTCCCTCATCGAGCATGGGGGGATCATCAAATCCAACATGGATGACCTTGACCCTGCCTGGAAAGACCGGGCAGGTCTCATGCGCGTGGCCACAGACAGTAATGACATAGTCAAACTCGATGCCACCCAGGTCTTCGACCTTCTTGGATCGCTGGCTGGAGATATCGACACCAGCTTCAGCCATGACCCGGACCGCCCTCGGATTCAGACCATGGTTCTCGATACCAGCCGAGTAGGGATCGATGACATCCCCCTTGAGATGGCGTGCCCACCCTTCCGCCATCTGGCTCCGGCAGGAGTTGCCTGTACAGAGGAACAGCACTTTCAACTTGGGGGATGAAGATTCAGTGATTTGAGCCATCTGTCAGTTCTCATTTGGATTGGATACCGGGCTGGATGATCTGCCACTCATGGAAGTACCTTGAAGAGTCTCATTCTGTCAATTTTGACCGCGATCCACTCGACGAATCTGATGAATCTGGGCAGCCAATGGAATCACACCCTGTTGACGTTCGGCGGCTGAAGGTAGCCAAAGAGGTCCCTGAGTGATGAGCTCGACCTCAACTGTTATACCGGCAAACTCAGGAGGAATGGGGAAATGACAGATAACCCTCTCCGTGGTCAGGTTTACGGGTGATCCAGCAGGGATCCCTTCTACTTGTGCCAGAAGGCTGAGTGGCTGGTCTGGGGTTCCGGTAAGACCGCTTGCCAGGATCTCCATTGCATTGCCGGTTCCCCCGAGTCGAAAGATGAACCTCCGGCCAATCTTGCCATCGATATCAACCCCCCCAAGAAGACCGATCGCTCCATTTCCCTTCTCGAAGTCGATGACAGCGGGACCAGAAAGGCTTTGCTGTTCCAGGGAGGTTGCGAGCTGCGCATCAATTATGTCGTCATAACGGTTGTATTGGATGTCAGGATTAATGAATCGGTCTGGAAGAGACCGTGATTCCACAAGAAATGACAGCAAGCGGTCCGCCATCAGGCGATGTCCTTCAGGATTACAGTGAGGATCGCCCCCCAGGGAGTACTTGTCCGCGTAGGTCTCATAGAGAAAGACTGGCAAAGTCGAGGCCTCGGGAATTCCTCTCTCTTTACAGATTCCACGAAGTTTCAACTCAATTGGTTCTGAATGTGCTTTCATACCAAAGGAGTAGACAAGAAACGACGCTCCGGCCTGTGTACAGAGGTTTTTCATCCTCTCAATCTCGATGATGAATTTTGCCCAACGTTTCTGTGGCTCGGGATGAGAACCAAGAATCAAAGCAGGCGGTAGTTTACATAACACTTCGAACTCGTTGTCGAATAGTCTGGCAATCCGGGAGACCAGCCCTCTTTCTTTGGTCATCTGACGGCGGATCATCCACATGCCCGCGAAGTCATCCCCAATGAAAGGTTCTTCAAGGGATTTGGTGGGGTCCCATGCAGTCAGATAGCTTTGAGGACCGGCGGAAACACTGTCATCCAAGTCATTTTCGACAAAGATGTACACGACAACATCGGGCCTTAATTGAGAAAGATACTGTTCCAATTGGCCACGGATATTACGCGCGTTATAGGCGCTCACACCGGCATTGATCACATCTACTGTGATCCCCGGACGGGCGGATTGCTGCAGCCCTCGCTCAAGTACATTCGGGAAGGTTTCTTCGTTGGTAACACCCGTTCCAAAAGTAACCGAGTCACCGACACAAAGGATCCGGAACATATTGGGTGATTTTGGGGCGATGGGACCATCACGGAATCCAAGTTCATTGGTGCGGAATGGAACTCCAAAGGTAACAAAGTCGCCGTTGGGCTGGACCATATAGGTCATGTCCGGATTCGGGGCGGGCATGACCAGCCAGCGGGTTTCGGGTGGCCCAGCCACGGCGACAGTACGAAAAACATGACCAAGGAGGAAAAAGACAGCGGCAATACTGATTAAGATCTGAGCAAGACCTCGCACCCCCCAAAAGACGATTCCAAGTTTTCCAGATTCCAGTTTTTCGCCGATAACCAGCTGAGAATTGGTCTCACATACAGGTCTGAAAATGTGACAGCCGCGGATGAGGCATTGCTCGATGTTGACCACTTGCTCGACTCCTTTCTCTACTGATAATCGTTGTTTGGCCACTTGACGAAGTGGGTGAGGAAAAACCAGCATACTCTCTTCACCAAAGTGTGTAGTTCGCCAGCTCAAGCGGCTACTTGATTTCCGTTTGCCTCTCGGTAGTGGTTACAGAGCTCTTCGAGGCAGGTCACCTTTACCTGCTGAAGTTTTTGGTCGTCTTCCTGAATACGCCGATCAGAGGAAAGTGATTCTACTAACCAAGAAAGAACGCTCATGACCATCTGATCTGATTCCTCGGCCAGACGGTAGTGGACCCACCGTCCGGCCTTACGACAGTCAATCAGGCCTGCCTGACGCAGGATTGAAAGATGTTTTGAGACAGTGGAGGGAGCCAGATCAATCATCTCGATTATCTGGCAAACACACATCTCTCCATTCCGCAGAAACATGAGGATTCGTACACGGTTCTCATCCCCCAGGGCTTTCGTGATATTCATGAACTCTTTCATAATCCTCTCCATCGGCAATCGTTCTCCCCCTCGGATGGGTACACCGTGCTTTCTGTCCTTTAGCTGTTCACTTGCATGGCTTCGTGGACATTGTCCTCTCTGATCGAGCCATCGACCAAACGCAGTGTCCTCTTAGCCCTTTTGGCCACATTGGGATCATGGGTCACCATCACAATGGTACGACCCTCCTGGTTCAGTTCCTTGAGGAAGTCGATGACCGATGTGCTGGTTTCAGGATCCAGGTTGCCGGTGGGTTCATCCGCCAGGATAATTTCGGGATCGTTAGCCAACATACGAGCTAAAGCCACACGTTGCTGTTGTCCAATACTGAGTTCAGAGGGCTTGTGGTCCAAGCGATCACCGAGGCCCACACGATTCAGAAGCTCTTCAGCTTTGGCCTTCTGGCCGGTCTCCTCCAAACCTGCCAGGTAGAGTGGAATCTGGACATTCTCCATGGCGGTCAGATAAGGAACCAGATTGAAGGTCTGAAATACGAAACCAATCTTCTCTTGACGTACCTTGGCACGTTGTTCGGAATCCAGTTCATACAACGATTCTTTCCCCATGTAGATCCGTCCAGCGCAGGGGGAGAGCATTCCCCCCAACATGAGGAGCAGTGTACTCTTCCCGCTTCCACTCGGTCCGACCACAGAGACAAAGT
>CAYRBI010000196.1:0-10764 GCA_964422415.1 uncultured bacterium | reverse complement strand
GCGGGTTGTATTGAATGTAGCGCATGGGACCGAGCCACATATCCCAGTCAAGCTCTGGCGGTGGATCACAATCGGGATCGAAGCCACCCTCTTTATTGGGCACATGCCAGCAGGTCACCTTCTTGACCGCGCCCAGCATTCCGTTACGGACATAGGTGCAGGCGGCATGGGCTTCCGGGGTGGAACGCCCCTGGCTGCCGACCTGAACTACACGGCCATAACGGTTGGTGGCCGCGATCATCGCCTGCCCCTCCTCGAGAGTGTGGCAAGCAGGCTTCTCCACATAGACATCCTTGCCGGCCTGGCAGGCATTCACCATGATGATTCCATGCCAGTGATCCGGGGTGGCGATCACCACCGCATCGACATCATTACGGTCGAGGACACGGCGGTAGTCTCCATATGAGTCGACCGGCTTGCCCCCATTCTTCTCCTGGGCCTTCGTGACCGCGTTGGCGAGGTGATTCTTGTCCACATCGCAGACCGCGATCGTATCCTCGGAGACGTGGCCAGTTCCCATGCCACCCACACCAATGTTCGCGATCCGGATCTTGTCATTGGGACCAATCCGTCCGGGTTTCGCGAGCACAGAACTGGGGATGATCGTGGGAAACGCCACGGCCGTACCGACCTGCGCGGTTCGCGCCAGGAAGGAACGACGTGTGAAACGACCTTGAGGTTTGAATATGTCCATCTACTTCCTCCTCCCATAATCCAGGGGTGATCCTCTGATCACCCGCTGACTTCCAATTGCCCAAACAGCGCCAAGTCTTTCACAACGGCGATGGAAGTCAAACCTCTTGGCTCAATCCCCGCTTCTGGCAGGTTTCCATAATCGTGAAAAAAAAGTGACACCGCCGCCAAGAATCTGCATACTTGTATATTAGTCTGGGAAATGTGGGCATTACCGCCACTCGGCGGTTACCTTTGGGAATACAAAGACCGGAGGTGAATGGATCTATGTTACCAGTAAATCGTCGTCTTCATTCGTTCCGCATCCAAGTCACTCGCACTCCCCCTGATGGGCAACATGGATTTACCTTGGTCGAGTTGCTCGTGGTCACAGTCATGATCCTGATCTTGTTCTCGGTCTCCTTACCCAGCTTGTTGGAGGCGCAGGTCCGTGACAAGGTGGCCAAGGCCAAAGGGGACATCCGCCTGATCTCTTTCGCCATGGAGGAGTACTTTCGAGACTACAGGGTTTATCCGGCGGAGAGCGAATCCGATGCCTCTCACCGGTCGAGAGCCGGGCGAGGCCTATTCTGGCTGACCTCACCTGTCACATATCTGGAGAGTGTCCCGAAGGATCCCTTTGGCCAAGAATTATCAATCCTAACAAAAGCACCGTACTTTTATGAAACAGGTGGGATTAGGATCCCTCCGACTCAATATTTAAAGTTTGACGGATGTCTGGCCACTTGGGCGCTCTTCTCGATCGGGCCAGATGAACGAGAAAACCAAGTGGTCTCCGCCTTTCCGCATTATGGGACCTATGATGGTTCCGTGGATTCTTATTCTCCCACCAATGGAACCACCAGTGAGGGCGACATCTTCCAGTATGGGGGTGACCCCTTCTGGATCGGGGTGGCGTCAGCCATGGCGATCAAACAGAATTACCGGTCCACAATGGATGTGGGCCTTGTGGTGGACCACAAGACCTACCTCCACCGCTTGCCGCCCGGGCTGAGGTAATCCCAACCTCTCCCTTGTATCTGGGGCCTGCCCTGAGATCCCATCCAATTGGGAACTCCCCCTCCTTCAAGGGAGAGGAAAGGCTTATTCTGTCTCCCGGTGTACCCCATTCATCTATATGTCGAGGAGGTCCTTTCTTGGAAAAACTCCTTTCCACACCAGTGAGGCCCGATTACCTTGAGCTCCTCAGTTGCATCCACCGCGAGAAGACTCCTTCACGCGTGCACAACATCGAGCTCTTTCTCGATCAGGAAATCCAGACCGCGATCTGTGAAAGGTTTGGACTTGAGGAAGGGCTGGAGCGTAACGATCCCTTCTTCAATGAAAAACGTCAGGTCAAGATTCAATCCTTTCTGGGCTACGACTTCGTACGCTGTAGCCTGGAGGGAATCGATCTCCCCCTGGAACGTCAGAGGACCGAGGACACAGCGCTGCTCACACGCGGAGAAGGACGGGGATTCATCGATGAACACCGTGGCCCTATCAGTACCTGGGAGGAGTTTGAAACCTATCCCTGGCCGGATCCCTCCCAGGCTCAAACCCGGGCGTTGGAGTGGTATGAAAAAAACCTCCCGGACAACATGTGTATCATCGGAAGCGGGGGATTCGCCCACTTCGCGGAGTATATCAACTGGCTGATGGGTTATGAGACATTGTGTATCGCCCTTTATGAGAACCGGGATTTGGTGAGAGCCATCGCCGGCCGTCTTGTGGAGATCTACGAGAAAGTCCTCGAACAACTCTTGCAGTTTAGCCGTGTTGAAATCATTTGGGGCAGCGACGATATGGGTTTCCGCTCCTCCACCCTCATCAGCCCAGCTGATCTCAGGACCTTCGTCTTCCCCGGACATAAGCGGATGGCGGAGATGTCACATGCAGCTGGACGCCCTTACCTGCTCCATTCCTGTGGGAATCTGGAACTCATCATGGAAGACCTGATCGAGGAGGTGGGTATCGATGCCAAGCATTCCTTCGAGGACACGATCGAGTCGGTGATCGATGCCAAACGGCTCTATGGTGGCGGTATCGCCTTACTCGGCGGGATCGATGTGGATTTCCTCTGCCGGGCGGATGAGCAGAGTATTCGAGCGCGTGTCCGGGAGACGCTCTCAGCCTGTATGCCGGGGGGCGGTTATTGCCTGGGAACCGGAAACAGCGTGACCAATTACATCCCGCTCGAAAACTATCTGGTGATGCTGGATGAGGGGAGAAGGTATCAAGGGTGATGAACACCTTCCTGAAAGTTGACTCATCTCCCATCTCCTACTAGATTCTCGGCTGACAAAACAGCCATGGAACGACTCGATATCTGTGAAATGACACCGCATTTATTGCGGGAACGGCTGGCGGTGGCCCCGGTGGCTTACCTCCCGCTGGGAATGATTGAGGATACAGGTGAACACTTACCCCTTGGCGCGGGGGGATTCTATGCGCAAGGCCTCCTGAGTGCTTTGGCGAGAGAGGTGGGAGGCGTAGTCCTTCCAACTCTCTATATCACACCTGCTGAATGCGAGGGCTCCCACTCTCCAGCACGGACAGACAACCTGTTCACCACGTCGGAGAAAGTTTTCGATGAGGTGCTTAAGTGTATTCCGCGGAACCTTCTGAGACTGGGTGTCAGGGTGTTGGTCATACAGGGATCCCCACCCGCCATGGTGGCTATCGAACAGAACCGGGCCCGCTGGGAAAGTGAGTCCGGTCTACGGATCCTGCTTGTGGAGCCCCTTACCGGAGAACAGGAGAGTAACGCCGGGAAACCCCATGCGATTGGGATAGACACTTGTTTACTGATGGCGCTGTGTCCTGACCTGGTGGAGCTCCGGTATCTGTCAGTGGACCGCCAGGAATGGCCCCAGGGAATTAGCGGCCCAGATCCACGCTCTTCAGCCTATGCGGAGCGTGGTGAGCGTTGCCTGGATGAACAAGTGCACTCAATGGCCGCACTCCTGCGTCAATGCCTACAGGACCTGATGCCATGAATCTGGCCACCGGCAAGAAGATTGAGTACACCCCCTCGATCTTTTTTCTCCCTTCGCCCCAGACCGGACAAGAGACACGCTAAGATGTAAGGACAATGGATACCCACTCTCCACTCAAGATCTGTTTCTTTACTAAAACCTATCTCCCCAAGGTGGGGGGAGCGGAGTGGATGGCCCATAACCTGGCAATCGCGCTACAAAAACGGGGACATCAGATCGTGGTCCTTGCCCCCTATCAGGTTCTCAAGGGGGAAGGTCCCCAACCCACGGAGGTAAAGGTTCACCACTACCTCAAACCTTTCTCCAAGAAATGGGGTACCCGGATTGCTCTTCCCCAATTGCTCCTAGCGCATCTGCGCCATCGCTTTGACCTGCTCCATTGCCATGCCGCGTATCCACAGGGATATATTGCCTGGACCTTTCACCGCTTGACCGGCATCCCCTATTTGATCGAGCCGTATGGCACCGAGATTGTACGGGGCGAGCGTGAACGGAGTATCCCCAAGGTGGAAGCGCGTATCCGCCGCACGGTTCCAAGCGCCGCCGCAGGGATCGCCATCAGCCGCTATATCGCCGGCGAATTAGTCTCCACCGGCATGCCCCCCGAACATGTGCATGTCATCCCCTGCGGAGTCGATGTGGCCAGATTCGCGCAGGCTGAGCCTTTCCGGAGAGAAAGGCCGTATCTGTTCATGATGGGCCGTATGCACCGGGTCAAGGGCATCGACTATCTATTACAGGCCTGGAAGAACATCGAATCCCACCTGCCAGGAATCGACTTGGTCATCGCCGGCGGGGGATCTGAACTGGAGCACTACCGTTCCCTGGCGGGTGAGTTGGGTCTCAGTTCACGTGTCGAGTTCCTTGGCGCTGTCAGCGAACAGCAGAAAGCCTCTCTCTTCCGTGGGGCTCTGCTCTTTACCTGCCCCTCCCACATGGAGCATTTTGGGATTGTGAACATCGAGGCCTTCGCGGCGGGGATTCCGGTGGTGAGCAGCGCGGTCGGGGGGATCACCGATATTGTCCGCCCCGGGGAGAATGGGCTACTGGTTCCATCCGCTGATAGCCAGGCCTTGGGGGCCGCGCTTTTGCGTGTGTTGAGTCAACCCGCACTACGGGAACACCTGGCGCAAGGCGCAAAGGCTAGCCGTGACCAGTACGACTGGTCCAATGTGGCCAAGGAATACGAAGATCTTTACAGAGCGGTGCTGTCTCGAAAATAACCTTCTCCCGCTGGCACAAAAAAGATTCTCGTTTCAGCGGTCCCCAGAGAATAGTTCACTTTGAGTGGACTGCGTACTTGTAGTCGAGGGTTTCGAACCCTAGGTGGTGAGAATCTCCTATTCCCGTCTTGTATATAAACCGCTCTGGCCTGATACTATAGACGGTTTTTTTTGAGGTTTCCCCTCGAATGTGGCTTGATCTTACCCGCAGTATCCATTCCGGGATGGTAGTCTGGCCAGGGGATCCCTCGCCAGATGTAACCCCCGTGTTCTCACTCGAGCATGGGGATGAGAGCAATGTATCCCTCCTGAGTATTCCCAGCCACACGGGAACCCATCTGGATGCTCCCTATCACCTGATCCAGACGGGCCGGCGGCTGGAGGAGATGAGCTTGGAACCTTTGATCGGGCAGGCGCGAGTGATGGACCTCTCCTGGAAGGCGAGTCATATTGACCGCGCCGACCTGGAGGCGGTGAACCTCACCGGAGTGGAGCGTCTGTTGATCCGGACCACCTCGAGCCGCTGGCTGGAGGACAATGAGTTTCATACGGACTATGTGGCCCTGACGCTCAAGGGAGCGGAGTACTTAGTCGAACAAGGGATCCGTCTGGTGGGCATCGATTCTCTCTCGATCGGGCCGTATGGGCCGGAGGGCGATCCAGTTCACCAAATCCTTTTGTGCAATGATGTTGTGATTGTCGAGGGCCTCGACCTGAGTCAAACCCCCGCTGGAGATGTGGATTTCATCTGCCTGCCCTTGAAAATTCAAGGCGGCGATGGATCTCCCTGCCGGGCGGTGGCCAGACCGATTTGAGGAGCGGGCACCATCTATGCCGGATACATACATTAAACTCAAGGGCTTCAATCCTTACCAGGAACAGGTCCAAGGTAAGGCCAATGAACCAATTACGGTGGCGGCTCTACTCGATCGTGCCCGCAAGGAACTGGGGCTGACTATCAAGGGCGTTACCCTGGGTGACATCTATGACCGCCTGGAAAACAACTCTCCACGGATCGCCATCATTGGCGGATCGCAAGATCACCCCGCGCATGTGATGGATGATGAGGTCCGTCTGCGTTTCGCGGTGGCTGTGTGGGAGCAGGGGGGAGTGCCCTTCTCGTTTGGAGTCCCTGTTCTCTGCGATGGTACCGCGCAGAGCACCATCGGTATGTCCTATTCCCTCATGTCGCGGAACCTGTTGGCCGACATCGTGGTTAACCAGATGGAGGCGCACTCCTACCATTCGGCGATCGTTCTTGCCGGCTGTGATAAAGCGCCCTTTGGGATCCTCAACGGTTTGGCCAATCTGGATGCTGTCCGCCAGCAACGGGGAGATCATGCTTTGCATGCCACCTTTGTACCCACGCATGTCTTGCGGGGTGGTACCATACCGGGGCCCTTGCGCGAGGAGTTGCTGAGGATCGCCGAGGCGGCGCGGGTAAAGGGGTATGGCTATGTCGCCCAGGATCTCGAGGAGACACTCAGTCATCTCCTGCAATGCAGCTCCAACCAGGCCTTCCAGGGAATCCTCAAGCGTACCGTGCAGCTCAACTTGATCACTAAGGCCGATCATAAACGGATTGAGCGGGAACTCGCGATCAATACCTGTGATCCGAAAGGTGGTATCTGTGCTTTCTACGGCACTGGCAACACCTCGCGTATCGTGATCTCCGCGCTCGGATTAACTCATCCGGCGGTCGAATTGTTGACTGAACCGCCCACCCAAGTTCAGGTCACGACGGTCACCAAAGCCCTCTTCTCAATGCTGTCCAAACCTGAGTACTCGGTCTCCTCCATTGTCTCCCGTAACATCGAGAACGCCATCCGGGTTCATTCCTGCACGGGCGGCTCCACCAACCTAATGAACCACATGGTCGCCTGCATGTTGTACGCCGGGTTCCGTTTCGATCTGTGGGATTACCAACGCATCCGTAATGCTCAGCCAGTACCCGATCTCTTTGACTACTCCCTGGTCGAGGGACGCGATATCTTCGCTCTAGCCCAACAGTGTTGTGATGGCAAGATTCGCGGCACGGAAACCCTTTACAAGGCCATGCTCGATAACGGGTTGCCCATCAACGTGGTCTCTCCCACTGTTTCTGGAACCACCTGGAAAGACCGTCTGGCTGTCCGCAAGGGACTGGATCCGGAGGGAGTCACCGAGAATCCCATCATCCTGTCGCAACCCCGCCGGGCGGTCTCGGGGATCGAGGTGCTGCGGGGCAACTTCTTCGAGTCGGCGATCCTCAAGATCAGCGGATTCAGCGATCAACAGATCCGTGAGTTCGATGAGAAGGTCTTCTATGTGCTCTACTTCGAGAACGAGGATGAAGCGGTGGCCGGGCTGACCGATGCCCACCTGGTGGATTCCTTACGCCATCAGAAATCGCTTTCCAAGGAAGCGCTACTAGCGATGATCGAGGCCAACCGCATGGAGGGTGATCCAGACCCCACCGAGGCCGGGCTGATGAACCGCTCCAGCCTGTTCACCATGATGATCGAACGGGGTCTCTTCAAGGTCGCCATTATCATCAGCGGGCAGGGGCCCGAGGCCTATGGGATGCCTGAGATGTTCACCCCCATGCACCACATCAACAGCAACAGCCAGCTGCGCAAACTAGCCATCCTTCTTTCGGATGGGCGGTTCTCCGGAGTGACCTATGGCGCTGCTATTGGTCATATGACACCCGAGGCGATCAAGGGAGGGCATCTTCTCTACCTGAAGACCGGCGACATGGTCAGACTGCAACTGAACGTAAAACGGGTGGAGTTGCTCGATCCCAACCGTGTACGGGCTGGAAAACTGGAACCCTATTGCCGCTCGCTTGACCGTGAAAGGTATGTGTTGGGGGCACAACGCCTGCAACGCATGGAGAAACGGCGGGAGAATCTCTCTCCAACCAACCGTCTTGAAGCGGTCACGGATGCCTCGCAAGGCGTGGTTCCCGAACGGATCGCAAGGCAGGCCACCAAGAAGCATTCTTCCAAAACCACCTCCTACCGGATACGGAACACACGGAGGGTGGCTGGACCTGAGAAACGAGTGGCATGAGGAGAGATGGGACTGCTATTTGGCCCCTCGCCCTGTGGGAGAGGGGATTAAGGGGTGGGGTTTCTGTTGCGGCATCACCCTAACAAGGCACGAGAACATCGTGAGAGGATCGAAGGATAGCTCTCACGGCATCCATACGAGAAAGGCTCCGCAAGTTGACTCGCCGGCCCATCGGATGTGTATCCCGCAAGTCTGGTTTTACCGCGATCGAAGTCACGATCGCGCTATTGGTTGTCTCGTTCCTTTCCATTTTCACGCTCCAGGTTCTTTTTCATCTCCGTTCAGTCCAGATCGATATCCAGCGGGTGGATACAGCGGTTCAGATCGGACGAGATGTTCTGAATGATCTCAAAGCCGAACCGGATTGGCGGGTGGTGGAGAGTAGAATCGTTCCCCTCCGCCGCTATGACACGGACTTCACGGTTCAACTCGAGCCACAGGGTTCCTCCGGGGAGGGGCTGGTGGACCTGGAACTGACTGTCAGCTGGATCGGCTCACAGGGGCTTGAGCAGATGGTCTTCAGCACCACTGTTCCCGGTCAGGAGGCGGGAGGATGAACCGCCATCCGTGCAGTGGTCTCTCCTTACTGGAACTCCTGGTCTCCATGCTCTCGATGCTGATTGTGGGGTCGATGGCTTTTCACCTGCTGCTCAGCAGTAGCCGCTCCGTGAATCAGCAGCTCAGCATGGCCTCCCGTGGCGACCGGTTACGCCTGTTGCAGACACTCCTGGAACGAGATATGGCCGCACGTTTCCCCAATCCCATGACAGCCCCCCTTACGATCAAGAGTGTGACCGGCCCACCCACCGGGATGGACCTGCTCTCCTCGGATGTTCTCCTTCAGGATGATACAGACACGGTCAGCCTGGGTCATGTGACTTATCGAATACAGAATGATCTCTCCGGAAGGGGGGAGTGGAATCTGATCCGGATCGTCGAACCTTTGGCCGGATCGGAAGCGGTTTCCGCTGGAACGCAAACCATCTTGTTTGAATTGGAACCGGCTGAGGAGCTGCTTTTAAGCGCCACACGCGAGATTTCAACTCCGACACAGTCCCATACACGGTTGGTCTGGAAATACCTTGATCAGCGCTACCACGATTTCCCCATCATGCGGGAAATGGTGCTGGTGGGAGGGGGAAGCCAGTGAAGAGAATTGAACGCTTCCCGCTTTTGAAGGCTGAGCGGGGTTATGCGCTGCTTTTAGCTTTGGGAGTCATGATGATGGTGACACTAGGACTGACCATCGCTGAAAAAACCCTTACTGGGAGCCTGGAAACCAGCCGCCGCGCGGCGGGTAAGGTGCAAGCCGACTGGGCCTGTTATGGAGCCGCCCATCGTGCCGCCTGGCATCCCTCCGATTCCTTGTCCCTGTTTGAATACTACGGAACCCGGGTCCAGGTGACGGTTCATGATCCTCCCCTACCGTTGTTGGGTGAGTTACTGGAGATTGCTGGCCCCATCAAACCAACCACGGGCGGAAATAGTGAAGCAGTCCGCATGTACTGCGCGGTGGCCGCCTCGCCCTCGCTGGGCTCCACCGCCGAGGCCACCTGGTACTTCATTGTGACAGAGTCGGGATATCCCAAAGTCTGGGCCTCTTGGCCAGGACTTGAAAGAAGCCAACCCTATCGTTGAGGTTCTATCGATATGCTCTTTTCACCCAGCAAAAAAAGTCTCCATCAAATACTCTCCTCCGGTCCCTCTCTCTCCACGCTTATGGAGTTGATGACCCTTGATCTGACACGCCCTTTCACGGGAGAGAGAGAAAAAACTAAAGAGAGTACTGAGTACCTGGAACAACTGCTTGAGCAAGGGCAATACTTGGAGAACCTCCTCATCGAAAAGGGCCTGGTTTCTCATGAACGCTGGGAGGAGCTGCTCAATGAGATGGCGGAGACGCGGACTCCCATTGCCATGTTGCTGGTTAACCACCGCATTATCCTCCCTGAATCGATCAATGAGCTCTCCGAGGAACTCAAGCGGGAGATTGAGGAACGCACCGAGCGCGGCCCCTCGGTGCGCAAGATCGTGATGAAGGAGAATCTGCTCACACAGGAGCAATACAACCAGGCTGAGGCTTATGCCAAAGCCGAGGGGACCCGCTTTACTCAGGCAATGCTGGCTCTGGGATATCTATCCTTCGAGAGGATCTGTGACCTGTACAAAAAGCACTTTGGGATCGATGGAATCCCCTTTGTGGATGTCCCCATCGAGTATCAGGTGATCCACCTGGTGCCAGATAACCTGATGCGTACTCATGAATTGCTACCATTCAAGCGCAAGGGTAAAAAGCTCCACCTGGCGATGAGTGATCCACGGAACCGCTCCGCCATTAAGAAGGTGGAGATGATGACCAACCTCGAAATCGTTCCCCACCTTGTCGACCGCCGGGAACTGCGGAAACGGCTGGAGGAGTTCGTTGTCGTTCCGGACTCCACCCCGGAGCACCTCAAGGCTGTCCGTCCTGATGAGGAATCTTTCCGTGAGCTCCTGGAAAGCGATTCGGCGGTGAAGATGGTCAACAAGATCATCGAGGGCGCTCTGCACACTCATGCCACTGATATTCATGTGGAGCCCTCGCGGAATGGACTCCGGATCCGTTACCGGATCGATGGAATGCTGTATGACATCATGACCATACCACGGGACATGGGCATCCCCACCGTCTCACGGATCAAGGTCTTGGCGGGGATGGATCTCACCGAGCGCAGGCGTCCGCAGGATGGCCACATCTCTTATGATCATGACCAACGGCGGCATGACCTACGCGCCGCAACCCTTCCCACCAACCTGGGAGAGAAGCTCGTCCTCCG
>CAYRBI010000195.1:0-11062 GCA_964422415.1 uncultured bacterium | reverse complement strand
CTTAGCTGATCCAATTCATCCACCACTCGATAAAGAGCCAACGGCCATTTCGTAGTTCGGCAATGCCTTCTTTTCCTTCTGCCGCGGCAGGGCCACCATACCAGGTCGATGAGACCGAAACCTTTTCCTTCTTCGGTTTTCCCACTCGGAATTCCCATGTCCCGCCATTTTCCGAGAGTGGCCCACCAAAAGAAACCACGCCTTTTCTCTCTCGTTTGATCTCACACAGGCGGATTGGCTTGGTGCCATCCCAACACTGGTCAATTGCGGCATAAAGAATTTCCTTCGCCTCCGCCAGATCTGATTTCTTGAATTCTTCTTCCTGGGTGCTTCCAATGATAAGCAGACTGGCGGGATCAGCGGCGGGAAGTGGAGCATCCAGAATGTTCAGGCAGATTCTGGCGTCGATATTGGAACGGCGGTTCTGGGTAGCGTATTTCTGGATAATGGGGATGACCTCCCTCACTCCCCGGTGGGCCAGGGTATGCATCATGGAGGAGGCATACCAGTTTTCCAGAAACTGATCGCCGGTCGCTGAACCAATACGTAACTTATTTAGAAATGCAGCATCCCGTTCGGGGGCATCCATGGTGGAGAGAACAACAGTCAGTGAGTTGAGATAATAGAGATCAGCTGTCTCAAACTCCTTCAAGACATAGGGGAGCGCTGGAAGGCCAATCATTTTCAAACGCTCCTCCGCCGTACCAAAACCATGCTCATATGGGTCTTTTTTCAATTCATAAAGGAGGTCTTTCACCATCTTGGCCAGTTTTTGTTCATCCTTACACTCCCCTACAAACCACTTTCCATTTTCCTGCCATGCCGTTCCCACCATGGTTAAGGCAAGGTTCTCCATGAACTCCTGGATCGAAGCTGTGTGGGTGACTTCAAAGACTTCACTACCCTGGTACTCCTTCCGCTCTTCCTCGATCTCCTGCTTGAAACTATCCTCCACCACACTATCGGGCAAATCATCTTCCTTTTTTATCTCTTGAGGTTGAAGATGCTTCAGCAGGCTCACCTCGTAGTTCAGTTCCATACCCGAGACCGCCTGCCACATGGGAAGAAACTGCTCAGGACTCGTTGCGATTAAAGCAATCGGGGGGACCTCCTTCGACATGTTGCGCCTATGGGTCTCAATCGTTTCCTTGGAGCCCCAGGCAATCTCGGTAAATCCTTTATGTTGATACACCAGGTATGGAGATGATTGACGTTGAATCGTATCGAAGGCATCTGTCCAGGTCTTTGTAAAGGATTCCTGGCAGTTCTCATTGGTTCTTGTCGATGAGACAATTTCCCCCGCAGAAGATTTGGATTCCTCATTATCGATATCTTTTTCAATTTTCTCCTTATTAGCCTTCAGATCGTTGAGAATATCCTCCTGTATCTTGTCTCCTGTAGACGTTCCGATGAGTCCACTCGCATGGAGATCTTTAGTTCTCTTTTCGATTTGCCAGAAGAACCGATCCATTTCCTTGTCGGCATCTTCTTTGTCATCCGGTATCCTTACAAGGTCCTTCAGTTGAACATCTGGAGCGGCCCAGATCACTACCGGACATGGAAAACTATGCAACGGTCCCGCCAGAGCTGCAACAAAGCCACTCCCATTACCATCATCGGGAGTGATTGAAGTTATAAACTCCACTTTCTCAGTCATGGGATTGGCTATACCCGTCTCTGGAAGAGGTATCTCCCCCACCGGGCGGAACTCCTCAGCGGAAGCCATCGTTACCAACGCGAAAACGATCACCAAAGTGGTTGTAACTACTTGAGAACGCATGGAAGGGACCTCCCTTTATCTGTTAAGAAGACAGTCAATAGGAAGCGATCTGGATACTATTACTGGCCTTTGGGGAAACAAGAGGATGTGATTTTAAGTGAATTTCCTTGGTTTGCGGTTCCCCAAGGATCGTGCTACGGTAAGAGAGTAAGAAAGTATAACCACTGGCATATCGATTGATGCCCAACAACACCACTCTCAGGGAGATCAGCCATGCCTCTTGTGAAGGTCGGACCCAAACACCAAGTCGTCATCCCCAAAGAGGTTCGAGAGAAGCTCGGTGTTGATCCGGGCGATTATGTCGAGGTGACCTTTGAGCACAACCAGGCGGTCATTAAGCGCAAGAAGGTGAGTGATGACTTTCCGGTCACCGATGAACCCATCGGCCCCGAGACCCGTGCAGGAATCAGTCAAGGAATGAGGGAAGCCGCAGCCGGAGAGGTCCTGGGACACTTTGGCAGCGCAAAAGAACTCATCCACTTCCTCCATCAAACGATTCAATCCTCATCCGGGAAACCGTAGCGTATGGAGTTCATCCCCACTCCCCACTTCCTGCGCTCCTACGACAAACTGCCACTTATCATTCGAGAGCAAACAGACCGCTGCCTTGAATTGCTTGGAGAGAACCCCCGGCATCCTTCCCTACACACACACCAGCGTGCTGGAGAATCCAACCTCTGGCAAGCTCGTATAACCCGTGGATACCGCCTCTTCTTCGAACTCCATGGTGAGAAGATTATCTTGTTCGATGTCGGTCCCCACGAGAAGTAACTGAAGAAAACAATCCAGCTGATACGCCCTGCCGGGCGCACACCTACAAAAAGGGCCCCCCCTTTCGAGGAGGCCCCCATCACAGATAAGTGCAGTCCAAGAAGTATCCTACGCGCGTTTGCCGCTCATTTCCATACATCTCCGAATTCCATCGGCGACGCGGTTCGCGTTGGGCACAAAGGCATCCTCCAGGTTGGCCGCCATCGGCATGACGCCATCCGGAGCAGTGACCGCTACGAAGGGCAGTCTGAAGTCCACAGCCTGTTGAACACGGCTGAAAACGGTGTGGACGATGTTTCCGGAGTCGGTGCCTTGCGAGACGCATACCAGGTGGCGCGTCTTCTTGACGGACTCGACGATGGTGTCGATGTCGAGAGGAACCGTAGTGCGCGGATCGATCAGCTCGACACTGATGCCGTCACGTTCCAGACGGCGGGCGGAGTTGAAGGCCACATGCAACATGCGTGAGTAAGCCCATACAGTCACATCGGTGCCCTCGCGGACAATCGAGGCCACACCGAAGGGAATCGTGTAACGCTCCTCGGGGACATTCGCGCCGAAGGTTGCGCCACCATAGAGCAGCTGGTGCTCGAAGAAGATCACGGGGTCCTCGCTGTAAATGGCAGTGTTGAGCAGCCCCTTGGCATCAAAGGGAGTGGCCGGGACACAGACATATAGACCGGGCATGTTGGAATACTTGGAGACCAGTTCCTGGCCATGCTGGCAGGAGTAACCCTTGCCACCGCCGATGGTGGTACGCACTACCATGCCGCGCTTGGCTTTGCCGCCATACATGTAACGTGCCTTGGCGGCCTGGTTCTGAATCTGGTCCTCGGCTTGAGCCAGGAAGTCGTTGTACATAATCTCACAGACCGGACGGACATTCCCCGTCATGCTTCCACCCAAGGCGAAACCAACAATGGCACCCTCGGAAAGGGCTACATCGAAGTTGCGGGAAACACCATACTTCCCGGTCAGACCAGTGGTGACACCAAACGCACCACCATAAGGGCCCACATCCTCGCCGAAGGAGATGATCCTCGGGTCATTCTCGAAGGCCTGCGCCAGGGTCTCGTTGATGGCATCCTTGATGGAAAGCTTGCGCTCGGTCTTGGCCTCGGAGAAATGCTTGTAGCTCTGGAGGGTGTGATAGACCGGATCAAAGGTCTTGGCGTAGACATCATCCAGCATGGACTCAAGGGGTGGTTCAGGAGACTTCCAGGCAAACTGGACCGCCTCATCGATCTCGGCCTGAATAGCGGCCTTAACCTTGTCCAGCCCGGCTTGATCATAGACACCGGCATCCAGCAGTTGCGCCTCGTACTTGCGGATGGAATCTTGCTCCTTCCATATGCTGTCTTCCTCATCACTGCGGTAGGACTTGCAGTCATCGGAGAGGGAGTGTCCCCGGTAGCGCATGGTCATGATAACCAGCAGGAAGGGGCCATTCCCCTTACGGGCATAATCCACAGCGCGGTTGAATCCATCCCAACAGGCCAGTGCATCGGTACCATCAACCACCTCGCCGGGTATGTTATAGCCCCAGGCACGCACAGCCAGGTTCTCCACATTGGAAACATCCTCGAGACGTCCGGTCATGGCCGCGCCGTTGTCTTCGATCGCGAAGACGCAAGGGACCTTCATCGCCGAGGCCATGTTCAAGGTTTCATTGAAGACACCTTCCTGCGCCGCGCCATCACCGAAGAAGCTGACGACCACTTGGTTCTTCTTGGCATATTTCACACCCATGGCGGCGCCTCCGGCAATGGAGAGACCACCACCGACCACGCCATTCGCGCCCAGGTGATTCATCGTAAACTCAGCCACATGCATCGAGCCACCCTTGCCCTTGCAGCAGCCCGCCTCGCGGCCAAACATCTCGGCCATCATGGCCTTGGTGTCCATGCCCTTGGCAATCGAGTGGCCATGACCACGGTGGTTAGAGGTGATGTAATCATCGGGGTGCAGTATGATCGAAATGGGCGCCTCGGCGGCTTCCTGGCCAATGCACAGGTGCGTAGCACCACGGTACTTCACCGTGGAATCCTTGTATTTTCCATCCTTGAGATCGGTTACAGTGGACTCAAAGGTGCGGATACGGACCATGACTTCGTACAGCTTTGTGGCCTGTTCGAGCGTCATTTTCTTTTCCGCGAGAAGTTGTTTAAGGGGGGTATGGAACTGGTACATCGGAATCGGAGGAGCATTCAGGTAACCCGGCTCATTCCGATACTGGCGTACATACGTCTTCGGCACAATCGAACTCCTTTAGTTCTACCTGGGAGATAACCCTGGGCATGTTCTTTTGAACAACCTATAAATTTTACCTGAATGGCCCCCTCAGTCAAGCAAACGCAATTGTCAACCGGTTTACACATACCGCAACAGGAGCTCCCACCTCAAGAAGAACAAACTTAGGGCGGAATAGAACCGGGCGGGGACTGGCTTGTATCCATCCTCACAGGCTATAGTCCCAGCGCGATGGGCGCACTTGAGAAGATTTTGGATATCTTCCGTGATACGGGGAAGCTGGGGAAGAACGTGGCACACTGGGAGGTTCTTCCCCCAAGGCCGGCCGTGTACGGACCTTGGCCGGAGGGGCTGTCCTCCGAGCTGGTGGGACTCCTCAAGCAACGTGGGATCGATCACCTCTATTCCCATCAATCCGAAGCGATCGACAAGAGCCTTTCTGGTCAGCATGTGATGGTGGTAACCCCCACCGCCAGCGGCAAGACCTTGTGTTACAACCTCCCAGTCCTTCAACGGATCCTCACCAATCCCGAAGCCCGGGCGCTTTATCTCTTCCCCACCAAGGCGCTCTCTCAGGACCAGATGCTGGAGGTGCATGGGGTATCTGAAAAGCTCGGACGGGACATCAAGGTCTTCACCTTTGATGGTGACACGCCGCCCAATGCCCGTAAGGCCATTCGTAACAGTGGGCACATCGTGGTCACCAATCCCGATATGCTCCATTCCGGAATCTTGCCGCATCACACCAACTGGATCCAACTGTTTGAGAACCTGGAAACCATTGTCATCGATGAAGTTCACCAGTACCGGGGCATCTTCGGAAGCCACATGGCGAATGTCCTGCGGCGCTTGCGAAGAATCTGTGCCTTTTACGGGGTTTCACCCCGTTTCATCTGCTGCTCGGCCACCATCGCCAATCCCAAGGAACTCGTGGAAAACCTGGTGGGGGAAGAATTCGCACTAGTCGACCAATCCGGTGCGCCATCTGGCGAACGCCATGTGATCTTTTACAACCCCCCGGTGGTGAACGCCGAGCTGGGGATCCGCGCCTCCTCGGTGAAAGCCTCCAGCCGGATCGCTGCCCGGTTGATCGTCGAGGGAGCCCAAACCATTGTCTTCGCGCGCAGCCGTAACCGGGTCGAGGTGATTACCATCTACCTGCGCCGCATCATGCGGCGTTTGCATGAGAATGCCATGGAGATTTTCGGGTACCGTGGGGGTTATCTGCCACTCGAACGGCGGGAGATCGAGCGCGGGGTCAAGTCTGGCAAGATCCGTGGCGTAGTCAGCACCAATGCCCTGGAACTGGGGATCGACATCGGGCAGTTAGAGGCGGCTGTTTTATCGGGATATCCAGGAACTGTCTCCAGCACCTGGCAGCAAGGCGGGCGCGCGGGACGAAGAGCCTCCGCCAGCCTGATCGTGGTAGTCATGAACAGCTCCGCTATTGATCAGTACCTGGCCAATCATCCCAAGTACTTCTTCGGCTCCTCTCCCGAACATGGCATTATCAATCCAGACAACCTCTACATCCTCACGGCGCATGTAAAGTGCGGTGCCTTCGAACTGCCCTTCGATAAGGATGAGCGCTTCGGAAACTTGGATATTCAGCCAGTGCTCCAGTTCCTGGATGGCGAACGCATCCTCCGTGAGAAGGGTGGGCGGTATTATTTCTCCTCGGACCGTTATCCCGCCGAAGAGGTTTCATTGCGTACAGCTGACCCCTGCAACTTCGTCATCCTCAACCTCTCGAACAACAACCAGGTGCTTGGCGAGGTGGACTTCGCCAGCGCGCCGGAGATGATCCACGAGGAGGCGGTCTATCTTCACCAGACCCGCCCCTTCCTGATCGAGAAACTGGATTGGGATGGACGCAAGGCCTATGCACGCGAGGCGGATCTCGATTACTACACCGATGCAGTTTCCAAGCGGGATATCCGTGTACTGTCTTGTAACCTCGAACAAGAGGTTCCTCTCCGGAGTGGATCCACTCTACTGGAGCCCGGTTGTGTTGATGGAGCTGCGGACCACCTCGCCCCTGAGGTCCCAGACCACCTCACCCCCCTACCCCCCTCTCCCACGGGGCGAGGGGGGAAGAACATCCCTGGTTCTCAGGAAGAACTCGAGGACCAGCTCCACGAACCCCGGGAGCGCCTTCTTTCGGGTTCGACTCCCGATGTCGATAATGTGATTTACCTCCGTTCGGAGGAAGATGCCGAACCCGAGCGGCATGACCTGATCGCCATCCATTCCTGGGGAGAGATTTCCGTCACCACCCTGGTCTCCAAGTACAAGAAGATCCGCTTCGAGACCCATGAGAATGTGGGTTATGGTGAGGTTCATCTGCCAGAGATGGAGTTACAAACCGAGGCCTATTGGATCTCCTTCGAGGAGTGGCTCGAAAATCATCTCACCTCCAAAGGACTCAACCTGGGAGGCGCGGTACGCGCGCTCTCCTCAGCGTTGGCCTCAGCAGCGCCCCTGCATGTCATGTGCGATCCACGGGACATCCGGAGCGTACCGATGGTCAAATCCCCCTTTGTCCGTAAGCCCACCATTTACCTGTACGACTACTACCCCGGTGGAGTGGGGATCGGTAAGAAGGTCTATGAGATGCAGGACCGGATCTGGCGCTCGGTATTGGCCCTCATCGAAGAGTGTCACTGTGAGAAGGGCTGCCCCTCCTGTGTCGGGCCGCCGGTAGAGGTGGGCTCCAGCGGTAAGCGGAGCGCGTTGATGATACTCAAGGAGCTGATTGGAGGCTGATTTCAAGTGTCCTTTTCCGCTGTCCCTCTTTTTTGCAAGGAGTTTTTCCGGTCTTTCAAAACTACAGGAGCAGTTTTGCCCAGTGGAAAGGCCTTGGCAAAAGCTCTGGTAGCACCCATCACTGAGATTCCCTCACCACGCTCTATTCTTGAGGCCGGACCAGGAACCGGCGCGGTCACAGGGCATTTACTCAAGCATCTGAAGGAGGGAGATCAGCTGATCCTCTGCGAGATCAATCCCCAATTCGCCGATTTCCTCGGTCAGCGATTGGAAAATGACCCGGAATGGCGTCCATATCGTGGTCAGGTTCAGCTAGTCCGCGAGGATGTCCGGAAGCTACTTGCGAATGAAAAGTATGACTTCATCCTCTCTGGCTTGCCTCTCAACAACTTCACCCCCAGTTTTGTGGATGAAATCCTGAATGGTTTTCTAAACTCGCTCACCTCACGGGGGATCCATACGTTTTTCGAGTATATCCTTGTCCGGGAGCTCCGGATGAAGGTGGGATCCATAGAAGAGAAGGCAAGAATGCATGGAATTCATCAGGCCATCCGGTGTGCATTAGACCAGATGAAATGGCGCCGTTCTGCTATACTACTCAATGTACTCCCCGCATGGGCATACTCCGTAGGGGAACCACAGCATCCAGTTGGGAGTCATCCAGTACCGAGCCTCGCCGACAAATAACCGGGGCCTCAGGAAGTCGCTGAGGTAGACCGGAATCCACATCATCCATGAGTAAGTAGAGTCACCCCATGAGATTGTTCCAGTCCATCAGACTGCGCCAGAAGTTTCTTATCATTACAGGAATCGCATTCCTATTACCACTTTTGTTCTTTGCGGTATTCCTTGGGGTATGCCTCATCTCCATCGGGGAGATCGAACGGGAGTCACTGGCGGATGAGATTCTGGAGGTGGAGTCTCTGGTCCGGAAACGCTTAGTGGAATTGGAGCAAGCCGCAAGGTTTATTCATTCGGAAACAGGAACAGAAAGAAACAGCACTGGGATCATTGATACAGTGACTCAGAACCAGTTTCTTAAGGACTGGCTTGTCCGAATAAGCGGGATCGATTTCGCCATTTTGGGAGATGGCAATCAAGTTGTCTCCTTGTATACACGTAAGGTACATCCGGGTGAGGACAACTTGGATCACAGCAAGGAAGAGGCCTTTAAAACCCTCACTTCAACTACCAAATCGGGGTCGGGATTTATCTTCATACAAGGAAAAACTTACCTCGTACACCTATTGTCCAACCAGGATCCATCATCTCCCAGAGTGAGTGTCCTGGTAGGGATCGATCTCAATGAAGAATTGTTTCTACCAATCAACCAAGCCGCCGAAGGTCACTTCAAGGTGAAGGAAATTTGCGAGGCGGAGATCCCGGACCACCAAGAGGCTTTGTGGATCACCAACGACAGTAAAGGGAACAGCACCATTCATCGTTCTCTCCAAGGCGCACTACCAGGGACCCACTTTGACCTTCAATACACCTCGCAGGTAGGGTTATTCGACCAGTTACGAACCCGTCTGGTGTGGTTTCCCACTTTCTTCCTCGGAACAATTCTCCTCTCAAGTTTGCTTGGAACCGCATGGGCTACTACCATGGTGTTGAGGCCTTTGAACCGGATGAGTACCACAATGGCCGCTGTAGCTGGACCTGAAGATTATGTGATCCGGGTTCCCGAAGACTCCTTGGATGAGATTGGGGATCTAGCCACTTGTTTTAACCGCCTGATGGCACGTCTGGAGGAAGCCCAAAGAGACCTGGAGGCAGCCCAACGGACCAAGGTAGAAACCGAGAAACTGGCCACACTCCATGCCACGGTGATCACCTTGGCCCATCAGATCAACAATCCCTTGGCGGCCTTGGTAGGGCAATCCGAGCTCCTCTTACTGGATGACAAGATCCCCCAAAAGACGCGAAAATCCCTTGAAGTCATCCATGGCATGGGATTACGCATCGCGGAGGTGGTCAAACAGCTACAAGTAGCGGACACAGTCAAGACAACCGCCTACCTCCGCACCCAAGATATGGTCCGAATACAGATCAGTGAAGCTGAAGAACACAACACCAAGACCCCAGTTTGATTAATCGTAGAGGGTAATGGACCGCAAGAGAGACCTTTTAAAACCAACTTAGGCGGACGATTGCATTGAAAACTGTCTCAGTCCATTCTACCCGTGAACGCGGAAAACGGTTGAAGTGTTCTTTTCCACGGATATTTGGTCTAGATGAATTTTTATTTCTCGTCTTTGTGTAGCAAAACTCTTTTTCCGACCGTACTCTATTAGTAACAATTATAAGTGGCTTGGGGGAGAAAGGCCTTTTCATGTTGGAACAAGATGATCTGGAAAAACTGATGTCGCTTGTGGGACTTCAAGCCGGAAAGTCTGTGTCAGGTGCTTCATTCCTTGATGAAAGCACGAATGAGATGGTTTATGACCTGGCATCGCTTCTGAGCTTACCCGAATTCCGCGAGGAGAATAACGCAGATCTACCATTTAAAATCACCGCCCGGTACCGGGGCAACACCTGGAAAGATTCGATCCAGACGATCGGAATGGAGAATGTGCGGTATAATCACGAAAGTGCTTTTCTGGCGGAATGGATGGGCCATCTCTCCGGCCGTCCCAAGGTTCACTGTTTCGACCGGACTCTGACAACAGAGTATGGCTCTCAAGAGGAGGGCTTCGTACAACTTCGAATTTCACGGCGGGATGGCAAGAACTCTCTGCACCTCTCCTATGAGGGCCCCCATAAAAAAGGTGAGACGCTTGAGATCTGGGAGAAGGGCGAGCTTCTCCGGCGGATCAATGTGACTTCAGAGGGAGCACATGTTCCATGTATCATCCAGGATGGAATCGCGGTGGTGGTACGCCGGAGATCAAACGATTCAGGCGTGGAGATCCTCATCGCGGAGGGAGAGTTTGGAGAATCCCAGTGGAAAGCTCTACTGGCCTGCCTCTGTCTCCAAGGAAGCTTTACCCGGGCTATGGAATTACTGAAGGATCCGATCGCGGAGGAGTTCGTCAGGCCAACCCTCCTGTCACGGTTCCGGGCCTTTCTCAGTGGTCTTGCGGCGGTGACCAAGGTGGATGGTTACGTCTTGCATCCCTTACCAGTCGTCCGCTCTCAGGAGACTTTATCCGGGTTGGAAATCATCCCGGCGGAAGCCATCCCACCACGATACCAGGAGACATGGGGGATGGGTTGGAAACATCTCGCCCGGCGTGAGTTTTCACCGGCCGCCATCTCTTTTTCGTCCTGTAAAAACCTGGGGCGGAAAGAATGGAGCCTTCCACTGGAGGAACGGCTCGTAAGCCATCTGGAGTCTCTCTCATCAACCCGGTTCTCTACCCGGGAAGAGGTTGAACGCAACGCTCACTTCTGGAAAGGAGTCTTCCAAGACCTGTTCATAACCAATTCTATCTAGCAGTCACGGACCCGACGGAGCGGGTCCCTCCATGGAGGGACGCATTCCATTGCGTCCCG
>CAYRBI010000194.1:9486-11083 GCA_964422415.1 uncultured bacterium | reverse complement strand
CCACCGGCTAACAACTGAAGGCCGGATCGGAAGGCATTCCTTTTTCGATGCAGTCAATTATGAAGGGGCGGAGAGAGGTCTCTGGAATTTCAAGAACCATTCGGGAAGCATCCTCGATATTTTCCGTGAGTTCCTTCAACGTTTCACCCTGACTGAAGACACCGGGAACTTCCTTGAGCTTCCCCACATACCACCCATCATCCTGCCAGTACTCCAAGGTGAAAACGTGCTTCATGAAATTCCTCCTGCCTTTCTCATAAGGATACCATCGAGGCTAATGAGCGGCAATTGACCATTTTCACTGGGGAGATCTGCAATCATCATTCCTTTGGTCTATCATGTGGGATTGTTCGTACTGTCTGTCGCATAGCCTCGCCTCCAGGAGGTACCCATGTCATTCGTCCTTGCCCTCGATGAGGGCACCACCAGCGCCCGCGCCATCCTCTTTGGACAGGATGGCCAGATCGCCGCCACTGTTCAAAAGGATTTCCGTCAGATCTTCCCCCAACCCGGCTGGGTTGAGCATGACCCGTTCGAAATCTGGGAAGGCCAATGCGCAGTCGCGCGTCAGGCCCTCGCCGAAGCCCACCTCACCGCGAAAGACATCGCTGCTGTAGGTATCACCAACCAACGTGAGACTACCCTCCTGTGGGACCGTGAAACTGGGGAACCGGTTGGGAACGCTATTGTCTGGCAGGACCGGCGCACGGCCCCGCTGTGTGATGGACTACGCATGGAGGGATGCGAAAATCTGATCCGCGAACGGACCGGCCTGGTGATCGATGCGTACTTCTCGGCCAGCAAGATTACCTGGATCCTCGACAACATCCCTGGTGCGCGCGAGCGGGCCATGCAGGGACAACTCGCCTTCGGCACAATCGACACCTGGCTGGTATGGAAGCTCACCAGGGGGCGTTGTCATGTCACCGATGTCTCCAATGCCTCACGAACCCAGCTCCTCAACATTCATACCGGTCACTGGGATGAGGACCTTCTCAGCTTGTTCCGGATCCCCGCCAGCCTGCTGCCCGAGGTGCGATCCTCCAGCGAGCACTATGGAGACATTGAGGGTGTGGAGGGGCTGGAGGGAATCCCGATTATGGGTATTGCCGGTGATCAGCAGGCGGCCCTTTTCGGCCAGTTGTGTTTCTCTGAAGGGCTGGCCAAGAACACCTATGGCACCGGCTGTTTCCTGCTCCAGAACACAGGAACACAAGCAGTGACCTCACACCACCGTCTCCTAACCACCATTGCTTGGAGGCGGGGAGAGGAGATGGCCTATGCCCTCGAGGGCAGTGTCTTCATCGGTGGCGCGGTGGTGCAATGGCTGCGCGATGGGCTTGGGATTATCCGCTCCTCGGAGGAGATCGAGCCGCTGGCTGCGAGTGTGCCTGATAGTGGGGGCGTCCTTTTCGTTCCTGCTTTCGCGGGAATGGGCGCGCCACACTGGGATTCCTATGCGCGCGGGACCATCGTGGGGCTTACCCGTGGGACTACCGCCGCCCACTTCGCACGAGCTTCTCTGGAAAGTATCGCCTTCCAGGTGGCGGACCTCATCGAAGCGGTCAATGCGGATACCATCACACCCCTTGCTGAA
>CAYRBI010000194.1:3845-9386 GCA_964422415.1 uncultured bacterium | reverse complement strand
GAGTAATGCCACTGGATCGTGCGGGAATGCTTTTACGGATACGCGAGCGCCATACGCCCTGGGATATGGTGGTCATCGGGGGTGGCGCGACTGGGGTGGGCGTGGCGGTGGATGCGGCCTCGCGTGGATATGAGGTTCTGCTTCTCGAACAAAGCGACTTCGGCAAGGGAACCTCCAGCCGCAGTACCAAACTGGTCCATGGCGGTGTCCGCTACCTCGAACAAGGCAATATTTCCCTGGTCATGGAGGCCCTCAAGGAGCGGGGACTGTTGCGGCGGAATGCCCCTCACCTGGTTCATGACCTTGGTTTCGTGGTCCCGAACTATGAGTGGTGGGAAGCTCCCTTCTACGGGCTGGGACTCAAGATCTACAACCTGCTGGCGGGTAAGTATGGCTTTGGTGTCTCGGAGATCCTCTCGCTGGAGGAAACCCTCGCACGGCTGCCCACCATCAAGACCGAGGGATTACGTGGTGGGGTGATTTATTTCGATGGCCAGTTCGATGACACGCGCCTGCTCATTAATCTGGTCACTACCGCTATCGAACAGGGGGGAACGCTCCTCAACTATATGAAGGTGACATCCCTCGAAAAGGGGAGCGATGGCTTCCTGGATGCCTTGACCGCCCAAGATCAGGAGACTGGTGAGGAGTTCCACATCCAAGCGCGGGTGATGATTAACGCCACCGGTCCCTTCTGCGATCCGGTCCGCCGAATGGCGGAACCAGAAGCCACCCCCATGATCGCCCCCAGCCAGGGTATCCACCTGGTCTTCGATGGTTCTTTCCTGCCTGGCGACAGTGCCATCATGGTTCCGCACACCAGTGATGGACGGGTTATGTTCGCCATCCCCTGGCATGGGCATACCCTGGTGGGCACCACTGACACTCCCATCGAGGAGGCGGTGCTCGATCCAGTCCCCTTCGAGGAGGAGATCGAGTTTATTCTGGAGACCGCCTCGCGCTATCTCCACAAGCCCCCCTCACGCAGCGATATCCTCAGCGTCTTTGTGGGGATCCGTCCTCTGGTGCGCGCGGGGGATGCCAAGAACACAGCGGCTCTCTCACGCGACCACACCATCCACATCGATCCCTCCGGACTGCTAACCATCGCGGGCGGGAAGTGGACCACCTACCGGCGCATGGCCGAGGACTGTGTCAACCAGGCCGCCCTCTTGGCCGGACTTCCGGAACAGCCCTGCGTCACCTCCAACCTGAATATCCATGGCTTTCACATGGCTTCCGAACGCCATGGCGCTCTCGCGGTGTATGGTGTTGATGCCCCGCTCATCCTCGAACTGGTCCGTGCCACCCCCGCTCTCGGCGAAGTCCTCCACGAATCACTCCCCTACACTGGAGCCGAGGTGGTCTGGGCGGTGCGTCAAGAAATGGCCCGCACCCTGGAGGATGTCCTCGCCCGGCGTACTCGCGCGCTTTTCCTCAATGCCCAGGCGGCAGTGGCCATGGCGCCCAAGGTGGCGGACCTGATAGCGGCGGAACTGGGGCGGGATGAGGCGTGGAAACAGAAGCAGGTGGAGGAGTTCGGGAAGGTGACGGAGAGGTTCTTCGTGACGGGGGTATGATACGGAATCGTGCATCTTCGTGATGTGTGTTGAATCGTGGAAGAAAAGCGGAAAATGAAGGAAGCTCTGGAAGGGGACGATCCACACCTTGGTCCTACACATCACACTCCAGCCCGGATGAAACGTTTTCAGCCTCCGGTTTCCTGTTCCAATCGCTCCGTTCCTTCCACGCCCTCCACGATTCAACTCAACCTATTCCACTCCCTCAGCACTTGATCAGATCTCTCTATTTTCCCGTTCCGGTCTTCCACTCCCTTTGCAGAATCATCAGATCATCGATTCCAATGGTCCCATCGCTGTTGATATCCGAACGTGGGTTGACCGTCGGTGTGGCTGAGGGTGTGGGTGTTCCGGTTGGGGTGGCGGTGAATGTAGAAGTGGCGGTGGGTGTGGGGGTGTAGGGGATTGCGGGCTGAACCTCATAAGCCCCCATGTCGTAAGCAGCGTTCCCCTCGATTCCAACTCCGGGGATATCTACAGGACGGCCAAATCCCAGCAGATCGACTGTTATGCTGCCTTTCCCGGTGTCGATGCAGGGAGATCCCGTCTGGAGGCGGTAGTCTCCCTGATCGGGAGCCGTGAAAAGGGGATCCGAATCGATGTTCCCTGTTCCGTAAGCGCCGCCACGGACACAGGAATACGTGGCCGAAACATTGCGTGTAAGCTCCGTATCATTGCCGTAGCAGATTGTACTCAGTAGAACCGCATTACGGCCGGGGTTGACGGCAATTCCATATTTATTTGCGCTGATGGTGCACATCTTGAAGGTGCCATGCGCTCTGTAGGCGACATACGCGCCAGTGACGTTCCCTGTGAGGAGGCAATTGGTGAGAGTTCCTTGGTCACCAATAGATATCCCCTTGGTACTCCCCTCGATCACACAGGCATTGGCGTAGGCTTTGGAGTAGCCAGTTGACTGAAAACCATATGAGCCATTAGCGGTTAGCCGGCAACCATTCATACTCACGTTGGCGTAGCCGTAAACATCCCAATTGTAGTCCGGATCCCGGTAGCCATAGGCAGACACTCCGCCCGCATTCCTCTCGATAAGGCACCCAGTGATCGAACTGTTAGAGGGTCCGTTCAGTTTAATTCCCACTCCGGTGTTGGCGGTGATAGTCGAGTCGTTGATGTTCACGAAGGCGGACACTATCGAATGCAACATGATGGCTCCTTCGGCATATATCCCCGGTCCCGAGTTGTTTGTGATTTCACAGTCCGTGATCGTGCTGTTGGCTCCCCAAGTGACATGGATGCCGTATCCCTTGTTGGATGCCACTGTGCAATGTTCGATGGTTGATGAATCGTCGTTAATATAATTTTGGTCGTGGAGTGATATCCCCATTCCACCATTGTTACTGATGATGCAGTTTGTTATCTTTGCGTTAATACCAAGTCCGACACCACCGTTGGTGTTATTTGAAATCGTGCATTGACTCACTACGGTTCCATATTCTGCGTCTATCCCTCCGCCATTCTTCACAATTTTGCATGAGGAGAGGGAGGAACCTTCGGAGTATATCTGAGCACCCTCAACTCCCCTGGTGAGTGTGAATCCCATGACCTGGTAGGAGTGGTTATCGTCTCCTCACGCCAGAAGGACGGTCCCTGTTCCGCTGCCATCGATGATGGTGTTGGCCACCACCTCCGCGCTGGCGGGATCGACTGACCTCAGCACCAGGCCGTGTCCCTTGAGATCCACGTGCTCATAATAATGCCCCGGACTGACAATGACCGTGTCGCCATGTGTGGCGGAGTCGATGGCCGCCTGGATCGTGGTGTATTGAGTAGGGACAGCATAGGTGGCCGCGAAGGAGATCTGAGAGATGAAAATGATGGATATGGAGCACAGCCTGTGGGACATCTTCATAGTATGGACAAACCTCCTGGTTGGTTTGGTTGAGTTGCTTACCACGTTCAAGGATTACATTATCTCTGCACTGGCCTTCCCCAATCCCGTAACAGTATCAGCAGGTCAGCGGCGTCGACATCCCCGTCGCCGTTAATATCGGCTGGGGATTTAATAGTGGGGGTGATTGTGGGAGTGCTGGTTTCCGTGGGTGTCAGGGTTACTGTTGGTGTACTGGTTTCGGTGGGGGTCCGTGTCGGTTTGGGGGTGTTGGTGGGAACGGGAATATCCGAGGTGCGGAATTCAAAGGCTCCCATGTCAAATGCAACACTCCCGTCGAAACCCACGCCAGGTATGTCGATAGGTCTGGAGACATTACGAATATCATATAGCACCTCGGAGGCGGTTCCTGTATCGATGCAGGGAGAGTCTGGCAGCAATTTATATTGGGAGCCAAACTTAGGATTGGCATCGATATTCCCCTCACCTTCGAACCCGCCGATGATATTGCTGTAGGTGACATTCGCGGTTCCGCTGGGGGGTGAGATCCAATCCCGGATAATGCTGTTCTTGATGGTCAGATTCCTACTGGGAGAGATGGCGTCATATTCAGCGTGGCCCACCACCTCGTTGTCCGCAATGGTGCAATGGATCAGGGTGAGTGGGGCTTCGTATTGAAGAAAGATCGCCATGTAGAATACTATTGGTGTGTATATGTCGTTGTAGATGGTGTAGTCATTGTCGACAATCAGACAATTGATTAGGGTAAGTGGATCCTGTTCAGGGTCATGAGTAATGGCCCCCCCTCTATTTCCGCCTCTCGCATTACCGTCGAAGACACAATTCACTAAAGTGGTGGTCGCACCGGTGATAAGTCCTATATAAGAGTCTTCAATGAAGAATCCATCTATCATGATGGGGGCTGTGGTATGCAGATCTACATCTTTGAAAACTGTCTGATTCTTCCACCAATCACGATGTTCTGGGTCGCAGGGTGATTCATTCCCAGAAAAACCCCCGTAAAGATCGAGCTGCTTTTCAATCTCAAGATGATCAGGTGAATATTTGCCTTTTTTTACCCAGATTGTATCTCCATCTGTGGCACTCCTAATGGCAGTTGTGAAGCCAACCGCATCTGTCCAGGAGGTTCCTCCATTTGTTGATCCGTTTTGTGAATCTACGTAATAGGTTCGTCCTTCTGCTTTTGTGAGCAAGCCCAAACCAAGGCACAAACTGATCATCAGCGTGGAAACAAAGAGCCATATGGAATGGGGAAAAGTCGAGGCAGAGATCATGACGAACCTCCATGAGTAGTTGCGCTACCCGGCAAGGTGTCTGGTAGAGAGAAGCAAGTTAGCACGATATGGGGGGATGAAGAGGGGGGGGAAGCCATTACCCCCCCAGCCCGGATGAAACGTTCTCAGCCTCCGGCTTCCCGTTCCAATCACTCCATTCCTTCCACGCCCTCCACGATTCAACAGGGTGACCTGCCATCCATTCTCTGTTCCAGTCATAATGATTGTCATCCGTTGTCCTTACAATCCGTGCCGTGGAGATTAGACCATGAAAACCGCTCTCCTTGTGGTGGACCTGCAGAATGATTTCATGGAAGGGGGCGTGTTGGCCGCGAAAGATACGCTCTCTCTGATCAACCCATTGAACAAGTTCATCGAAAAATGGGCGGCTACGGACTCACTCTGCGTGTTCACCCGTGACTGGCATCCGGCGGACCATTGGTCCTTCAAGACTCAAGGGGGACCCTGGCCCGTGCACTGTGTGGCCAACACACCGGGGGCGGAATTCTATCCCGGTGTCATCGTTCCACCCAATGCCTGGATGGTTGATAAGGGTGTCGACAAACAAAGCATCGGGTATAGCGATTTCGGCAGCACGCACCTGCAGGACAAGCTCATTACGAAAGGCATCAACGATCTGGCGGTCTGTGGGATCGCGACTGAGTATTGCATCCGGGCGGATGTCCTGGATGCCCTGGCGCTCAAGTTTTGTGTCACCGTGCTCGTAGACCTGATCCGGCCCATCGAGGCTCAGAGCGGGGATGCGGAAAGAGTTTTGTCTGGATTGGCTAAAGTGGGAGCGAAGATGGTGGAGAGT
>CAYRBI010000194.1:0-3745 GCA_964422415.1 uncultured bacterium | reverse complement strand
AAGTGGCCGTAGTTGGTGGTCTTGGCGTAGATCGGACGGCGTAGGTCGAGGCGGTCGATGATGGCGCGCGGGCGCAGATCGAAAACTTTCTTGACCCGCTCGGCAATCTCCTCATCGGGGATCGTTCCGGTTCCGAAGGTGTTGACCATCAGCGACACCGGTTGGGCCACACCGATGGCATAGGCCACCTGCGTCTCGCAACGCTCCGCCAGGCCCGCAGCGACAATGTTCTTGGCCACATGCCGCATGGCATACGCGGCGGAACGGTCCACCTTGGTGGGGTCTTTGCCCGAGAAGGCCCCACCGCCATGCCGCCCCATGCCGCCATAGGTGTCGACAATGATCTTGCGCCCGGTCAGTCCCGCATCACCATGGGGGCCACCGATTACGAAACGCCCGGTCGGATTGATATGAATCTTGGTGTTCTTATCCAGGAACTCCGCTGGAATCACCGGCTTGATGACATGCTTCATCAAGTCCTTGCTGATCTGCTCGTGGGTGGCTTCCTCATCGTGTTGAGTCGAAAGCACGATGGCCTCCACGCGGATAGGTTTGCCATCTTCATATTCCACGGTCACCTGGGACTTGCCATCGGGACGGAGGTAAGAAAGCACGCTGTCCTTGCGGATCTGGCTCAACTTTTCGGTCAGACGGTGAGCCAGGTAAATGGGCATCGGCATGAGGGTTGGGGTTTCCCTGCAGGCATACCCGAACATCATTCCCTGGTCGCCCGCGCCCTGTTCGTGGTCATCAAACTCATCGACACCCTGAGCGATGTCGGGAGACTGCGGATCAATCGCCACCAACACCGCGCAGGTCTTCCAATCGAATCCCATTGTGCCGTCGGTGTACCCGATGCGCTTGATCGCGCTGCGCGCTACCTGCTGGAAATCCACATAACACTTGGTCGAGATCTCCCCGGCGATTACAGCCACGCCGGTGGTTACCAGGGTCTCGCAAGCAACTCTTCCCATTTTGTCCTTGGAGAACACGGCATCGAGGACTGAATCCGAGATCAAATCGCAGATCTTGTCGGGATGCCCCTCCGTGACGGATTCAGATGTGAACAGATAACGATGCGCCATTTCTTTGTACTCGCCTCCTCTATTGTAATCGCCCCGGAGACTGCCCTTACTTGAGTAGAGAAGGACCGGGGATGGTTTTCCTGTGCAGTGCTGGTCTTTACAGCCGGGGTTCACCGAACCAGATTTGAGCCGAGTCACCGATGTTCAGACTCTGGAAGGAACCCTCCACCAGCGAGGAATCACCCAGCAACGATCCCTTCAAGGCCGCCCGTCTGACCACCGAGTTCCGGTTGATGATGCTATCCTCGATGATTGATTGCTCGATGTGGCTGCCCTCCGCTATGGAAACATACGGACCGACAATCGAGTCCACAAGGGTAACTCCATCCGCGATGTGTACCGGCTCGCGGATAATGCAACCCTCTGCCTTCACTGGACGTGATTTCTTTTTCAAGAGCGCCCGGTTGGTTTCCAACAGGGTTTCAGGCTTCCCGCAGTCATACCACCCCTCCACGGGGAAGGTGCTCATCTTGACTCCCTGCCCGAGCATGATCTCGAGCGCGTCGGTCAACTGGTATTCTCCCTTGGTCTTGCGATCCTGTTCAAGGATTAACTTCTCCAGCGCCTGGCGCAGCACCGCGGTATCCTGGATATAATAGAGCCCCACGATGGCCAGGTTGCTGGGAGGTGGATCGGGTTTCTCCATCAGGTTCTTGATCCAGCCATTCTCGAGAACCACGACACCAAACCGCCGGGGATCCTCGACTTCTTTGACCCCGATTGAGCAGTTGCCATTGTTGAGAACCCCTTCGAAAGAACATTCGAAGATGGTATCGCCCAAGACAATCAACGCCGGTCCCCCGGTCAAGTGTTCGCGTGCCAGGTAGATGGCATGTCCCAGACCCAGTAGCTTCTCCTGGCGGACCACATGAACCTTGAGGTTATATTCGCTGGTCACATAATCGGTGACCTGTTGCCCCCGGTAACCCACTACCAGCACTACCTCATCGACACCAACCGCGATCAATTCCTCAAGAATATGCCCCAGAATCGGTTTTCCTGCCACATGGACAAGCACCTTAGGGGTGGTATGGGTGTGGGGGCGTAGCCGGGTTCCCTCTCCCGCTACGGGTATGATGGCCTTCATCGGCGCGCTTTGTCTCTCTCCTGACATGAATGAAGGGTGACAATACGACTGGCCACCCCTCGCTGAGTTGGAAGTATGTCGTAAGCCATGGATGGGGTCAAGGAAGCAGACTTAACTCAGTTTTCTCAGGGTGTTCTGCCCTTTCCGGCAATAGTCGATAGACTGGACCAGAATCCTGGCCGCTTCCTGGGGGGCATGGAACCCGCTTGAGTTCTCTGCCTCGACAAAATCTAGCAAGAACTGGGCCTTACGCTGGAAATCGCGTGAGGGAGCTAGCTGTTCATCCGTGGCTCCATTCCCTTTGGCGGTCTTGATGTCATTGATCAGGTCCATGAGCGCGTCCATCGCCAGATTGCGCATCGAATAAGTGCGTTCTTGGATCGTCTCGGCCCGGGCCTTGAGTTCTTCCTCGGAGAACTTGTGACAGGTTTGGCAGGCATTATTGATGTTCAAGAGTGGGCTGCGTACATGGTGGTCGCTGATCTTGAGTGCGCCCACGCGTTTGTAAGGCATATGGCAATCGGCGCAGGCCACCCCGCTCCGGGCATGAATGCCCTGGTTCCAGGTCTCGAACTCTGGATGCTGCGCCTTCAAGGCATTCGCCCCGGTATCGGCATGGACCCAGTCTTTGAAACCCACCTCATCGTAATAGGCCAGGATCTCATCCACCTTCAAACCCTTGAACCAGGGATAAGTCAAACGCTTTTCTGGGCCCTTGAAGTAATACTCCACATGGCACTGGCCGCACACAAAGGTCCGCATCTCCTGACGGGTGGCCATTGTGTTGGGATCGTAATCCTTAATCCCCTGGCTCTCCTTGTAGACCTTGATGCCCTCAAGGAAACCAGGCCGTGTGACCCGTAGTTGCAGGGTTTGGGAATCATGGCAATCAAGGCATGCGACTGGATGGTTCACGAGCTTGCGTGCCTCCGGGTAGGGCATCGGGTTCATCATCTCGAAGCCCTTAAAGAGGTCTCCGCCGCCTAGCTTCTTATAGGGCACATAGACCGAGGCATGGCAATGGATACAGGCGCCAGGTTGTTTGGCGAATTGCTGACGTTCGGTGTAAACTTGGTCATCCAGCATGTAGGCATGACCACGCTCCTCGCGGAAATCTTTCGAAAAAGCATATCCCGCCCACATCGTCACCAGCCGTGGGTCTTCCTCCAACCGCGATTCCGAGACCACTGAACGGGGATCCGCTTCGGTGGGGGTACGCGGCATGGCCTCGCTTCCCCCAAAGCGTGTACGCACCATATCCACAGTCCGCTTGTATGAATCGTATTGTTGAGGGAAGTTCTTGCCCCAGATGCCTGGATCCTCGGTCTGGTCATCGAGGTCTACTACCCGGAAAAAGGGATTCCGCCCCTCCTGCTTGCGCTCGAAGATGTTGACCAATAGAGCCGCTACGGCAAATGTTACCCCGGCGGCCACTACGGCGGTGATGACGATCAGAGTGAGGGCTGAACCCTTCGATCCTGTAGTATTGGTAACGGTTCGCATCGAGCGTTCCTCCTTGTGTGACGCAAACAAACTACTCCCCCTTCCTTTTGGGTATCATGCCTACTGGCAT
>CAYRBI010000193.1:0-11100 GCA_964422415.1 uncultured bacterium | reverse complement strand
CTGCCACTCCGGTTGCTACTACTGCTACTCGTGCTATCTGTTTCGTAAATGTCCGTAATCGTCTCCGCCAGCTCTTCCGCATCGGCATACTTCAGGAAGAAGACCCGGATCTCGGTGAGATCCTCCATCACGGTGTCGATTTCCTTGACCAGCTTCTCGATGGTGGGCATGACCTCGGCGGGGGCGCTGACCACCAGCGAGTTGGAGCGTTCATCCGCCACCGCCGTGACCGTGGAGACAGCTTGCAGCGCCTTGTTCTTACCCTGGTCGTCCGAGCTCCCTCCCCCCATCATGCCCGGAGGCATCCCCGGCATTCCCGGCATCCCCATAAAACCACCCATCCGTCCACGTCCCCCACGACTCGAGGAACTACTGGAATCCGGGCTGGAGAAGATCTGCTTGATCACATCCACCAACTCGGTGGCGTCGGTGTATTGCAGCTGAAACACCTTCACGGTGGAGATGCTGGAGATGGAGGTGTCGAGGGCTTTGACGATCTCAGCCAGACGGCGCACATTCGCTTGGGTGTCGGTAATGACCAGGGAGTTGCTACTCTGGTTGGCGGTCATGCTCGAATACGAAGGGAGAAGTGGCTGAAGGTTTTCGACTAGCGCGACCACATCTACATACCGGACCGGGATGATCTGCGTCACCATTTGATCGGTTTGCGGAATTTCTTCTGGGTCCGAGCCAGTTTTCACTGGCAGGTCACGTTCCTTCGCGGTCTTGCGGTCGACTATGGTCAAGGTCCGTCCCCGCCGGATGGCGGCATAGCCCTTTTCGTTCAGGATCGTGTTCAAGAGGTTAACCGCCTCATCCTTAGTGAGGGGTTGGTAACTCCACACATCCACGACAGCATCGACTTGCGCCTCGCGGACAATCACAAAACCAGCGGCCTTGCTGAGGTAATCAAGCACATCATCCAAGGGAGCGCCCCGGAAATTGAGGCGGAGACCCTCTTCCCCCTCACTGGGCTTGAGGGGCGGTTCATCGGGGATCTCATTCATCCCCATGGGTTGGTTGGGGGCCTCCTGAGTGGCCTGCTCCATGGAAGCCTGTTCCAAAACGGCTCGTTCCAAGTTCGCCTGTTCCCGGGTGGGTTCCATGGGAGGGGCCGCTGACTCTTGTCCCAGACAGAGACGCCCTGGCAATAGCGCCAGAGCGAGCGCTGAGACCGCGAACCACTTGTGGATACAATCTCTGTCTCTCATTTTTTCTCAAGGGCCTTTCTGCGTTTTTCCATCAATTGCTTGAGTACATCATCCGTGCCACCGCCCGTTGTGGATGTGGCCGCTGGAGTTGTTGACGATTTGGATGAGGCCGTGGTCTCCGTGGATGGATTCGCTGAATCCTCCTCTTTGGGTGAAGGCGCTGCTTCACTCTCATTCTTTGGGGTCAAGCGTGGACGTGGATTCGCAGCTACGGTCCACCCACCATCCCGCTGGCTGCTCATACGGGATCCTACAGGAAGTTCGATGGTTTTTCCGTTATTTTCGAGCTTCACATGTTCAGTGCGGATCTCGGCTAGCCGGAAATCTCCAATTGTCTCTCCGAGCAGCGCCACCGTTTTGAAGTCGGAATTCTCGCTGGTGAAAAAAGCCACTGATGTGCCTCCGTCGATCAGCGTTCCCACCAGGGCCATCTCCTCACTATGGAAGTTGTCGTTCCCCTCCTCGGAGGAGGCACTTGTGTTCGCCGCCCGTGCGGCTTCTTCTTCTGGGCTGGGTTTCCGGCGGTCAGAACGCCGGTTGGGGTCGAAGATATTACGGTTCACGATGATCTCAAAAGATTCAAAGGAACCCTCCGCGGCAGTGTTCTTCTGACCCTCCTGGGCGGATGCGCCCCCAGCCAGGATCACAATTCCCAAGGAGATGAGTCCCAGGAAAAACCAACTCCGCCACGTCATTCGTGACAATACAGTATGAGGCTTCATATTCCTTCCGCCGCCAATAAGAGTCCACTGAATCTCACTTCCAGTGCCAATTCCTTGCCGGTTTTATCATGTGCGCTGATTTGGACCTGTTCTACCTTGAGGGGTAGGTCATCGCGTTCGAGTTCATAGAGAAACCGCGCCACGGAATCGATACTGCCCTGGCCGGAGGCGCTGAACTCCGCCTTTTTAAACTCCTCGCTTTCTTGAGTCACACGGGGTTTCAAGGATGAGAGTCCCAGCCCACTCGTCTGCGCCCACCGGCTAGCGGATTTCAGAATCCGGTCCTCGGCCTCGGCTACCTCGGAGGTAAAGGCGTGTTCCTTCATATCGCTCCATCGCTTTCGAATGGTATCCTCACGCTCGATCAACATCTGGCCTTTGGTCAACTGCTTGCGTAGCTCGACGATACGTTCTGAACGGCTTTTCCAAAGGCCGGTCAGGGGAGTCAGAATGAAACTGTCCGCTACCCAGGCCCCAATGCACACGCCCGCCGTGACCGCCAGTAACCACTCCCGGTTCTTTGGTGTCATTCTCCACCCTCCTGGCGCCAGTCAAAACTGATGGTGAATTCCAAGGGTGACTTACCGCGTACCTGGTGAACCTTCAGATCCCTGACCGATTTCATGGCGCGTAGATGGTCGCGCATGTCCAGCCAGTCTTGATTGGTGCGCGCGAATCCCGAACAGGTTACTTCCGAGGAGTCCTTGATCGCCAAGTCTTTCGCCCAGACAGAGGCCGGTTCGGGAAAAGCTTCAGTAACCGCGCGTGTAATGGCCAGGGAGGGAACCGAGTCATCGAACCAGGGACGGAATTCACGAATCCGTGCTTGTAGAGCTTCTACTTCCTTGACCTTCGGTTCGATAACGGTCCATTTGGATTCAAGGCTCCGTAGCGTGTAATCCTGATAGAAGAAGGCGCCACCCGCGCACAGAAGAATAAGTGCCGCCGCCGCTCCCAGCCAGCGTGTCCCCCGCGTGGAAACCCTTCCTGTCAGCCGCTTCAACCGGGATACCCGGGGTGGTAGAAACTCGAACTCCGGGGGGTATCCCAAGATGCAACGAGCCCCCGCCGAGAAGGCCACCGGGATCAATCCACACACCGTCTCGGCTTCCTCGGGCTTGGACAGGAGCGGTTCCAGGTCTGGAACTCTCCGCGTGACCGTGAGTCCATTACGCTCGGACATCCGTTTGAGGGAGTCCATGAGCGGAGCCACCTCGCTGGAGGGACCAATGAGATAGAGCTCTCGAATCGCGTTACGGATATCCTCCGGCAACTGCGCCAGGGTGATTCGCACTTCGCGGGCCACCAGGTCCGAGTCGATTTGACGGCCATCTTGTTCGACCATCACCGCATCGTCCAAGGGACGTGCCGTAACCACACCCCCCCTGGTCACGATACCCAACTCGACACTCGATTCAGTCAGAAGGATCGCGATCGCGCTGTCATTGTATTCCTCGATCTTGCCCAAGATGGAGGTAATACCCAGGGTGATGCTCAGGGGACGCAAGCGCGCCGAACGTAACGCGCCCTGGAGACGGGTGATATAACTGCGTGGGACACCCACCAGCATGGCTTGCCCAGCTCCAGAGGGAGTCCGGTAACACGAGGACGAAAGGCACAGGTCTTCGGGAGAGAAGGGGAAGGATCTCTCGGCTTGGACTTGGAGGAAGCTCTCCAGGTCCGCACCGGTAATATCGGGTAACTCGGTGCGCAGAGAGAACACCCATTTCAGGGGTACACAAATCACGCACTTTTTCTCGTGGATCCCTGCCTCTACGAAGAGGTTATGAATCTCGCGTCCCACTAGCTCCGGATCATCCACGAGTGGATTGAGGGAAAGGGGTGCCCTCAGACGTTCACGGATACGCGCGCGGCCACCCTGGTTCTGGACCACCGCCGCGGTAATCCAGCCACTCTCAAAGGATATTCCCACCACGGAGGAGGGTCTGGGTGTTCTCATGAGAAATCCCTCTCATTTTGGGTCAATGTTCCTTGCAAAAGTTGTTTTCGCAGATCGGTGGTCAGCGGCCAGCCCAAACGGGTACGGTCCCGGCGGTAGACAACGATGGGCGAATCGCCAGATGTATCAATCACAAGTACCTCCCGCCGGAAACCCCGTCCGTTAGGTCCAACCGCGACAATGTCCGCTGAAAACTGGTAAGCCCGCCAGGTCAGATAGGGACCCGCCTCCGTGGCGCTGGTCTCATCCAGGACCTCGGTTAACCAGGCGAAGGACTCACTATCCTCATCCTTCCCCTCCCGCGCGGAGATGATCGCGGAGGCATACTGTTGCCCAATTCCGGGAATGCATTCCAATACAGTCTCGCTGGCGGTATTGACATTGATCAAACCCTGGACAGTGCTCTCATCGGAGGCGGTCAAGGAATCCGCGAGCTGTTCAAACTCATCAGCGGTCAGTCCGCTCTTCACATAGTACTCAAGCACGCTTTTGGGATTACTGACCGTTTTAATCTGGGCGGCTCTCTCTGAACCAAGGGTTTCCTCGAGGAGCGAGGTGAGTTTGGACGAGCTACTGGTACTGGCTACGTTAATCCGCTCTTCTCCATCCGAATCGGTATTCGGTTCATGCGAATACACGGTCACATATTCCAGCAGGCCACAATCGAGCGTTCCATTCTTGTTGTCATTCGGCAAGGACTCATCGCCATCATCCTCATTGGGATCGAGGATGCCGTTGTAGTTCGTGTCTTCGCCATACAAGAGATCCCCGATCATACCATACACCAGGCGGAGTTCCTCGACGGTTTCGAAGCTGGAGTTTTTGCAGTTGTATTTGGGAGTGTGGCGGAGATAGGTTTCCGATTCCGCACCGCTGTCAGTCACATCCGAGTCGGTGTCACGCCAATCGATGATGGCCCCCGCCAGCGCCGCGGTCATGCCGGGTAAGGCCTCCAGAATCTCGGCGGTGGCGGTGTTGAGATTGATCTTGGAGGACTCATCCAGAAGCGCGTAGACCGGTTCTTTATCGCCAATCGTATCCGACTCGGTTCCCCGCCCCATCAGCCAGAAATAGGAATCCCCGATCCGAACCTGCTCGGCCTCATAATCATCCGTGTCGGGAATGGTCCCCGGAGTTTCGAGATTCTCGAGGAAATATGTCAGATACCGCCTCGCTCCCTCGATGGTATGCATGGAATTCAAACCGGCCATGGAGTTCTCAGCGGCCCGGTATTCAAGGCGCATCGATTCAGCGAACACCAATCCCACACTGACCAGAGTAAGGGTGAGCCACAGCACCACGATCAACACCGTGCCACGGCGTGCCGGGTGGTTGGGAGAATGGATCTGAGAGGAATTCAACCGTGTCATTTCATTCCTCCCGTACCTGAACCACCGCCACCGCCTCCACCAGAGCCGCCTCCCGTCGAGCCACCCCCACTAGAACCACCCCCCGTGGAGGAACCTCCAGATGATGAACTCGAGGAGGATTCACTCGATGCCGATTCGATGATCAGGGGAACCACCAGACGGATTGGAAGGTCTGGCTGTGTATCCGTCGCGGATTGCGGATCGAAGCTGATCAGCATACTGACCGCCTCCACCGTTTCATCCGTCTGCGTGGTTGCATCCCAGGAATCCTCCCAATATTCACCGTCGTAGTAGGCGATCTCCAATGACTGGACCCCATGCAGCAAATGTTCTATGCGGGGTTCTTCCTCTTCGGTTTGGAGTAGGTTATCGGTTACCGTGCGGATGAGATCCACCGCTGCCAGTGTGGAGGAATCCTCTTTCTTTTCTTCTCCCAACTCATCCCGCGTGGCGAGCGAGTATTTCACATGCCGGATGTCACCCCAGGGACTCGCGTCGGTGACGATGCCGGAGGAGGTATAGAACTCGATGGTATCGCGCCGGACTCCGTTCTCTTCCTCATTCTCGCCAATCAGAGCCCCGGAAAAGAGACCGCTCGAGGGCAGCAGACTCAAGAGATCCTTGCGGATTACAGAGGACACATACGCCCTTGGTAGACCCTTCTCGAAAGTCTTGTACGCCTTTTCCCGCATCCTGATTGCCCCATAAAAAACAGAGTACAGCGCGCCAATGATGATGGTGAACATGAGCGTGGCGGTAAGGATCTCTAACAGAGTAAATCCTGAGTTCCGCCCTCTGGATAAATGCTGTCCAGCATTCATCATCCGCTGCTCGCACTCCCTGTGTCTTCGGAGTCCTCTTCCGTGTCTTCGTCCTCTGAATCCTCCGCGAGGGTGGTCAGAGTGACGCTGTATTCCTTACCTTGGACTGTGTAGAAGACCTCGACCGAGAGAACCTGCATCCCGGCATCGGTATCCTCTTCCCATTCGTTATCCACCATGACCCAACGGTAATCCGGCCAGGCATCACCGAAGGTTCCACTGCGTTGTCCTTCACGCCACTCTTCGGTGACAATCCACTCTGTGAGCAAATTGTCGGCCAACTCTCCAGCGATGCGTTTGCGGTCAGCGACGACTCCCGCCCGGTTGGCCAGGGTCATGCCCTGAACCACCGCCGGGACCACAATGGCCACGAACAACATGGCGGCCAGGAGCTCCGCGAAGGTGAAGGCACCCAGCCTATGAGCGCTTGCGCGAACTTGTCCGTTTCGACTTCGCATGGGAGTTCTCCACGGCGACCACGCGATGGTGGTCCGCAATCTCATATCCCGCCACAAGATCTTTCTGCACCAGGGCCATCGATTCCTGGTCACGGCCTTGCACAACCAACTGGGTCAGGCTGAGCTCGTCGATCGTTCCATCCGGCCAGAAGGAGATATAACTACGGCCATTCTCGTCGAGCTGGTCCGAGTCCACCTCGAACCGCATTCCTTCCGGAAGGTGGTAAGTAAAGTCTTTCTCGTCTTCGACGGTGTAGCCCGCGAAGGGAGCCAGGCCATAAGAGCCTTCCTCGGGATTAACCCAGAGATGCATGGGGGTTGATTGCGACACCGCCAGGCTCCTTCCATAACGGCTCAGCGCGAGTAACCGGCGTACCTCCTCCTGGAGGTTCCGCCCCCACATGAATCCCGAGAGCCGTGGCGCGGCGAGAGCCAAGACGGTGGATAACACCAGCATGACCAGGATCAACTCGATCAAGGTGAATCCGCGCCGCGGTCCGGCTGCCTTCATCGTGACTTGCCAATGGTATAGTTCGCGATGTCGTCCTCGGTTCCACTCCGTCCATCGGGGCCGATCGACAGGACATCGTAAGCGTTCTGGTTGTACTTGCCCGGACAGGTGTAAATATAAGGGCGCTCCCAGGGGTCGTTGGGGACTTCATTGATGTAGGGACCGTGCCATTTGTTGGCATCACGCGGTTGCACGACCAGGTCCTGCAGTCCATCTTCACCCTTGGGGTAATAACCGTTGTCCACCTCGAAGGCATCGAGCACGGTTTCAAAGGAGTTGATCTGGGTCTGTGCGGCGGTGATTTTAGCTTGTTCGGTACGTCCCGCGAATTTAGGCACTACAATCGCGGCCAAGGTGGCCAGGATCAACAGCACCAAGAGCATCTCCACCAGGGTGAAGCCTTTAGCTCCTGATTTCAGGCCCCTCCGGGAGCCGTTGATGACGAATTGGGTTGTTAACATATTGATTGCCTCCATTGAGTTGGTTATTTGATGTACTCCTGAATGGTAAAGATGGGCATTACCATCCCCACGAAAATGACCCCGATGAAACCGGCGATCAGGAACAGCATGAGTGGTTCAGCCAGCGCAACCGCCATCTTCATGCGGCGGTCCAGATCCGATTCGGTCACGGTGGCGAGACGGACCAGTTCTTCGGACAGGCGGCCAGACTCCTCCGCCACGGATATCATTTCGAGCACCGACCCGGGGAAGAGCTCGCCACAGGAGGACAAACTGTCGGCCAAACGCGAACCTTGTTTGACCCGTTCGATCGAATTGACCACTGTATCCACCAGAGTCTGGTTGGAGATGGATCTCCGGGCCACGGTCAGCGCGTTGATCAGGGGTACACCGGCATTGATGAGGGTGCCCAGCATCCGGCAGAAGCGCGCCATGGAAAAACTTGCCTGCAGAGGTCCAATCACCGGCATCGCCAGCAGCAGGTTTTCCCACTGACGGCGTCCGCTGTCGCTTTGGAGCCACTTGCGTACCAGGAAATACACCACCACGATGCCTGCCACGACAAATAAACCATACTGGCGGACAAAGGCGCTGGTGCTGACAATGGCCAGTGTCAGAGCGGGTAGAGAGGCTCCAAAACCAGTAAAAATAGTTTGAAATCTTGGGATGAAGAAAACGAGTAAAAAAACGAGAACCGAGATGGCCAGACAGAGCAACACCGCCGGATAGATCAGGGCCGCGAAGACCTTGGCGCGCAACTCCTTTTCGCGCGACTGAAACTCCGCGATCTGCGCCAGGACCACATCCAGAAAACCACCCGTCTCGCCGGCTTGCGCCATGGCGACATACACACGTGGGAAGGTGTCGGGAGAATGCCCCATCGCATCGGCGAGGGAGGTTCCATCGACCACCATGTCATGAACTTCTTTCCATTTTTCCGCCGCGACGGGAACAGAGGCTTCCTTGCTGAGGATTTTTAACGCGCGGCTCAGTGGCACTCCGGCCGCCAGGAGATTGGAAAGTTGACGAGTGAAACTCTCAAGGGCATGGAAGGGAACCTTCTTCCGCTTCATCTTGAGAGACAGGTGCGGCTGGCCGTTGGAGGGAACGCTGCTGTCCTCCGTCAAGTTGAGCGGTGTCAGTCCACGTTCCTCCAGTATGCGGAACGCCTCTTGACGTCCGCCAGCCTCAAGGCTGCCCTCGGCTACCGCTCCATCCCGTTGAAGACCACGATACTGGAAGTTTGGCATGGTTCCGCTACCTGATTTGAGAGTCCGCCACCCTGGTTATACTGCCCGGTCTCAGTGGCCATCGCCGTTGGTGTAGAGCGTTCCGTTTCGACGGGAGTCCTTGGTGACACGGAAGACTTCATCCACCGTGGTCACCCCTTCGGCCACCAGCCGCCAGCCACTCTCATTGAGCGAAGTCATCCCATTACGGACCGCCACTTCACGGATTTCGCCGGAGGAGCAACTCCGCAATATCATCTGACGGATCTCCTCATTCAGATCCATGATCTCAAACACACCACGGCGTCCGTGGTAACCAGTCTGACGGCACTCACGGCAGCCTACCGCGCGGAACAGAGGCTGGCTCTTATCGATGCCGTTTTGTTCCTTGATGGCGGCGGCCTTGCCGGAGGCGTCTTCCTCCTTGCAATGGGGGCAGAGCACACGAACCAGGCGTTGCGCCAAGACAGCTTCCAGCGAGGAGGCCACGAGATACGGCTCCACACCCATATCCACCAAGCGGGTTAAAGCACCCGGGGCATCGTTGGTGTGAAGAGTGGAGAAAACCAAGTGACCGGTTAGGGAGGCTTGAACGGCAATCTGAGCGGTTTCAGTATCACGAATCTCACCGATCAGCACCACATCCGGGTCATGACGCAGGATGGCGCGCAGCCCGCGGGCGAAGGTCAGTCCGGCCTTTTCGGAGACCTGGATCTGATTGACTCCCCGCATCTGATACTCGACCGGGTCTTCGATGGTGATGATCTTGCGCGCAGAATCATTGATTTCGCCCAGCGCTGAATAGAGGGTCGTGGTCTTGCCACTTCCCGTCGGACCGGTCACCAGAACAATACCGTGAGGCATCGCGAGTAGATTGTGGAAAATCCGCTCTTCCCGGAGGCCTAGGTGCAGTTCTGAAAGTTGCATGAGGGAGGCATCTTGACGTAGTAACCGGAGGACGACTGCCTCCCCATGCAGCATGGGGATCACGGAAACACGGACATCCACCTCATTGGCTTCAACACGCAGTTTGATACGGCCATCCTGGGGGAGACGCTTTTCGGCGATATCCAGGTGGCTGAGAATCTTCACGCGGGAGACAATCGCGGGTTGATAACGCTTAATCTGTGCGGGAACGGGAACATCCTGCAGAACACCGTCAATACGGTAACGGATGCGCAGTTCATCCTCGAAGGGCTCGATGTGAACATCGGTCGACCGCAGTGCGATGGCATCGGTAAGCACCTGATTGACGAAGCGGATGATCGAGGCATCCTCGGCGGCGCTATCCAGGTCGTTTTCCTCATCCCCGGCGGCCAAACCCGCTTCATCCACCACGAGAACCGAAGCTTCTTCCTCCAGCGTATCGAGGGTATCCGCGCCTACCCCCAGGCGTTTTTTCATCTCGCGCCGGATGGCTTCACTGGGAGCGAGGATGGGTGTCAAGTTCAAGCCTGTTAGGACCTTGAGGGTATCCAGTCCCTCGGTGGCGAAAAGCCGGCTGGTGGCCACTTCCACCGAATCGCCGATCTTCCGCAAGGGCAGCACCTCATTCTTGAGTAAAACACGGGCGGGAAACAATGAGAGTAACTGGCGGTCCGGATCGATGTCCTCCAGATCCGTGAAACCAAGTCCGTACTCATCCGCCAGCCAACGGAGAACATCAGCTTCGGATTGTAGATCCGACACCCCCGCCCCATTCCTCTGTTGGTATAACGCCTTAGCGTCGGAGGGCGACAGCTGCCGCAATTGGATCATATTGTCCAACAGTTCATGTGTATCCACCACGGCCAAATCACCCCTTTCTGGTCAATTCCTTTTCCGCCGTAAGCGGAGAAGGAAGCCCCCGTGATGTGTATCACTTTTCTCTCCGAGGGCTTCCTATCCAACGCTTTCTCTCTCTCATCCAACCGCCACGTTTGAATCCAGACAGGCCTAATCGAGAAGGCCCATCATGACGCACATGGCTTCCTGGCGGGGGGTCAACAGTGCACGTAATTCTTCTCGCGAAGACTTGAGCTCCGCTTCCTGTTTCGCACGCGCGGCACGCAATTCCTTCAACTTGGTCTGAATGTCAGCATCGGGAGTGTCAGCCTTATCCAAGGCGGTCTGCAGGGCTTCCATCTCGGGCATCTGTGGACCGAAGCCTGGAGGACCACCCATGGGACCACCACCAGGAGGACCACCCATCGGGCCACCCCCTGGAGGACCACCCATGGGACCACCATCCGGGGGACTGCCCATGGGACCACCTTCTGGCGGTCCACCCATCGGTCCACCCTCGGGTGGCGTTGCGGAATCCGTACTCTTGTTGGCGCTCTGCGTGTCGCTACCAGTGCCACGCTGACCGCGGCGCA
>CAYRBI010000192.1:3834-11121 GCA_964422415.1 uncultured bacterium | reverse complement strand
ATCTGGTAAGGAAGGCTTGTCCCGGCTCGGATTTAACAAAATCCACCAGGACATCCAGGCGGGAACACGCATGGAGTCCGATGGTAGTCATTCCCGCCTGTTTGGCACGTTCTGGCCAGTCCTTCAGAGTTAGATCCCAGGGATACAAAATAACTCCGCGTGTAAGAAAACGCTGACTCTGTTCCGCTGAGTATGTTGTGGATGCCAGCACACTGGATGATATCAAGGCGAGAGCCTCTCTACGCGAGATTGTCTGTTTCATCACTTTGGTTTCGCTTGCATTCCCTGTCGTTAGCAGCCAGTCGATTAACTTGAAAAAATTCACCCTTTCCTGAAAGTTTAGTCTCTTCCCACTCTGTAGGCGAAATGCTCCGGGGTGCTCATCAAGGAGATGAATCCTCCGCTTTCCTCGGTTTTAATACCAGACAGGGAGCCATCGAATAACTCGACTAATACCTTCGGATTCTTTGGTAATCCAAAAGGTTCCAGGGCCAACTCGAGCTTTCCGTATTGAGTGCCGGGAAGCAGAGTTATGGTCACACCCTTGCTTTCCCGGGTCAGGCGAATACCAGCGTTGGTACGGCACCAGCCGAAATCGCTCATTGGCTCTTCCATAGCATCCATGGGGTTTTCACTGTTCTTGCCACGTCCATCGGCATACAGGTACTGTGGCCCGCTGGCCTCTTCGGCGATACAACCATTCCTTAAATGAATGCCCGCGTTTGTAGTAGGACCTTGTGCCCAGAAACCATAATTCGGCAGCTCTTTCCCATCCGGTAGTGTCCAGATCGACTCGCCGCGGTTCACCCACACCTGGGTACCATTTCCATAAACCACCTTCTGGCGATGAATATTATCACCTACGAATTCGATGCTGGTAATCTTTTGTCCGGCGATCTCGTTCATGAAGTCATGTAGCAACCAATACTTCCTCACTGAAGCACGGTTGAAGACAGTATCCGTCATGGCGGGATGCCCCGTCAGAACCTCGGCGGAAATATAGTCATCACTGTGGATTCCATGATCACGAATGCTTTTCCCTCCCGCGTAACGGTAGGAATACCCAGCACCCTCGAGTACAAAGACATCATGGATCACCGCGTCCTGCCAAGGAATCCGTTCAGTGTCGGCGCATTCCATGGTCCAGGAGAAACCGGTGGTTCCCTTGTTCACACCGATATGGTTGCACTGCGCGCCATCCAGATGGCCAATGAGCCAATCGACACCACTCTCCGAGATTTGGGGTGCATCGCCACCGAGGATCTCACGGACTTTATCAAAGGCCTCGCACCAATGGTCACGAGACTCATTCATCGAATGGAATTCCCCCTCCTGAGTCCAATAATCAAAGGCGCCAATGGAGGAGAAGACATCGATGAAATAGGCATCCGGAGCGAACCCATCCCGGATCAATTTGAGGTTCTTCTCCAGGATGGGCAAGAACTTATCGGGACGGAAACGGTAAGCCTGAGCCTTGCGTCCCTCATTGTACCAGGCCTTCCAGGGAGTTCCGTTCTGCCAGAAACAGACCAGGTCATAGCTGAAATCATCGCAGTCGGGATATATGTCGATGTAGTTGTCATGCGGGGCGAGGAGGATGCCATTCTTTCGGCACACCTCGCGCAGGCGTTTCATGTCCTCCAGTGAGCCAAAGTCCGGATTGGGGGGATAGATGTCAGGAAGACGGTAATCGTAGCCCCAACGCTGCCAGTTGTGGAAAACCACCACGCTCTGAGTGAGTCCATAACGGGCCGCTTTTTCGATCCCCTCGGCGGTCGCGGCATAATGCCCACCCCACAAATCAAAACTGAAACGTCCCGCCAGCTGCTTCACACCAGGACCAGGCGTGAGCTCGATCATCCCCCGGTACTTGATCGCGGCATCAAAGGGACTGATTCCGGAGGGAACCAGGTAGAACGAACCGGCCAGATGAGAATGCAGCGTATATTCTTTCCGCTCGGGATCCACCACCAGCCGGTCGGGAGGATTCGAGCAGGCCAGTACCAGGCTGAGATCATTTTCGAACCGCAGCCCCACATGCCGTGTCGAGAGACGGTGGCCATCCGCCTCCAGAACGAAGGAGGCCTGGGGATCTTTGAGGACATTCCCAACCCCGGCATAGATCTCCTCCGCCTTGGTCAAGAATCCACCATTCGAAATATCCGTCAGCGGAAGATCCGAATCCCATTTCAACTCGAAGCCTTGTTCCGCGGGCCGGACCTCCATAGACACCCAATGCGTCTGCTCCCCACGTTTGAGGTTGATCTTGCAGCGGTTTCCATCCCAGACTTCCCCTTCGAGAGAAGATCCCCACAACGGATCAAGCAACCCACTTCCCTCGACCAGCAGGCCGAATCCCTTGAATGCAACCACCTTTCCAGGAATACCGACTGCCCAGGCAGAATCGATCAGACCATGGGGACCATCCACAATCGCCAAGCCACAGCGCTTGTCGCCCTCGCCCATGAGAAAGAGCTTCAAGCCCTGCTCCTCACCTGTCTTTCCCTTTTCACCCAGAGCAGATGTCAAGGCGTTCTGAGCCATCACCAGGCGGCTTTCCCGGTCGAGGTCATCCTGTAATTCTTCAGGTACCGGTTTCCCCGCCAGGATCCAAGGTTGACGCCAATAGGATTGATCGCAGGTGGTATCGCGTTTGGGGCCTGGATCCGATTCGAGGGCGAGATCAATTTCTTTCCCCGCGAAGGCGCTCAGATCCACCCGCACCTCCTCCCAGGGTTTGGAATCCGAGTGCTTTTCAAAGACACCTTGGCCATCCACCAGGACACGGTAGGTGACCCCATCGCTGTCCGGTTCAGGGGCATGGGTGTCGCGGATGGACAAGGCGGTGGAAAGGGTGATGGGAGTCGCTTGTGGAAGGTTGACCCGCCAGGTGAGACGCGCCTTACCCGGGCCCGTGCCGAAGGGAGGATGGATCGCAATAGCTGGAGCAGCCTTGGGCGGGCGTGTGACCAGTTGATCGAAGGAGACCGTGGTCTTCGTTTCCGCCTCCTGCCCTGTCCATCCCCCCGGCAGTGACACAGTCCGCCCCTGGTCCAGGATGATCTCGACACGCCCAGTGGTGATACGCATCAATTCGAGCGGAACACTAGGTGTCACCACCGCCACTTGTTTCGGCTTCACCTCGAACACTGTCATCGCCTTGGCTTCCACGATGGCGATGGCATGAAGAGGGGCCGCCTCCGCATCCTCCTTGATCCGCACTTTGACATGCAGGGGATAGAGCGCGGAATGAGAATTCGTGGCGGGAGTCACCTGGAGTGATACCTCGCGGACTTCATTGGCAGCCAGCGGAACCTCAAACTGTCTCTGCCCCGAATCCGCCGCGCTTACCTTCCAGCCATCGACTCCAAAGACTTCACACACGGCGGTCATAGCCATCGCTGTCTTGTTGGCCAGTTTGAGCGATGCATTAAAGAGGCCCTTCGCCACCTCCACTTGAGTGGTGGTTTGGATCTCCACACGGAACTGAGCGGACTCATCCACCGGCGGATTGAAAGCCTGACAGGTCATTACCATCACCATGAGAAACGGGAGCAGAAGTGTGAACTTTATGATAGAACTCATGTAATAAAACCTTTCTGTATGCAACCGTGGATTGCCGCTTTCGTGGGAATGATGACTCCATAATACTTACGGTTTCACCACTACCGGAGGCACATCAAGATACCCCACCTCATATCCAAAAGCCATCTTCTGCCCCTTCTCCAGCGTCATGCTGGGAGTGAACATCTCCAGGCTGATTTGTTTGCGTCCCGGACTCCAGTACATCATTTGCTTTGAGAAGTCCTGGGGCTGGAAGGTTTGGATGGCTCCAAATTTCTTGTCGTGATGGTAGAAGGCATATGCGCCGCCACTCGCCAGGGGGCAGGGCCTATCTGGTAGCGGATCCTTTTCACGATCCCAATCCGTGTTCACCTGCGTCCAATCCGGATCTTTGACATAGATGGAGATCACCTTCGGATCCTCGGACCGGGTTGCCGAATAATACTCAGGATGGATCTTAAACTCCAAACCAGTTTGTGGAGCGCCCGCCGTGAATTCAGTATGGAAGGAGACTTTTTCCGCTGTATCACCCGGTAATGAAATCGTGCGTTGTAGGACAGAGCCATCCTCCTGAGTTTTCGTGAGTATGGCGGTCTGGCCGTTCTTCTCCCAGGTGAAGGCATTCGGGGCCGATGCAGCAGGACGGTCCATCTGGGTCCACTCCTCGTGCGAGTGCCAACGCCCGAAACTACGGGTGGGCGCCGCAACAAGGTTGTTTCCCGTCTTCTTGTAGGTCATCTCAACAATCTTGCCATTTTGCTCTGGCAGGATAACCACCTTCCAGACCTGGTTTTCAAGCGTAATGGCCGGTAGGCCCTGTTGGAGCTTCTCCAATTCCTTCCAATAATCGGCGGCTGAATTTTCTTCCCCAACCATGTTCAAACCAAAGCGCTTGGAGAGATCGATGTAACGGCTGATTGTATCAGCGCCAATTGCCGTGGTATCGATCTTGTAACGATCTCCCTCGCAAACAAATGGAGTAGTCGCAATCACCGCCTTGAGTGCGCAGATCGAGGCCTTCTCCACCCGGCTACGAACCTCATCGCTTTTAGCCATGCTCAAGGCCTCATTAAAGCGGTCCAGAATGCGGTGTGCTCTCTTGGCACTCAATCCCACCTCTCCCTCGGTGGGAAAACAGGCCGGATGTTTGTTCTGGACACTGGAATGAAACTCATCCAGGTATTCCATGATGGGATTGGCCGCTTCCGCATAATGTAAAATGCAGAACTCATTCGAAAGGTCTGCGTTATCCGCCATGGGATTCCATAGACAGCGGGAGATGATGTAGTTCCGGAGATCACTCATCTCAGTGGATACGGCATTGCCCGCCGCTTGCATGAAGACCCCGCGCGCTCCATTCTCAGCGAAGAAGCGGACATTCTTGTCAATGCTACGAAGATTGGGAAAAGGAAGGTCATAGGAACGGAAATTCGTGTTGTAGTTCCAGACCCAAATGTTCTTGCACTTGTCCTTCCAGCCAGTCAGGTCCGCGCAAAACTTCTTGTTCAGTTTGCATTCAGGATCATTAATCGCGTGCACGGTACAACACTCAATGCTGCACAGCTGGATTTCCACATTATCACGCGCACGGATAGTCTTAGGAGGTTTACGCGTATAAGTGTAGGCGAGAGTGCCGACCATTACGCCTGGATGCTTCTTCTCCACACGTTCAGCCACGGCATTGACAAAGGCCAGGTGTGGCCCCATCTGGGAGTCCTCTTGCTCCGCCAAAGCAACACAGCGTGAGCAATGACAGTATTCATCGTTATCCATCTGGCTGACACTGACATTGGTCATCTCCGGATGGGCATCCAGTTCCTTGTTGACCGCCTCCGCCACGATTCCGATCACATCTGGATTGGTGACACACAGTTGCGGGCCACCCCCCTTCATATCCAGTTTGCGAACCCCATCCACGAGCGCGAAGTATTCGGGGTGATCCTTCCCATATACCGAAGTGGGGACATAATTCGCCACCGAATGGCTGATTAAGGTGTGATGAGTCATGCCTCCGAGACGTGCATCATTGGAGACCGTGTTAATCCGCAACCGGGCCGCGAATGCCGGATCTTGCGTGTTCTCGCCATAGTAGGACCAGCGGAATGAGAAGAGAGGCGTGTAGGTGTACTCGCCCCTTTCAAGCGGTTCTTCACCCGCCTTCTCGGGAATAAAGGTGTGATCTTTTGTCAGAAAACGGACACCAGTATATCGCTCAAAGAATTCATACACTCCATACAAGGTACCGCGGGGACGTCCCCCCGCGATTACCAGAACATCACGTTGGAGGTGGATTTTCAGCCCCTCCTCGCCGAGACCTTTCACATCGAAGCCCTGAGGATGCGCCTGCATCTCTTTCCCTGGACCGATGAAGACAGTACCCTCCGCAACAGATCCGGTTCCAGATCCAATCTCCACACCGGTCACTTGCTTGTAAAGCGAGCGGAACTCCTCCGCCGCATATTGCTCGCTGGGGATGGCATCCTCCGCCACCACCACCTTCCAGTGTTGCATCGAGGAGAGAGTCAGGGGCGAGTCAACCGCCATGGCAAAGCTAGCCAGAGCACCCAAGAGAATCGTCACCAAGCCAACCACTGCGAATCGTGTCTTTAGCATTCTTTTTTCCCTCACTGGAAAGAGTGCAATCAGCCCAACAGTTAGCCAGCAAGCTGACGCCAATCCCCAGAACCGTCAAGAAGAGACCCCACAAAAAACATTTCTCTACGGATGGATCTTGCGTACCGCCGCTCCATCTACGATGGTATCCCTTGAAGACAGCCTTAACGCGGCACAACCACAAGAGGCCAAGGAAGGTGTAAGAGACATGCGGATCGTGGTTTTGGATGGATATACTCTCAATCCGGGAGATAATCCCTGGAGCGAGGTCGAAACCTTGGGAGAGTTGGTGGTTTATGACCGGACCGAACCAGGCCTGGTCATCGAACGGGCACAACAGGCGGAGGTCCTCATCATTAATAAGGTGAAACTGACCCAGGAGATTCTCAGTCAGTTACCGCTCCTGAAATTCGTCACTGTCACCGCCACGGGCTTCGATGTGGTGAACATTCAGGCAGCAAGAGAACAGGGGATTCCAGTCTCGAATGTTCCTGAGTATGGCACCGATTCAGTTGCGCAGCATGTCATGGCGATGATGCTCCACTTCTGCAACCAGATCGCCCTGCACAACTCCGAGGTTCACCGTGGCGAGTGGGGGCGTTGCCCGGACTTCTGTTTCTGGCGTACTCCCCTGACCGAGCTGGCGGGGATGACAATGGGGATCATCGGTTTCGGACGGATCGGACGGCGGTCCGGAGAATTGGCTCATGCGTTGGGAATGGAAGTGATCGCCTGTGATGAATGTCAGGGCCCCCCACCGCCATACACCCCCTTCACATGGGCTAGCCTAGAGGAGATCGCCACACGCTCGGATTTCATCACCCTGCACTGCCCGTTAACGGAGCAGAGCCGAGGGTTGGTGAACCGTGAATTCCTGAGCCGGGTCAAACCCTCATGTATTCTCATCAACACGGCTAGGGGCCCCCTGGTCGTCGATACGGATCTGGCGGAGGCGCTCAATCAAGGAAGGCTCGCGGCGGCGGCGCTGGATGTCATTTCAGTCGAACCCATCCATGAAGACAATCCCCTGCTCTCTGCGAAGAACTGCCTGATCACCCCCCACATCGCCTGGGGCACCCTGGCCGCGAGAAAGAGGCTGATGAAAACGAC
>CAYRBI010000192.1:0-3734 GCA_964422415.1 uncultured bacterium | reverse complement strand
TTCTGCAGATCCAAGCGCGCATAGGCCTCGTGCATGTTGTGGACAATGTGGTTGGGATCGAGAATGAGGATGAGGTGCTGAGTGCAGAAATAGGCCACCCGGTGGGGGACCAAAGTATCGGTTACCCACACTGCCGCATTCTCCGCCACTCCAAAAACCCCACGCACCACCACCAGATCCAGATCCTCCAGGCTGTGGGAGTCCACGCTTCCCGCTGTCTCGCACCGGGCGCCAGAGTCATTGCGGAAGATGTTTTTCGCCTCCGGGAAACGGGACTGGATCAGCTCATCGATCCCATTGGGATCAATCACCTCGACCCAATCTCCGCCAACTGACTTGAGTACTGTCTTGAACTGTTCAACCGGGTCAGGATAGACTATTCCGATGTGGCTAATATCTGGCAGCTGGGTTTCAGGCAGGGTCACCTCACGGAGCGCGGACAGAATCTTCTCACGATTCATGGTGTGTTCCTCCCCCTCGCCACATACCAATCCCGGAAACTCTGCTGGGCGGTGGCAGGCACCTCTCTTTGCCGTCCCCAAGGGTTCAATGGGTTATAAATCACAAAGCGCGGGAGACGTTGCGCAATCCGCCCGAGCTGTCCGATGAGTTGGAGACGGCGGGGAGTGGCCAGACAGAAGGTAATCACCCGCATTTGAAGCCATTTCCACAACGGCAACCGTCCCTCTTTCACCACCTCGCGCCGCCAGGCCAAGAGCTGTTCATGGAGGTCCACCTTGACCGGGCAGACATCTGAACAAGAGCCACACAGAGAGGAGGCAAAGGGGAGGTCATAGAAATGCCCTATATCCTTCGCGGGCGCCAGGACCGATCCGATGGGCCCGGGGATGGTGGTGGCATAGCTGTGCCCACCGCTGCGGCGGTAGACTGGGCAGGTGTTTAAACAAGCCCCACAGCGGATGCAGAACAACGATTTCCGGAACTGGGGACGCTTGCGCAGGGCACTACGTCCATTATCGACCAACACATAATGGAGTTCGCCACCCTTCACCGGCCCCTGAAAGTGAGTGGTATAGGTGGTGCCGGGCTGCCCCGTGGCGCTACGGGCTAGCATCCGGGTGAAGACCCCCAGATCGGAAACACGTGGGATGATCTTCTCGATCCCCATGCAAGCGATATGCAGGGATGGGAAGGAGACGCCCAGATCGGCATTCCCCTCATTGGTGCAGACCACAATACCGCCAGTCTCGGCAATCGCGAAGTTGACCCCGGTGATACCCGCATCCGCCGTGAAGAAAACCTGGCGCAGATGTTTTCTTGCAGCCTCGGTCAGCTGCTTCTCATCTACATTTCCAGACTCAGTGCCGAGATGCTTCTCGAAAAGCTCGCTGACCTCCCGTTTGCGGAGATGAATAGCGGGGAGAACGATATGGCTGGGGTGTTCTTTGCGAAGCTGTACGATCCGTTCGCCCAGATCGGTGTCAATCAGTTCAATCCCACGCCCTTCGAGGTACTGGTTCAGCCCACATTCCTCGGTGAGCATGGATTTGCTCTTGGCCACCCGGCGAACCCCGTGGTTAGAGAGGATCTCATGAACGATCTGGTTGTGGTCCTCGGCGGTACTGGCCCAGTGAACATGGATCCCACGCGCAAGGGCGTGGGCCTCAAACTCCTCCAAGAACCCGGCGAGATGAGCTTGCACATGTGCCTTAACAGTAGAGGCCCGTTCCCGCAGCTGCTCCCATTCGGTGATTTGCTGAACCGCCGCATCCCGTTTGGCACGGACATACCAGAGCGCCTGGTCATGCCAGTGCACACGCTCGCTATCCTCGATGAAGGTGGCAGCCGCTTGGGGATGACCCATGCCCCTATTCCACCTCCCCGGCTAGGATCTCGGCCACATGCTTGACCCGGATGGGCTTGTTCTGCCTCCGGATCAACCCGTCCATGTGCATCAGGCAAGACATATCCACGGCGGTGATGAACTCGGCTCCCGCGCGTTCATGGTCAGCGATGCGGTCGAGTCCCATCCGGCAAGAAACACTCTCCTCGTTGACCGAGAAGGTCCCTCCAAACCCACAACACTCATCCACTCTCTGGAGGTCCACCAAGGTGAGTCCCTCCACCCCCTCCAGGAGGGTGCGGACCTTGGAGAAAGAGGCCGCCACCAGTTCACTGCTCTTCGCCAACCGCAGCTGACGCAATCCATGGCAGCTCTGGTGATAACCGACACGATATGGAAAGCGGGCAGGAATATGTTCGACCTTGAGGACATCCACCAGGAACTCGCAGAGTTCGAAGGTCCGGGAGGCCACCTTCAGGCAGGCCTCATGATTGTCCACCAGACCGGGGTATTGGTAACGCACCATGGCGGTGCAACTGCCCGAGGGGCAGACAATGTAATCATAAGGCTCGAAGACCCGGACAAACCTTTCCGCGAAGGGCTTGGCCATGGTGGAGCAGCCAGTATTGGCCATCGGCTGGCCACAGCAGGTTTGCTCTACAGGGAAGTCCACCTCGAGGTGAAGACGTTCGAGAATCGACACGGTAGCGATCCCCACCGAGGGGTAGAGCTGGTCGATATAGCAAGGGATAAACAGTCCAATCCGCATGGTATGAGGTTCTAGCACCAAAAGGCGGGAGCTCCAAGGCTATAAATGAAAATCAGGGACAAAATGGAGGGACAAAGAAGCATGACCAGAAGGAATATCAGCCTGGAAAAAACCCGAAGTTATGGTGGTATCGTGGATTCCCGCCTTCGCGGGAATGAAAGATGGGGTTGATTCCTTTGGAGATCGTCATTCCCGCGAAGGCGGGAATCCATGGCTCTATCGCAACGACGAGTTTTTCAACCGGTCACCAATAATGAGGGCAAGGCACGCCACTTCTCATTCCTTGAAGAATCTGTCTCTATAGAAGCCCTGGCTTTGATATAAAGCAGCGACAGGATTATGCCCTGTAGAACGATCTCTTACGATAAGTGGCGTGGTCTCTGCTTTACTGTGACGCAAAAACAGGATGTCATGCCCCACGCAAAGACCGACCATTATGTTGAGATCAGTATTCTCTTTATCGAGAACTTCTGCTTGCATGATCGGGTTACAGAATATATCTCCCGGCATGTCCATATCTTGGGGATTCACTTCACCACAAAGACAGGCTATGGAAACAACAGTGAATCCATTCTTTTCAAGAATGATGGATAAGGCCTTCGACTCTGACAGCATTGAGTAACATGTGGCGATACCCAGTTTTTTCATTCCCCGGATCTTGGCATATTCCATGACTTCGTCAATTCTTGTCCAGGCCCACTTGGCCTTCCCCTGTTCAGGATCAAGGACTTTGCTCATTAGGCTCCGCCAGCCCTGAATGACTGCCTGGTTTTCAGGTATTTTATATTTGTCCATCGTCCCTTTGATTAAGTCTGAATAATTCGCGGTAGGACAAGATGCTGGTACTTTCTTGTTTTTGTCTTTCGAGCCACACCTGAGAATGGTGCAATTGACACATTGCGGACTATGGCTTTCCATTTGAAACTCCTATTCCATTGGGATTAATACACTATTCCGCCAAACAATTATTATACAGTCTTTAAATAGCGTTAAACTCAGACTGACCTGCTGCCCCCCCCATTCTTTGTACCACTCACATTGAGAGGAATTCCGTTGTTTGGTCCGCTCCCCCCTTGAACCTGAAGACCGGTATTTGATTTACGGCGCTGGAGCCATTCCTATGGGGGGGATCTGGGCGGATCATGCGATCCATGACCGCCC
>CAYRBI010000191.1:0-11168 GCA_964422415.1 uncultured bacterium | reverse complement strand
TGGGAGCGCGCCAGGCCATCTTTACTCAGCACCGTGGTCAGCTCCAAGGAATCCGCCATGGCGGAGAGGACCGGCTCGGGAGTGTGACGGGTGGCCTTGAGATGGAGTTTGTAGGGATGGACGAAATACTCAAACGCCGCGATCAGACGGCGAGAGGGTGAGTAGGAGTTCATCTTGGGCAGGCTCTCCGAGGTTGGATTGAGACTCGATAGGCCCTCGACCTGGAAGGCGATCTCTGTCTCGGTGTTGGCCTCCACGATGAGGTAGCCCCGCTCGCGCCGTGCGCCCGGAACCCACACCTCGGGGACTGTGACCTCCCCATTCATCGGGACCTCGCCATGAAAGCGGACCTCGAACTCGCCCTCGGCCTCATCTTGGAGAAAAAGCGTCCACACATCGCCTGTTTCAGTCCCGGTCAGGTTGCGTTCGCTGATCTTTTCGCTCTCAGGGAAGAAGCTCGCTCCCAGTCCCTTCGGGAAAGCCAACTGGAATTCTTTCTGTCCGGCTCCCTCCAGGAGATACCGCGCCTCCCCATGAACCGAAAGGAACCCTTCCTTGGGAAGGAGGCTCAACAGTACCATCGCTCTTGTCTCCGCTGGCTTGCGCGAGACACGCACCATTAGCTCGGCCTGGCCGCGGTAGGAGAAGGATTGAAGCGCGTTGGGGTGCTGTGGAGGTTTTGGCGCGCTCTCCATCTTGCCCCACTCCAGATCAGTCAGCTGCAGGCAGTCCACCGCCCCCACCGCCAGGATCCCGCTGGTGGTTGAGGCTTCCTTGATTTTGGCCGATCCAATGGTCACAGCGAGACCCTCGGCGCCGGGCTGGTGATATTCCGTGGGACAGAGAGTGGTCTGGAGGATATATGCCAGTTGCTCCCCCGCCCGGAGAGGGTGTGCGAGCTCAATCAGGATTTGTTGATCACTCGTGGTCGAGCGGATATCCGGGTCCACCGGCTGCCCCTGTGTATCCACCAGGCTGACATACTCCTCTTCTGGTGGAACCACTATGGTGATGCGGGGGGTCTCTCCGCGCTGCTGGTTCAGGAGGAGATTCCGCTCGAAATGGATCGCGTCTTTGCGGAACTCCACCCAAGCCTCCACCCTGGCATCCAGGGCACGTGTGTCCCGTAGGCAACGGAGGCTAAGCGAGACGGGTTCGGAGAAGAACCGGTAGGAGGCCATAAAGCGGTCCCTGACCTCGATCTGTTTTCCAAAGAAGATGCCAGTATCCATCGCTTCGAGGTTGGCGGTCTTTTCGATACGTGCTCGCAGGCCCGGTGATCCCACCACAGCCATTTCACCATAGTGCCGGGTGACTCCGGGGACCTCCAGGGCAGGCAGTTGACACACCTCTCCATTGGGATCGAAGGGAATCTCGATTGAAATCTCCACATCCACCCTGCTGCGTTCACCACTCCCTCTCACGAGAGTGACTTGCCGGTCCTCGATGCGCCAATCGCGTACCGAGGAGCCCTCCAACTTGCGTAAACTTCCCTTGGGTGGGATCTGGAACCGCACCTCGGCGGGAAGGTCACCCGCAAGGGTTGAGAAACCCAGCGAGCCAGTGATCTGAAGGACACCATCCAGCAGGGCATAGGCCAGATGAGATTGTGCGAAGACAGCAGTTTCTTGTCCTGCCTCACCACCCTTGGAGGGGAACCATTCCACCTCGATGGAAGCATTCCCGCCCATGGCGATCCGGACATGCGTGGAGGTCGTGTCATAGTCCGTGTGCATGGGGAGTGAACCGCGCATCTCCTGCCTGCCCGGAAGATGGAGTATGAGAGAACCGCTGGGAACCCGGGGAGAGGTAAAAGCCAGATGGCTCAGGCCTCCCTCCTTCTTCACCGGTACCAGTAACCGGAGCGAGATGGTGTGAGTTCCGGGACCATGCAGAAAGAGGCATTCCGTTTTGTCATCGAGCATCCAGCGGCTGGATGACTCCACCTGAGTGGGCGCGGTACCAGTGAATGCGAAAGGAATCCCGGTCCAGGTGGCTCCCAGAACCCTTACACGGTAGACCGCGCTGATCTCAACACATTCACTCTCTCCGGAGGATTTTTGGAGTTGCCCCTCGCCGGTGACGGACTCATACGCGGCCTGAAGGGGGAGCTCGGCTTCATCTTTCTTCTTCATTACAGGGGAGGCATCCCGCCGCAGCTTTTCGTATTCCTCCTGAGAAAGCATCACACCCTGTTGGCCCTCTTTCATGAGCAGGTTCATCGAGGCGGTGGGGAGGTACACCTTCCGTTCGAGTTCTGGCTCAGCAGCGAATGCTGTCGAAGCAAGCAGGCCAAGGAACAAGATCAACGGCAAGGCCATGACGCCTGGTGGGTGAACCACACCCTGAGGGGGAGAGTGGCGGTTATGCATCTTTCTTCTCCTCCTCTTCTTCCTCCTTCGGCTCAGTTTCGTCCGAGCCAGAGACGGAAGAACGAGCTTCCTCCAGAACCGGGGGTTCTGCCGGACTGGGAGCTAGTGGTGTGCTCTCTGGTGTGACAGGAGGGACAGGCTTATGTTTCCAGGGACGGTTCGGACAGCAGGCTACCAAAGCGAGAATTCCCCACACCACCGCCAGGCAGAACACTCCCATGTAGAAAGACTGATACGGCCCAGCGGCGCGGGGAGTCACAAGCACAGAGATGAGAACTGCGAGGATGCCCGCTGTCAGGCAATAGGTCAGACGCTTCGTCTTTCCATGCTTCACCAGGAACACGCCCAATAGGACCGCCAGGAGGAAGGTGAACATCTCAAACACCAGGCTCCAGGCCACCTTGCGGTAACGCACCGTAACCGGCGCAGGCGCATCCAGACGCCGAAGCTGGAAGCGCTGACCCTCCTCGACAATCGTCACCTTTGGACTTGGCGCTGCCTGTTGTCCACTTCCCGGTACCCCATGTGGGTAGACCGTTTGAACAGGAGGTCTTCCGATACCTGGCTGGGGTACCACCCAATCCAGGTACCGTCTCCACCGGTACCAACCGCTCCGGTAGCGCTGAGCCTCGGTCATCTGTCCATCGAAATGGGTGTAGACATACTCCTCTGGTAGGAAAAGGGTCCAATTGGTCTGCAGGATCTTGGTGCCACTCAGCTCGGGAGGCTGGATCTTGAAGCTCCCCAGGATTCCCATTCCCGCTTTGGGTACGGACTGTTCATAGGCGAACTGCACCGGGATGCTCGCGTTGGGATCCTCCACGCTTCCGAGGCGGATTAGGATTTTCTTGTCTGTCGCCCGCATGGCGGGTTGTTCGCCGGTGTCTCCCACGAAGATCTCGGAGAGGAGTTGCGCACCCTCTGGGAGTTCGAGTTCCAGGTATTGGGCACGCTTGTTCTGGAGGTAATAGGTTGCCAGGCACACTTGGTGCCCTTCCTTGTTGACGACAGTGTGGAGGTCAGCGTAGTTGACCACCGAGGTGGGGATTTCCATATAGGCATGGCGTTCAACGGCAACCTCCAGGCGCCAGGGAGTCTTTTCCTCGGCGGTGCCACGGTCATACCGGAAGGCCAGGAAGGTTCCGGGGGGACGGAGTCTTTCGGGGAGTTCCTTGTTATCGATTGCCTCCAGCCCTTGCGGGGTGGGTGTAATGTCCAGATTCCCGCTCTTCACCACAGACAGGAGCCCGGTAGATCGGAAAACATTGAGCGGGACAATGCGTGGGACCTCGAACTGAGCGCGTGACGCGGCGGTGGCTTCGTTGACGGTGGCATAGGGGCTTTCGTAGATTAGGGTGAGTTCGTATTTCCCGGTCTGCTTGTCTTGGAGCGTCACCTTCCAGGTGGCCAGGTCTTCCTTGACTTCCTTGGTTTTCTCCTTGATGGCGGGTCCCTCGATCTGGATGAGGTCTGCGATGGCGGTGGGGGCAGTGAAAGAGAATTCATCCACTCCAGCGTATTCCACCTGGTAAGCCAGGTGGGTGGTCAATTCATAAAAGGCCTCGCGGACCTCGACGAGGGTTTGCGCCTCGGCGCTGACACGCGGCTTGCGACGGTTGAAGGAAACTGAGGGCGGAGCCTGTTCGCTCCGGTAACGAAATCCCAGGGTGAGGGGCACCGGCAATCCCTTGTCCGCGCTAGGCAATCCAGTCAGGGTTCGAATATCTTCAGGACGGCCACCTCCCAAACCGGCGATGTTGGCGGCCAGGCTCTCATGCACGCCTACACCGAGATACCCATCGATCCGGTCCACTCCCAGCGGGGTGAAGACCGGGATGGTTTCGGTTACGGATTGATCGGGAGCGGGAGGTGTCCAGGGCTTCTCGCAACGGAGTAACAGGTTGAATGCGCCCGAGCGCAGTTCCTTGAGTTCGATCTCAATGTGACGTTGTCCTTCCGCGCCAAGGACGCGGTAGTCGCTAACTGGGGCGTCTCCCTCAACAATCTCAGGATCCGTGAATCCAACAGGGCAATTCAGATCCAGCCGGAAAACCCCCGCCTTTTTAACATCATACTGGATTCGTGTGAGGTTAACCCATTTGTCCAAGCCGATCTGCACCAGGGATTGCACCTCGGTCCAGACTTTGGGTGTGGTTTTTGAAATTTCGAAGGAGAGCGTATAGGGAACCCGTAGATACCGGTATGCGAAGGCCGGTTGCCCCCCCGCCGTGCCGGCATCCAGGGTCTCTTGCGAAAGACCAGTCACCTGTTTGGGCCGGATTTCGAGGTAAGGGGGAACAAGAGCCGCGATGTGCCCCGACTGCCTCTGCGCACCCTCTACTATCAACATGGGGATCTGTCTCTCCCCGGTGGTAGTTGTGGCGGCGGGGACTTCATAAGAGACAGAAAGGGAGACGGAATCCTTGATCGCGGAATGGAAGTGGATCAGAACCTTCTGTTTTTCTGACGTGTTCTGGGTTTCCCAGGCCCGCAGGTTGGAGGCACTCACCGAGAGGACCTGCGATCCTGAGGGCAGAGAGAGCGTAACCTGTTCAAGGCCCGCGAGAAGCACCTGGAGATTCAACTTGGAGGTGCATTGGGTGGAACCCTCCATGAGGGTAAGGCGCTCATTCAGGTCCGCGAACAACAAGGCGGTTCGCGCCTGCTCTACACGAGCAGGTTTCCAGAGGATCTGGATCGGTTCGGAACCAGTGAAAAATGCGCTCAGGCGGGTTGTCTCTCCTTCCCCAGGTTGGTGGCTGAAAGCCGAGGTGGGGGTCAATTCAAATTCAACGGATTTATCGGGGACATCCAGGGTGAAACGGGAGACAGGCGCATCGGGTCCCTTGAACTCGATGTACTTCCCACCGGGGACCTCCACTACCGGGAGCATGAGTGTCAGGTGGAACCGGTACAGTCCTGGCCCCGGAAGTATCGCCGCCAGGGTTCCGGGTTTGGGACCCGCCAGGCTTGCTTTCGTTGGTGTGGATGAAAGGATCTCACCCGATGGAGATTGCGAGGGAGCCTGTTGCTGGACCAGCGTTCTCAATTGACTGCCTTCTTGTTTTTCCAGGTTTGCGGGAACGGTTATGAGGAAGGCCGCGGAGGGTGTGGATCCTGACGCACTGGTTTCCGTGGTCGTAGCACTCACCCCCGCACCAGCGGCCTGGAGAACCTCAGCCCCGGAGATGGACAGATGAGACACACCCAGAGGCACCAAGGAATACCCCTCCTTGAGCCCGCGGATCTCCAGATTAGCCTCGATGACCGCCACCTTGCCTTCCACTTTCCCGGTGTATTCGATCGCTACGGGGACACCATCCACGGGTGGTTTCTCGCGCTTCTTTTCTGTCGCGCCGGGCACTTGACGGGTCCAGATCTCGAGGAACTCCTTGTAGGGAATGAAGACCCCCCGCCCCTCTTTCTCGAAGATGGCTTCCAGGTTTTGGTAAGGAATGTAGATGGTCTGCTCCGTTAGCTGGGGGTTCTCCTTCTTTACGGGAGTGACCTCCTCCGCATAGAGGGATCTTGTAGGACTGAGGATCAGGAGAATCAGGATGGAAACCGCTTTACTATGGGAGAAAAGAAACTGCGGACGGGAGTGAAACCTCATGACAAACCTCCTGAAGGATGCACAGGGACCCCTCTGAGTGGGTCCTGACACAGTAGAAAGATAGTGCTTCATTTCATTGATGTCGTGAAGAAATTGGCAAAAGAGAAAATATTATACGTACCTGTATCTGGCATATTGCCATTTGCAGGCTGAGTTCATCACTCTTTGGAAAAATTGAGGCCCTACCAAGAGAACGTACGAAGGCGGAGGATGTTAGGGTCCTATTGAAGTTTTTTTTCCTCAGTTAATGGGCTGCTGGGTCAGGGAGGGTTGCCAGAATCCCCACATCGCTCCCCACCCATCCGGGACATGGGTGACCTGAAAGATATCCCCGCCTTCACATGGAAGAAGGTGGAGTTGACGGCGGCCTGAGCGGTTTGAACCACACAGGAGCCAGGTTCCATCCGGTGAAACACGAGGATGATAGTGCAGTGTTCCCAGCTTGGTGGAAAAAGTTAAGCGCTCCACCTGTCCATTTACTGAAACACGCATTAACTCGACACTGGTACCACAGAGGGCTGTGTAGTAGATCCAACGGCTATCGTCCGACCATACCGGAATATCGCTGCTGCCACCATGGTAGTCTGGAACATCAAGGACCGCGGTTACTCCGGAATAGTCTCCACGATCCGCTATTTTATGAAGATCAGTCGCGTCGCTCCTTACGAGATATGGGTGGCAGTCGTAATGTTCTCCCGAAAGGAAAAGGAGCCACTGGCCATCCTTTGACCACTGTGGACAAAAATTGAAAGGATTTCCCGTCTCGACCAATTGTTCATTCGAGCCATTAGCATCAGCGATGTAGACCTTGTATTCCTTGTGATAGGCAATCCGTTTTCCATCGGGTGAGACATTAAAGCCATATGTGAAACCTTCCGGTCCGTTCAATAGGTCGGTCTTGTTCCGCCCATTTCGATCCATGCTGAAAGGATGGGAAATGCCGTTGATGAGTGCGGTGAAACCCAGTTTGCTTTCATCATTGGGCCAGAAGAAAAGGCCGCTGTTGTATTCGCTGATACGCTCGATGGCGGTCAAGTTGGTGAAGTGGCCTGTTTTCAGGTTGAAGAGTCCTGTATCAAGCCGCCATCCCTGCGTCATACGAAATTCCTTATGCTCCTCTTCCCAGGCGGCATTAGCTGGGTCCTCCCATCCGCAAGAGATTACTGCTGCATCGCCATTCGGCGACCAGCCACCAAACTGTGTCCATGAAAAGGGTCTCTCTCCGAAGTGGGGCAGAAGTACACGCCGGCCATGTCCATCTGCCCGGACAAGACAGGCTTGAGATGTCACCGCATTCGCCTGACGTCCCCCCGGGAGGTTGGTACGGTACTCGGTGTAACCAATCCATCCAGGAATTGACGAAGACCGGTTCACTTGCTTTGGCATGTGGCCCAGGAAGAGAGAACCAACTCCTGTAAGGAACTGCTTCGTGAAGTCGTGACGGCTAAGGGTTTTCGAAAACAGAGACATGGTCTGATCTCCCAGAAAGGATAGAGTATTTGCTCCACTCCAGAGATAAAACGAATGGGATGGTTTCACATATTTACCAGCTCCAAAGTTACACTTAAAGGACTCTCCATGTCTACTCTTCGTTAGCAAAGTAAGGCCTATATGTATGATCCATTTGTAGGATACTTCTTTATGATTGAGAACTTCTGGAGGTTGACATGACTGGCAAGGAACGAGTCACCGCAGTTCTGTCGGGCGCAGGAGTGGACCACCCACCGGTTCTCCCGATTGTTCATACCGCCCTGGCGCGGATCTTTAATGTTTCCTTGGGCCAATACTTCACCGATCCCGGTGCGATGGCCAGGGTGACAATCGAAAGCGCCGGAAGATTCGGGCTGGATGGGGTGCAACTGACCCTGGGTGTGGTGGCCGAACCCGAGGCGCTGGGTGCCACGATGGAGAAGCCACAAGATAGTGCTCCCATCCTCAAGGAACGCCTCCTCGCGGACCTGTCACGTCTCGATGATCTGCGTGGCCGCTGTGTGTCTCAGGGGGGACGTCTCCCAATGTACCAGGCGGCGGTGGGGAAGGTAGTCCGCGAGGTGGGAGACCGTGTTTTTATCATCTCGACCCTGCGTGGGCCTCTGAACATCGCCGCGCAGCTACGCGGAGTAGAACAAATCCTGATCGATATGATTGAAAACCCGGCGGATGCCCTCCGGATTCTCGAATTCACCACCGAGGTGGCGGTTCAAGTCTCCCAGGCCTCCCTGCAAAGCGGTGCACACGCCCTCATGTTCGGGGAGGCCACCTGCTCGCCAAACTTCATCTCACCCGCCATGTACCGGCGTTTTGTCCAACCCTTGCATACCCAACTGATGAGCCGTGTGAAAGAGATGGGCTGGCAGTACGCCGGTTTGCATGTGTGTGGAAACATCACTCCCATTCTCGAAGACCTGATCGCTACCGGAGCCGGTCTGTTGGATGTGGATTACCAGGTAGATGCCATTAAGGCTGTTGACATGGCTCGTGGACGGGTGGCTCTGCGTGGAAACCTCGATCCCAGCTCGCTGTTCTATCTCGGTACGGCGGATGAGGTTCACAAACAGACCACTGCTCTGTGTAATGTGGTTAAGGGTTCGCGCTGGATCCTCAGCAGCGGTTGCGACATTCCGGCCGGCACTCCCGCGGAGAATATCGAGGCCTTGGTGAGGGCCGCGCGGTGAGGGGATACTGGCAAATGGATGCTAGCAGTCCGATGAGGCCGTGGATTCCCGCTTTCGCGGGAATGACGATTCTTGGGAGAATCCGCTTATTTAGTGATTCCCGCGAAAACGGGAATCCACGGGCACGGACTTTTCAATAGGCTGTCAGACCAGTATAAACAGAGGCCTCTTCGTTCAATGACTTCAGTGTTTGATTATTTTCAATGGATATCCAATGCGGTAGTCCTTCGTAAACATCGCTGCTTTAAGCAGTTGCGTGAAGACAGCTTGTCGATCCACATGGATATCACGAATTGCTGCAACCTCCGTTGTGTCATGTGTTGCACTCGTGATTTGCCGATGGCTGCAAGCCCCAAGGCCTGTTTTCTTCCGGTGGATCTGTTCTCCAAAATTGCCCAACAGGCTTTTCCCTTTGCGCGCACGGTGCGATTGGCTTGCAGTTTTGAGCCTACGCTGCACCCGGATTTTGAACAAATCCTTGATATTGCGGGTTCTTCGGAAGCGATGGATGTGGGATTTGATACCAATGGGATTCTGCTGAATGAGAGTATGAGCAAGCGGATTCTGCTCTCGGGAATTGATGCGATGTCGATATCCCTGGATGGATGGTCCAGCCTTGTTTTCGAGTCCATCCGGGTTGGCGCCAAGAGGGATCTTGTCTATGGCAATTTGGAGCGTTTTCTGGCCTTACGGGAGGAACTCAATCCGAATTTCCGCCTGGAGATGGATTTCGTGCTCATGCGGGAGAATGCGTATGAACTCCCCGATGTGGCCCGCTTTGCGGCTCAGGCGCGTTGCCAGTGCTTCAATGTCATCTATGCGGTTTCCGGTATACCTGGAAATTCCATTTATATTGGAAATGACCGGGAACTTTGTGACCCATTAATCAGTGAGGCTAATGATATCCTGACCAGGAGCGGAGCTTTGTTCTTCGTTTATAATCCAGAAATAGACCATGCCTGTTGTAAAGAACCCTGGGCAAAACTAGTCATTGACTCAAGCGGAAGGGTCTATGGGTGTGCGCAGAGGGTTACCTCTCCTTTTGGAGATTTCACAAGCTTGAATTTCAATGAAATTTGGGATGGTCTTCCCTTCTTGAGGCTTCGTTCCGATCTCACTCATGGTATTTTGAAGGATGAATGCACATCCTGCCTTGCCATGTGCTGCCCCGGTTGACACTCGTGTGGCTTGCCGGATTGCCTGGAGAACATCGAGGCTTTTGTGAAAAGGGTGCGTTAATGAGATGGAATGTAATAACACTCCATTGAAAAGAGGGTGTAGCCATGGATTCCCGCTTTCATGGGAATGACTATCTCAAAAGGAATACACCAGTCTCGTCATTCCCGCGAAAGCGGTTCCACGGCCTCATCGCAACTTCGAGTTCTTCAACGAGCTGTTATTGGTACAGTTCCCAGTACGTAATGTCTGAGGGTGTTTCGTTGATCAAGTAAATCGTAGAATCTCCCTCGATATCATGCTTGTGTACTAACCCACTGCACCAGTGGTCGGAAATTGTGTATCCAGAAAAGGTGTAATTACCAGTTGGTGCCTCCAATGGCGGTAAGACCGTGTAGCCCGCCCCCCAACGGTTTTCTAGAATTTTCCAACCCTCCGGCACGGTCTCGTAAATAGAAATTAACGCATCGCCACCTATTTCCGTGAATTCCACATCGAATGGGACTCCAGCAGTACAGGTATCGGGAAGGCTGCGGACCAGGTAACGGTATTCAGGAACACAACCAAAAGTTGGGGTTGGTGTCGGGTTGGGAGTATTGGTGGATGTCTCAGTTAGAGTTATCGTGGGTGTTAAGGTCCATGTACAGGTTGGTCTTTGGGTGGGGTAGGGAAGAATCGTTACAAGTGTGTTGTTGGCTTCGTTGGTTTCGGTCACCTCATTCAGGACATCGGCAACAATTGTGTTGTCACCCATTTGTCCTTCACCTACCAACCACCGATAAGCGGTGGAATGGGCTGAGAGTCCCTCAATTCTGTAAGTTGCCGGTGAATTGTTGATCTGGATTGAAAACGCCCCCGCATCTCCATCGCCGAGGTTGACTATCGAAATGTGCAGTCCCAGTGATTCACCTCCCGCAGGGGGGCAATCCGATGAATTCTCAACTGAGATTGAGGGATACATGGGCACAAGGTCAGGGAGTTGCACGGTGGAGGTTATTCCCGCTAGAAATCCCGATGTGGCTAGGGGTACCGGCAGGGGAGTCTGTGTCTTGGAGGGGCGATTGGTTTGATCGATTGTATTCGGATAGATGTTCCAGGAGCTGCCTTCAATTCTATCCCGGTTGGTGCTTGAGGTATCCATATCCATTGCGGTCACATAGGAAGAGCCAATAAGGATCACCAGAATCCAACCAACTACAGTGATTCGTGTTGCCATCATCACCACCTCCAATGCAATACCTCTCCCTTCCCTCTTTATGTGGGGTGAAGAGTGGAGGGCGGACTCTTCCGGAAACGAAACACTCATGGAGACTGAAGGATAAGCTTCGAATC
>CAYRBI010000190.1:0-11194 GCA_964422415.1 uncultured bacterium | reverse complement strand
GGTGGGGGTGGGGGGGGAGGACTCATCCATGCTGGAGCGGAGTTTGAATTCCCACCTCAGCGTGAAAAGATCCTACCGCAACATCGCGCCAGGGAAACCTCCATCCACGCTAATAACCAGCCCGGTAGATTTGCGCAGCTCCGGCCCAACCAGAACATAGACAGCGGCGGCAATATCTTCTGGCAAAAGCTCCGTTTTGAGAAGATTCCTCTGGGCATAATATTTCCCCAGGTCCTCCCGCTGGATGCCGTAAGCCTTGGCACGCTCATCAGCCCACTCGCCGGAGAAGATTCCTGACCCGCTGACGACCGCATCCGGGTTGACCACATTCACCCGGACACCAAATTGGGCGAGTTCCACCGCGGCCACCCGGGCCTGATGGAGTTGCGCCGCTTTCGCGGTGCTGTAGGCCAGGTTGCCAGGGCTGGCAAAGACGGAGTTCTTGCTGGCAATGTAGACAATATCGCCAAGTATACCGCGTTCCTGGAAGATCCGCGCGGCAGCACGGGTACACAAGAAGCTGCCGCGTGGCATGATCGCGTTCTGACGGTCATATTCCGCGACATCGAGCTCAGTCAGTGGACTTCCTTGCGCCACCCCCGCGTTATTCACCAGGATGTCCAGACGGTCCCATTTCTGAATGACCGCCTCGAAACCCTGGGTGATGGATTCCTCGCTGGTCACATCACAGCGGACCGTGAGAAGGCGGTCCGGGCCATACTTACTGGTCAGTTCCTCGCTACGCGCCGCGAGAGATTTCTCGCTGATATCGGCGATGGCTACGGAACACCCCTCGAACAGGAGTCTCTTGGCGGTGGCTAACCCGATACCACTCGCGCCTCCCGTAATGAAGGCAACTTTGCCCATCAGATATGAACCAGGGGTTGTGCCGGGATGAGCAGCAGGCCGAATGCAAGTTTCAGGCATGAATTAAGGTCCTACGATAGAGATATCCCCACGGCTGACGGTCCCATTTGTCGGGCTGTATTCAACCATTGGGTTGTATGGCGAGAGCATATCCTCTCTATGATCAGGACCCAAGCTCAGTGCCAACCATTGTTTGTTCTTGAATTCATCACGCCGTTGGGCGGTGTGCACCTCCGGATTGAAGGGGAAGAAGGTGGCCGCTGCATCCTTGGAGACCGCCTCTCTGGTGGCATAAGAATACCGGCGCCATGGATGGCCAAAGGGGACATCCACCCCACTGTCGGCGGTCACGCCGAAACTACCATACTTGAAGAAATCCTCCAAAGCTTTCGGTAGATACCCAATCGGAGTGGTGAGCTCCTCTGGGACCGAACCATAACCGCAGTGCATCCCCTTGACGATGTACTCGATCTCCTGCTTGCGTGTAACTGTTATTGCGATCTGCATTCCACGCTGGGTGGGGTAGCAGTAATGGGTGTTCGCTGTGCGGTAGGACTCGACCGCAGTGGCCACGGTGCGGAGCTCCGCTTTGACCCGGGCGACTTTGGCTCTGATCTGCGCCTCGAGGAAATTGGGCAGTGCGATGGCGATCAGAATCAGGATAATAGCGATGACAATGAGCAACTCAATCAGCGTGAAACCCCACCGATGTGCTGGTTGTTTCTTTCCCGGTTGATGGTTCATGGGAGCGACCTCCACTCCTTGATTAGCGATCCGTTGAAAACGGCGAGATTGGGATGGCACCGTGGATTCCCGCTTTCGCGGGAATGACGATTTCCGAGCGAAACTCCCAACTCCGTCATTCCCGCGAAGGCGGGAATCCACGGTTATGTCCATTTTCATCAGACGGTCAGGCCGCGAGGGAACCGGCGGGCTTCCTCGCGGCGGTTGTCATCACTCTTAGTATAACGCCCAATCTTGGATGGCAGTGGGTTTGGGGGTCAACGCGCCCAACGGTGGATCGTTGCCATGGGTATAGCTGAGGGCTGATTCCTTTACGATGAAGTTGCTCTTGTTATTGAAATCCAGTCCATAGGCGACATAGGTGTCCACGGGGAGTTCGGCGATGCAATTGGTGTAAGCGAAGCCCACATTCGGCACAGTTCGGGCAGTGACATTGCTATCAGTCACGGTATCCGCTCCCTCGACGAAAGCGATGGTTCCAGCATCTCCATAAATGATGCTGTTCTTAATGTCACAAGTGGGCACGAACTCAGGTAAAGCCTGGACAAGTGTCACTGCGCGGCTGGCAATCACACTTGGATTGGAGGCCTCATGGATCAGGTCGCAATGGTTGATATCGATATGTCCCAATCGTCCCACCACGCAGTTGGAGTCACCGCACGCCAGGTCTGGCGCCACATAGACGATGGTGCGGGTCATTTCCAAAATACTGCTATCCCCCCCCAACTGAAGGGCTCCCAATTCCAGTGCGCAAATGGGATTGATAAAGATGGAATTCTCGACCATCACCTTGGAGGCATAGGTGGAAGGCTTGTAGAGCGATCTCACCGCCCCACCTCCTCCAATGAAGCTGCCCCCACCCAAAACCGTACATCCACGTAAAGCTAAAGATGCTCCCGTGGTATTCGGGGCTTCATCATTTCCACCCGCGCCAAAGATGATGGCCTCAACCTGGTCCGTCACATCAATCTCCAGATTCTCCATAACCATCTGGCAGGCGATTCCCGAAGTCAGACCACTTTCCTGTCCGATGTACCAGATACAGGGCGCGGTAGCCTGTGTGCAATCAATCGAGATACGGCCACCCTTGGAAGAACCGAGTTGAAGGTCTTTCGAACCAGCATAGACAATAATCCGGCCTCCATTGAAAACAATCTCCGGTGTAGTTCCGGGCGAAGCCTCCAGGTTGAAGGAACGGCGTCCATAGACTGGGTTGTTGGGTTGTCCAAACAGTAGGTTCTGTGTCTCGGTGTATTTGGCGCTGTCGGTGAGAAGGATAGTTCCTCCCGTTTTGGTGGCGGAGGCAATGGCAGCGGCAATCAGGCCAGAGCCGCCTCCTGAGAGGGAGATAATCAAACCTTCCCCTCCTCCCCCGACCGAACCGAGAGGCGGTGAGCTTCCAAGGGAATAACTGGCGGCGGTGGTCTTCACACGGAAATTGTCAGCGTTGGAGAAATACAGGCCATAGGCCATGTAGGTGTCAGCTAACACCTCACTGATGTAGTTGCTGTATGTGAACCCGGAATTGACAAGCGCACGGCCAGTCACATTGGAATCATTCACGGTCCCTGTGCCACCGAAAGCGACAGTGCCCGCATCACCATGGACAATGCTATTGGTAACCGCGCATGTTCCTCCAGTTATGCAAACACCACGACTGGAAGCGGAGCCCTCATTAACCACATCGCAATGATCGATGAGGACCTGTCCGAGGCGTCCGACCACTCCATTGCAGTCCCCACTCACCGCCGGGGAGGTGTAGATAATACTGTGGGAAATGTTAGCTACGCTGTTGTCTCCACCCAGCCCATAGGCTCCCGCCTCGACTCCAATTACGGATTCGAGAATCCGGCAACCCTCCAGTGTCAGAGTGGAGGCATAGGTGGCGGGACCATAGAGGGACTTAATCGTGGAATCCCCTCCACGGGTGGTAACATCCTTTACTGTAAGCGAGGCACCCGTGGTCAAGGGAGCCGCATCGTTTCCACCCGCACCGAAGAGGATACACTCCCCCTTGCCAGTGAAATCGAAATTGACATTCTCGATCACCATCTGGCAAGCAGTCCCAGAGGTGAGACCGCTCTCCTGGCCGATGTACCATACCGGTGGAGAACCTGCTCCCGCACTCTTGGCGTCAATGGAAATCGTGCCGCCGCTGGTGGTTCCGATATGGACATCCGCACCACCCGCATAGGCCGAAATCCGTCCGCCATTGAGGACGATTGACGGTGTGGTTCCGGCGGAGGCTTCAATGTGGAAAGCCCGCCGTCCATTGGTTGAGTTATATTGGGGCGCAACCTCCAAGACCTGGGTCTCGGTATAAGTTCCGCTGTCTGTAATGAGCAGAGTGGCGCCGGTGGTCAAGTTCGCCTGGATGGCGTTGTATATGACATCGGTGCCTCCGCCCGAAAGGCTGATTGTGGCCGCCCACCCGCTTCCCGCGAGCAGTACGGCTACACCTAGACAAATGAACAATGCACCCACTTTGCTGACTAACAGCATGTCCGACCTCCTCTGGTTCCGTACACATCCATCTCAGGCAAACTGAGAATGATTCCGTGAATCACCACACGTTAACTGTAACGGCAGGACCGATGCGCTATCCGTCCTCCATGCTCAAGGATGGGTGTTGGCCTGTTCATTCACCTCCCCTCAGACCGTGACCATGGTCCGCTTGAAGACCTTGGCCATGCAGTCCTCCAGGATGGTCAGGATCTCATCGGCTTCTTCTTGGGTGACGATCAGTGGGGGTTTGACCTTGAGGACCCAATTCCGGGCACCACCCAGGCCAAAAATGCACCCTTTCTTCATGGCCTCTTTACGCACTGCCTGGCATTCAGCCGGGAGTGGCGTGAGATCCTTATCTGGCTTGGCAAACTCCATACCGATATGTAATCCGATATTGCGTACCTCGGCGATCTCAGGAAAATCCTCACGCAAGGCATTCAAACGCCCGCCGATGTAGGCTCCCACCTGGCGCGTGTTCTCCAGCACATTGTCACGACGGATGATCTCCAGCATCTTGAGCGAGGCGACATGCGAAAGAGTCGGGCTGGCAAAGGTGTGTAGCTCCTGAACATCATGTCCCAGGCCGGTCAGGCCATCGCGGATCACGATGCAGGAGAGGGGCAGTCCCGCTCCAAGCCCCTTGCCCAGCACGATGATGTCCGGTTCGACACCAAAATATTCGGAGGCTGTGAACTCACCGATACGGCAGAAAGTCTGGATCTCATCGAAGATCAGGATGGCTCCATATTCATTGCAGATCTCACGGACCCGCTTCAGGTAGGGACGGGTCGCGGGGATTTGCCCGGCGCTGGCTTGAATCGGCTCCACGATCACGCCCGCTGGGGGACCATTGATACCACGTTCAAAGAGGACCCGTAGCATCTCCGCACAGGCCACATCCGGCTCCTCGTGTTGTCCAGGAATGGGGAGACGCAGTAGATATGGATTCGGGAAGCGCGCGAATTGGTGAAGCAAGGGTAGGAAGTGGCTGCCCCCCACATATTTCCCCGAGGCATGGGTCGAATGCCACGAGAGCGACATGGCTCCCAGAGTGGTACCATGATAACTGTCATACTGGCTGACAAACTGGTGGGCTCCCGGACGGTTGAGCAGGGCGACTTTCATCGCCGATTCGATACTCGGCCCACCCCCTGGTGTGAAGGACACACGGTTGAAACCCTTCGGGCAGAAGCGGGAGATCTCACGTGTCAGGTACAACCGCGAGAGCGTTTCAAAACCCTGGTGGATATGCGTGATGTTTTCACAATGATCCCGCATGATCCCGACTATCTCCGGGTGCGAAAATCCGAGGTACATGGCCCAACTCTGCGAAGTACAGTCGATGTACCAGTTGCCATCGATATCCTGTAGACGGATCCCCTTCCCACGCATCATCGTAGGACCAGGGGTTCCTCCTCCCAACATCACATGTTTGGCACAATCCGCTTGCTCCTCGGCGGAAAGCGAATAAATTTTTTGCAGCAACGGATCCATCAGAAACTCTCCATTCATTCAGACATAACAGGCAGTTTGTTTTTCAAAGAGGCATATCCCTCGCTTCCCATTTTTACGGGAATGACAGTCTCTATGGTCAATACCACGGAGTAGATGAACTGCCAGATCGAGATCGTGCACGAATGCGCATGATTTGTCAACACCAATCTTTCATATATCTTCAATATAAACTATATCATACTGTATTATATAGACTTATATCATATCTTGAGTGTGATTTATTCAATCATATATATGCAACACAGTGCATCACAATCCTCTAGCAACCCATTGGATAGCTCGAAGTTCTGTTGGCACCATGGGTTCCCGCCTTCGCGGGAATGACGATTTCCGAAGGATTTCGCCTATTTTGTCATTCCCACGAAAGTAGGAATCCACGGTCACTCTCTTATTCAACAGGATGCTGAGGGGGCCTTTTTCGAGGATTTTCTCGCACGCCCTCCCCATCTCAGCCCTGTTCATGTGGTTCTCAATATCCGGTGCTTGCCCTATCGTCACAGCACAGAATCCATGGAGTAAGGTGGACTCCTTTCGTAATCCTTGGAGGTCTCGATGAGCATCCAGTGTTTCAGGTTGTCCTGGCGATTTTGGAGCGTTCTAATCCCCCTCTTGTTCATGGCGGTCATGCCTGCTCTGGGAGAGGAAAACACCACGGAGGAAGCCATGCCCAATGAATCCCCTGAAGGGTATTACCGATTCCCCACCATCCATGGGGACACAATCATCTTTACCGCCGAAGATGACCTGTGGCGGGTACCGGTAACGGGCGGACGAGCGGAACGGTTGACCACCAATCTGAGCACGGCCTCGACGCCGGTCTTCTCGCCGGATGGCAAGTGGATTGCTTTCACGGGCGCGGAGGAAGGCCCGATGGAGGTCTATGTCATCCCGGCCAGTGGTGGCGCCAGTAAAAGGGTAACCTATGTGGGCGCCTCCTGCCGTGTGGTCGGTTGGGAGGGGGACAAGATCCTGTTCTCCAGCGATTATGGGTTACCCCCACGCCAAGCCCCATGGATCTCGCGGATCAACCTGGATGGAACCGGCCTGGAGCGTCTACCCCTTGGACCCGCTAACCGCTACGCGGTCCAGGACAAGATGGTGGTGATTGGACGGAGGAACCGGGAACTCGCTTATTGGAAACGCTACCGTGGCGGCACCGCCGGCGAGATCCTGATCGACCGTGAGGGTAATGGACAATTCGACCGGCTGGTGGATCTCAAGAGCAATCTCGCCGATCCCCTTTTCCTCCAGGGGCGGATCTATTTCCTCTCGGATCATGAAGGCACCGGTAATCTCTACTCTGTCCTTCCCGATGGAAGCGATCTACGCAAGCACACCAACCACACCGGTTTCTACGCGCGTAATGCCGCTACCGGCGGAACCCATATCGTCTATCACTGTGGCGCCGATATCTGGGTCTTCGATCCCTCCAGTGGCCAGAGCCACAAAGTGGTCATCGAGTTTCACTCCTCCAGAATACAGACCAGCCGGCGGTTCGAGACGGCGGCGGATTTTCTGGAGAGTTATGACCTCTCTCCAGATGGGGCTTACCTGGCGTTGGTTTCGCGTGGCAAGGTCTTCACAATGGGCTGCTGGGATGGACCCGTTCTCCAACAGGGACTCCGCCAGGGGGTGCATTCACGCTTGGCGAGATATCTGAACGATGGGAAACGCATCCTCTATGCGAGTGACTCGGGGAATGTGGACCACCTGGAGATCGCGGATGTGACTGGGACACAACCAGCGAAATCTCTTATCCCCCCAGATCTGGGACGTCCCATCGATATCAAGGTTTCCCCCAAGGAAGACAAGGCCCTGGTGGTCAACCACCAGAACCAGATCCTCCTTGTGGATCTGACCTCTGAGGAATCGAAAGTCATCGATCGCGATGAGTTCCGTGTCATTGCGGGCTTCAACTGGTCGGCCGATGGGAGGTGGGTGGCTTATGCCTGCTCGGTGGACATGCGTACTTCAGTCATCAAGGTCTACAACCTGGAGACTGGAGAATCACGCCCGGTTACCAGCCCAGTCCTGATCGATTCATCGCCTACCTTCGACCCCGAGGGCAAATACCTCTTCTTCCTTTCACGGCGGATTTTCAACCCGGTCTTTGACAATCTCGAATTTAACCTGGCCTTCCCGATGGGGATGCGTCCTTATGCGATCAGCCTGCGCAAGGATGTCCCCTCTCCATTCGTCGTCGAACCGGAGGGATTCGGGGCGAAGAAAGATGACAAAGACAAGGAAAAAGATAAGGACAAAGACAAAGAGAATGCGGACGGGGACAAGAAGGACTCCGAGAAGAAAGAACCCAAACCTGTCACCATCGACTTCGAGGGGATCGAGGACCGTGTCGTAGCCTTCCCAGTCGAGGAGGGAATCTATCTCGATCTGGCAGCCGCCAAGGGAAGGGTTTTCTATACTCAGTTCCCGGTGGAGGGATCAATCGATGTCCCCGTGCTGGATACCACCCCGCAGCCCAAATCGAAGTTGAAGGTCTATGACTTCAAGAAACGTGAAGAGACCGTGTTCGCGGAGAAGGTAACCGACTTCGGCCAATCGGGAGACCGGTCAGCGTTGATCTACCGTTCCAATAAAAAGTTGCGGGTGGTGGCGGCGGATGCGGAGAAACTCGAGGACAAAGAGGATATGAACCGTAAGGCGGGCTGGATCGATCTGGGCCGTCTCCGGGTTTCAGTCGAGCCACGCGCCGAGTGGACGCAGATGCTCCAGGAGGCCTGGCGGCTCCAACGCGATTATTTCTGGACCGAAGACATGTCCCAGGTGGACTGGAAAGCCATCCTGGACCGGTATCTTCCACTGGTGAACCGCATCTCCTCACGCTCCGAATTCAGCGATCTGACCTGGGAGATGCAGGGCGAGCTGGGAACCTCCCATTGCTATGAGATGGGCGGAGACTACCGTGAGAGTCCCAAGTACAACCAGGGATTCCTCGGCGCGAATCTGAGCTACACCGCGGACAAGGATGCCTGGAAGATCGACCGGATTGTGCGTGGCGATCCCTGGGATCCCAAGAATGCCTCGCCGTTCCTACGTCCCGGAGCTAACATCAAAGAAGGGATGCTCCTGCTGGGGATCGGTGGGCAAAGGGTCAACCGCGATACCCCGCCCCAGTCCCTACTGGTGAACCTGGCGGATCAAGAGGTCGTTGTGGAGGTGGCCCAAGCGGATGGCTCCGAGCCACGGACAGTCCGTATCAGGACGCTCCCGGGAGAGGGCGGGCTGCGTTACCGGGATTGGGTGGAGGGCAACCGCAAGACAGTCCATGAAAAATCAGGTGGGAAGCTGGGCTATCTCCACATCCCCGATATGGGGGTGCGTGGTTTCTCGGAGTTTCATCGCTACTTCCTGCAAGAGCTCGATTGTGAGGGGCTGGTGGTGGATATCCGCTACAACGGTGGCGGGTTTGTGGCCGAATTACTGCTCGACAAACTGGCACGCAAGCGGATGGGCTATGTCTCCACGCGCTGGATGGGTGTGGGTCCCTATCCCTCCGAGGCGCCCATGGGACCGATGGTCTGCCTGACCAATGAATTCGCGGGTTCCAATGGAGACATCTTCAGCCAGAGTTTCAAACTCCTCCACCTCGGTAAGCTCCTTGGCCGGAGAACCTGGGGTGGAGTGGTCGGCATCTGGCCACGCAACACATTGGTGGATGGGACCATGACCACTCAACCTGAGTTCTCCTACTGGTTCCAGGACATGGGCTGGCGGGTGGAAAACTATGGAGTCGATCCGGACATCGACATCGACATCCTTCCGCAAGACTGGGCCGCGGGGAAGGATCCGCAACTTGATCTGGCCATTGAAGAGGGACTCAAGGCGGTTACCGAAAAACCAGGATTGAAGCCGGATCTGGGCAACCGCCCAAGCCTGAAAACGCCATGAACCGTATCCCCGGTGTGTGTGGCATATGTCTCGTTCTTCTGTTTGGAGTGAGCCCAAGTCTTTGTGGGGGCTCTCAAGCCCCCCCGGCGCGCCTGCTCTTCTGTGAGGAATCAGATTTATCTGACGCGCGGGATGTACAGTTCCGGGTTCAACCCTTTACTCGCGATAAATACCTCCTTGAGGCTGATCCTCAGAACCCCTCACTCTGGTTCTCCCCCAGTGATGCGGTTCCCTCCGGGGAGGATTACCGCATCTACTACCAGCGGATTGAAAAAACTCAGAAGGAGTACACCCATCAGCGGACCTGGTGCCTGGGCATCCTCAAGCCGGATGGAGCCTTTGTACTCCCCGAACTCCATCTCTTCCCGGCCATGCCACCCGAGCTGCCCAATGTGGTCTTGGAGCGCTCACCCCACAAACCCACCTGGGGTGGATTCAATGTGTTCCAGACGGCTGGAACCCCGGCCGGACTGACGCTGCTCTATTGGGATCAACCCTCTCAGGGAGAGGCCGGTGGGATGATCGCGGAATCAACGGATGGGATCCATTGGCGTAAGGATGAGGACCACGCGGTCTTCACGGAGCACAATGATGCCTTCTCGCTGGTTCATGATCCTTCAAGGGAGGAGTACCTCCTCTACCAGACCCGCCTGGAGGAGTGGCCCAACAAACCGGTAGCGGACAACATTGGCTCCACCAGACGAATCATCACTCTCAGGAAAAGCAGGGATCTGAAGAATTGGTCCGCTCAGGAAGATATCCTCATTCCTGATACCATGGATGCCCCCACCTGTGAATTCTATCTTCTCAAGGCATTCCGTTATGGAGACCGTTACGCTGGTTTCCTGATGAAGTATTACGCCGATCCCAGCGCTCCTGGGAAGCACAGTTCTCTCTACAGGAACGAGCTGGTACTGAGCCGGGATGGAATACACTGGGAACGCCCTTACCGGAGCTCTGACATTGGGGTGTGGACTTATGTGACCCCCTTTACCCATGCTGGCCATTCCTGTGTGGTGGCATACGACAAAGGGGGCCTCGGTCTCTATCAGAGCCGGATCGATGGTCTGGCGGGGTGCGGAACAGAGGTGGAGGGCAGCTTTATTACCCAGCCTTTCGTACCTGCGGCATCTGAACTCTTTCTCAATGCAGATTGTTCGGGTACAGGCGAAGTGGATGTCGAGGTGCTCGATCCAAAGGGGCTCCCATTACAGGGTTTTGAGGAAGCAGTCTGCCAGATCAAAGGCACCGATGCTCCCCGGATACCATTGGTATGGGCAGGAAAAGACCTTCAATCCCTCGTGGGCAAGAAGGTGGTCCTCCGCTTCCATATCCGGAATGCCTGGGTGTATTCCGTCACCATTGGGAAGTAAGACGAATCAGGCATCCTTTTCAATTCATCTGAGGCTGAAAGACGGCCCGCCGGTATTCATGGTCCCGGCCATCAAGAAGGGAGAAAAGAGAAGGTTACGAAGGAGACTTTCTATTCATTCAACCGGTCTTGACACTCACTGTGATCCCATGACGGTCTAGCAGGAAAACCCGAGTTTGCCGGAGGACAAGATGGAGGAATGACAATCCCGCGCCAGATCCCCACCCGCGTTGACTCATTAGAAAATGTCACCAAAGGGGTCGGTCGAGAGGGAGCGGA
>CAYRBI010000189.1:0-11450 GCA_964422415.1 uncultured bacterium | reverse complement strand
ATGCCCTCGGGGATCTGTGGGCCAACCCATCCGGAACCCAGGCCACCTATTTGGCGGTCATGCCTGTCTTTGAATTCCTGGGAGTGCCTGGCAAGAATGGCATTCACTTCCGTGAGGGCAAACATGATCATAATGCCGAGGATTGGGCCGCGCTTCTGGATTATGCAGATCTTCAGTTCTTTGGAAAACAGCCTACACGCGTATTCAACCAGACTCCTTTTCCCAAGAATGTGGGGGGGTGAAATAGGTACACCTTTTCAAGCAACTTGTTCCTCCATCTTGAATAACCTTTCACCGGATGAAGACTATCAAGTGATCTGGATATGAGATGTCTGTATCCATCTCAACTGACTGATTTTCTTGGAAATACCGCGATTCGTGTCGAATCATTCGAGTTCCGGTGTAATTCTTGCGATAATAGTAGGGATGATCTGTGTGCTCTTAGTTTTCCTAGGAGTAATTGCTTTTTCGTTGACCTGAGTTGATTCGAAAGGAACAGACCCATGTATCCCAAACCAAAAATGTGGATGAGGATATTCATTCTGGGATTTGGACTGCTCTCTATTCCAGCTCTCGCTTTCCAAACCAAATCCGCTCCTGATCCAACCGCCACGGAAACCCCCTCATCCTCACCGGAGTGTGACTGCCACTATGCGGTCCATATCATCTTTGATTGTGCGGGGCAGTTCTCCCTTGGAGAGGGGTCTCTCGGTCTGAGCATCATCGCGGGAGAGTCTCCCGGCACTGGATGCGAACCGGTTGTGTGTGAGGATGCCCTCGCACGGTGTACCCTCTCTATGGCGTCCAATACCACCAAATCCGCTGAGCTCTGCCAAGTCATTCCCGGAATCCTTGTCGCGCAGTTGACCGAGTGTCTGGGCAGTTCTGAGCAAAGCCGGTTATGTGTGAAACCGGATACCAAATACGAGGGGGGTGTCTTTATCGAAGCCAGCGAACCCTTCTATCTCTGCCTTTGCTCCGATGAAATGGGAGTCTCCTGTAATGAATCCATGGGAGTGGTCCTGGGCACTTGTCCGGTTTACAACCTTTTGGATGGGATCGGTGGAAACGAGGTGCATGACTGGAGGGAGTTCCAATCTGGCGTGGGCATCGAGGTCAATGCCGCTGTCTGCCCCGAGGTCTTCCCCACGGATACCCCCACCAACACCCCGGTTCCCACCAGCACTCCCACCAATACAGAGAGAACTCCGCCCGATCCAACACTGACTCCCACACCGGCCGGTGAGTGTGTATGCGAGTATGCGGGACATTTAATCTTCAGCTGCACGGGCCAATTCCCAGTGGATGATGGGACGGGTGCCTTGATGATTGAATATGGAGCGTATGAGGGGAAGGATTGCGAGCCAGCTCCCGGTGGAGATGTTATTGCCGGGTGTACGCTTTCCTTGAATCTGACTCAGACCAAGTCAGCCAACCTTTGTGAGATCTTACCTGGACTCATCGCTGATCAGTGGTTGTCCTGTTTCCAAGAGAGATCCGTTGGGACCTTGTGTATCGATCCAGATGAGAAAGATCCGGGAGCACTGTTCATCATGTCGAGCGTGCCCTTCCATGTTGCTATCTGTTCCTCCGAGGCCGGTGTGTCTTGTAACGGCTCGCTGCGGTTGATGCTCGGAGCACAGTGTCCAGTCTTCAACCTCTTCGATGGAATCGATGGCAATGAAACCCATGATGTGACCCAGTTTAAATCTGGAATTGGCATTGAGTTTCAGCCGATCACCTGTTCTGAACTGGAGGAAGCGGTGAGGTCTGGGATTACCGGGAAGACCTCCTCGATTGAGAATTGGTTGTTGAACAAATAATACTCCTCTCTGGGGAGGGCGGGATGATTACAATCACCTGCGATGGTTGTGGTGTGATGCTCAGGAAACATGATCTCCGCTACACGGTGAAGATCGATGTGCGGGCGGCCTATGATGAGCTCGAGATTGGTCTGGCCGATCTGGTGCGTGACCATGACCAGGAGATCCGTGATCTGATCGATCAGCTCTGCCACCAGGACCCGCGCGAGGTGGAGGACTCGGTCTATAAACTCATCACCCTCGATCTCTGCCCGCGCTGCCAAAGGGCCTTCATCCGTGACCCACTCCACTTCCACCCGGACCGCGCACTACCTGATCCGGGCGTGGATATGGATGGCTTCTTCCGCTCGCTGGGGTATGGAATCTGACGACGAGGACTCCTCCCCTTTGCCAGGGGAGGAGTGAATAGGATCTATTGTATGTTGTTCACGCTTTAGCGTGTCAGTTACGAAAGAGAGCTGGGGTAGGAGCTCAACGAATCGGTTGGGTCAACCGATACCTATTCCTGCTGAGTTAGCCTTTATCCCCACAGCAGTCCCGAGAAATACACCCCCAGCCCGAGGATGCCGGTCACGAAAACCAGCCACCAGGTCACCACACTGCTGTACCAGTGGTCTCCCAGTCCCTCAAAAATGTTCAGCCGTTGCCAATTGAAGGTGAGCTCATCGGTGACCTTCTCTGCGGGCGGAGGAGGTGTCGCGAGACTGATGACGGTGCACAACACCATGCAGAAGAACCAATTTAGAATGGACTGGTTGAAGAAGGGGGCCAGCCATCCGGGTTGGTCATGTGTGTAATAAAGAAAAACCTTGAGGGCAATCCCAAATCCGAAGCCCAGGAACACCGCCCAGGTAGCGCCGGTGGCGTTGATCCTCCGCCATCCAATCCCCAGCAGAAAAATGGCTGCGAAGGGAGGCGCGAAAAAAGCGTACAGGGTTTGAATATACATGAAGAGCCCGCCGCTAAGCTTCTGGATGAAACCCGCCAGAACCATGGCGATGACTAACACGATCGCTGAACTCCACACCCCCACACGGACCAGGCTCTCATCCGGGGCTTTGGGACACAGGATCTCCTTGTAGAAATCCAAGGTGATGACCGTGGCCGTGGAATTCAACACCGCGTTGACAGTCGACTGGATAGCTCCGAATAACGCCGCCAGAAAGAGGCCCCGTAGTCCAATCGGTACAATGGTCTCAAGCAGCTGTACATACCCCCGGTCCGCCGACGGTTGCACCTGATCCCAATCCAGCAGCATCACCTCGGGATGGAGCGCGAACAACACTAACCCGGGCAGGACAATGATGGCGGGCAGGATCAACTTGAGAAAACCCGCCATGACAATTCCCATGCGGGCATGGTAGGTGTTCTTGGCCCCGAGGACGCGCTGGATCATGAACTGGTTGAGTACGTTGTACCATAGGCTCAGAGAGAAGGTGGCAAAGATAATGGCGGGCCAAGGCCACAAGCGGTGAGTAACGGGCTGGACAACGGACAAGCGGTTGTAGTTGTCCACACCCGCCAGGATCTGACTCTTGGAGTCGACCGCCTCCTTCCAGACCCCAGCGATGGCACGGTTGGCTTCGAGGGTGTTTCTGAATCCCTGCAGGATGGATCCGGAGTCGCCCGAAACCGCCTGCAAGGCGAGGATGGTCACCACCGCACCCCCGGCGATCATCACCAGGATGGTGAAGAAATCGATCCAGGCCACCGAGGAAAGCCCCCCATAAATGGCCCAGGCCCCCGCGACAATTCCGAGGGAAATCACGGAAAACCACAATGGCCATCCGAAGAGTTCCTGCAATGCCAAAGCCCCGCCATACAACACCGCCGCCAAGAAGGCCACAATATTGCTGATGACGGTTACCAGCGCGAAGAATTGGCGCAGCGTGGGACAAAACCGCCGTTCCAGAAACTCCGGCATGGTGAACACCCGTGAGGCCATGAGAAAGGGGATGAAGAACCAGATCAGCAGCGAGAAAGTGAAGACATTTGCCCACTCGGATACCGCGACACAGATCCCATAAACATAGGCCGCGCCAATCATCCCGATAAAATGCTCGCTGCTGATATTCGAGGCGATGAACGATCCTCCCACGACATACCAGGGGAGTGAGTGACCCGCGAGGAAATACGACTCGGAACTCTCACGCTCGCGTCTGCCGGAGAAATAACCGACCACCGACAAGATGACGAAGTAAGCTGCGAAGGCGGTGTAGTCCCAAACCCCCAATGAGAAACCAGCCGGAACGGTCAAGTGCGTTTACCCCACATTCTCAAGCAATTCGATACCCAGCGGGGAGAGCGTGACCGGACGGCGTGCTTCTCCACACCGGAGTGTGACAGATTGCGGGTTAGCGTCGAGATTCCATAACAGCACCGACCGGGCCGTGGGATACCAGCCGCACACCACGGTCTTCTCCTCCTCGATGTAAGGCACTCCCTTCAATTGAGGCAGGATCTCTTTGCGCCAGGCAAACAACGCGGCCAGGTCCTCATCGAGGGTAATCGCCTCGCTGTTCACCGCTGCTTGAGGGGCACGCTGGACCAGCCGGGTTCCCGGAGAGCGGATCTCGCCCGCCTTGACTGCATCGGCATCGAATTCAGAGAGGAAGGTCCAACCATCAGTGGCCAGCTCGTCCATGACCTCGAAGGGAATCCCCAGTGCGAGGAAGAGGCTGAAGGCCTGATCATCGCCCACATACCGGCTGCGCTCGCCCCAGAAGTGCTTGAAGGGTCCGCGCGCGACATGCCCGTGTAGTTTCTGATGGATTTCGGCGTTGCGCTTCATGATTGGCCCAAGAACCTCCCAGTGCGTTCTGGGGAAGGGAGCCAGTCCACTCATGAACATCGTGTTGCGGATATCGCCCAGGGTGGAGATGCTCAGTTTGGCGGCCATATTGACGGCGGAGAGGGTATTCGATGGCCAGGCGGTGTTCTCGCTGAAAGCCAACTCTGGCGGGGTGAAACGGCGGTGGAACAGGGCGCTGAAAAGCTCGTTGGTCTTCCCCTTGAGTCGATTGAAGGAGCCATCATCGAACATGAGTTCGCCCACACGGAAGGGCACACCGGTGTAATCGGGCAGACGGATTCCCGCCCGCTCGGAACCCATGAACATGACCATGATGCCCAGTTGCGTGTCCGGCAGTGCAGCCTGCTGTTGTGCCTTGAAACAGGTGGTGAGTTCATCGCAGGTGGCCTTCACCCACTCCATCAGGACCGGGCAATGCACATGATTCTCCGCCGCGTTGAGGAGCTCCGCCCATTGTGTCTCCCCGTAGCCATGCGACTGTAGGAACTTGGCCTTGTGTTCATCACAGAAGCAGCCGCCAATTTCACTGGGGGCTGGCGCGAGACGGAAATCATCATCCACAAAAATGGTTCCTGGATTCGTGGTCTTGATCTTCTTGATGGCCTCCACATTGGCCTCCGTAATCGGTGGATGGAGGGAAACCCCATAGTAAATCTGTCCATTGGGACGTTTGCCGGGCTTCCACTTAGTGAGATCCGTAGAGGGCATGTAGTCGGGGGCTTGCGTAGAATAGGTGGGATGGCCAAAGGGGATTGTGATCTGGCGTGCGGCCATCCCATGTTCCTCGATCCGCTTTTTCCATTCATTGACCTCATCGAGCGAACGGTACCAGCTCCCCTGGAAAAAGCAGGACAGCCAAACCTCATCCACTCCGGCGGCCTGGATGATTCCCAACAGCTCCGGGTCAGCGATGAAGGCATCGATCGAAATGGAGGCGTGGAATCTTCTCACCCGTGTGCTCCCTCCCTCTGAATAGGCTGAAAGGGACCTTCCCAGTAAAGGTACCGCCCCCAGGGCCAAGGATCCCTTCAGCAGGCATCTGCGTCCGATCCGCCGTGACAGAATATCCTTCATGATCTTTTCACTCCTCCTTCTAGGTCTACTACCGGACAAGCATCCAAGAGCCCACTGTGGATGAGCCCTCCAGTGTGTAGTTCATTACCGGTTCGATGCCATCTCCACAGTCGGCCCAGGGAGAACTCTCGCAAGCAAAGCCGAGTGAGATGGTTTGGCCTATCGTCAAATGGGGGTTGCCTTGTTGATCTTTGAGCGCGGCACGGAAATCGACCCGGATCTCGGATTGGGTCATGTCAGCGGAGAAGGCTTGAGTCATGAATACATCCTCTCCAGGAACATAACCAGATCTGCGGATATCATCAGTGAACACGATGTCTTCAGGAATGGTCTCACCGAGGAACTTAAACTGCGCCTTATTGTCGTAACTCGCCGGTCCAAATTGCAGTATCCCACCAGGTTTCAGGTCAAGCTGGTTTTCCGCGAGGGTTCCCGGACCTCCATACCCATAGAAATACTGCACCACATAGGCCGCCGAGGTGTCATTCCAATCCCGCTCAAATTCAAACTCCAGGTCACATCCCAGTGAGGCAGGGGAGTAACATTCGGGATCGGTGGTGGAGGGATTGAATCCGGTCGAGGGGTTGTTATCGAGGTCTACGAACACAAGGTAATAATACCTGCCCTGTCCGCCAGTCCCGGCGTCCTCGGATACGATGGGGCCCGCGTGACGCGTGTAATAGTATAAAGCCGAAGTGTCGTGGGTAACCTTGAACTCAAGGACATCGGTGCCGGGCTTGGAGTTATCTCCGCTGGGATCGGAGTGCGCGGCGACCATTTCCCAGTCGGTCATATCGCCATCGATGAGTATCATGGAGGGAGGCTCAGCCACGCAGTCGATACAGACTAGCAAGGGGATGGCCAGCCCAGTAAGGAAACGCGGAAAACGGAGGCGGTTCATGGAGTGATCCTCGCGTTCTCAAGGGTGAGGCAAGGCTAACAGAATCGTGTTGAGAGTGTCCACCAGTGGGGTGGTTCCTTCTTGCCAATCCTCTTGGACCTATGAAATCATGTCTTAACGAGTGGCTCCCATGCGTTGAGCCGAGGATGTGTGGTTGAATGGATGTAAATCCCCTGGATGACTACGCTTTTCGTAGTCCGCACTTGAATCGTGCTGTCTACCTGGCCATTGTGGTGACGGCTTGTTTTTTACGAGTCCCCCATTTTTCACCACTTGCGGTGGTGGGTTCCGATCCTGCGATTTACACCTACTGTGCGGAACACGATCTTTTCCCCCATGCCCCTTATCTTGTTTATTCTCTGATCGGCCTATTCCTGAGATCCTTGGTAAGATTGGATTGGGGGTATTCGGCGGTTTCGCTGGTATCCTCGTTGATGTCGATTCTGTTTTTCTCCTGGACTGTGGAACGCTCGTATCGATCGCGGGTGGCGGGGTGGGTGGCTGGTGTGGTCTTGGCCTGCACCCCGATCTGTGTGCGCCTCGCGGGAATCCAGGAGGTCTATGCCGTACAGTTCCTCTTCTTGTCATGGACCTGGTATGTCTGTAGTGGGGGGAACCGGCCCTTGTTGGCGGGTTTGCTTTTCGGGACCACGATGGCCACTCACTCGGGGACCATTTTTGCTCTTCCTACCACTCTGTTGTTGTTGTGGACAGCCACACATGACCGGGCCGTCTCTGTTGTGGGTGATGGGGGAGAGACAAGTGGTTCTTGTCCTAATACACGAACCCCACGCGGAGTCTGTGTGAAATCTCTCGTCGTTTTCCTGATTGCGGCGGGAGCGGTGGGACTGCTCGCAATATCCTGGGTTGTTTATTTGTGGTATAGCACACCCGGGGCTCCCGGACTGAGCTATCTGCCGATCTTCTTGCGTGGCGCCTCGCCAACCTTCGACTGGGATAGGTTTTCTCAGGGAGGGGTGATCCACCAGGTTCTTTTCCAGATCAGCCGGGCCTGGAAAGATCTGGCTGATTACCAGGTGATCGGCTCCAAGTTGCTGGTCTGCTCCATCCTCGCGCTGGGTCTGCAACCCTGGCGGATTTCCTTGCCGTGGTGGCTGCTGTGTCTGCCCTACATCCTGTATGAGATGTCGATCACCTACTCCCTGGATACGGGCATCTACTGTGTTTTTATCGTACCCGCATGTGCTGTTGGTTTGGGGCTCTGTGCTGTTGTTTCCAGGGAATATTTCAGTACAGGCAAGATCGTGGCTCTTACGATAGCTGTTCTGCTCTTCCTTTTTGATGTGCTGGATGTCGTGGCATCGGGCCGGATCGTGGTGGCCTTGATCGTTGCTTTCCTGATGGGGAGATCCCATCTCCTAACCGCCGCCCGTGTCACCATTCTCCTGCTGGGTCTGTTCCTTGCCATCGATGATGTCGAGGATTACCAATCCACCGCCAAGGTGCGCAAGTTAATGCCATGGTACCGGGAACAGAGCGCCCCGTATGTTCTTTCGAAGTGGGTTCGTGACAACACCCCTCAGGATACAATTGTCTGTCAACCGATGGACTGGTTGTATAGTCCCTACTCCGCCCCCCTTTACTCCGCAAGAGAGCCCCTCTTTCGTGGCGGCGACAGGTTGGCTGTGACCCCCTGGAGGCCACTCATGAAGGATCTGACCTCATTGCCGCGAGTGACCGTGGAGGACATCGAGCACTGGCTCTCTCAAGGAAGACCTCTGGTGAGTTATGATCCAGAACCTTTCACAGGTTATCTGACTTATTGGAAACCAGAGTTCTCTGAACGATATGAGGCCCGGCCCATCTTGTGGCTCGACCGGAATCAGAGTGGGACCTCGGATCTCTGGCAGGGATGCCAGCCCATCGCTTCAGTGGACATTGGTAACATCACCGCCGAACAGCAGGCCCATCTCCGACTTCCTGATACCGCGGTGCGAGGTACCCTGAGCGCGTTGATGTATCATCCCACCCTCTATTGGATTGCCAGACGGACGGACACGGAAGTGCCCGTGTGGGTGAAAGACCTACAAACGAAGGTTCCGGCTGAACAACTGGGCGCGCCCCCAATGGTGGAGGATGAGGGGATCGCCATCGAGAAATCCAAGTCGGTTATCATCTTCGAGCTCCCTGCGATTCCTGGCCGGACACATATCCTCCGGCAGAGAATCCAATCCGGTGGACTCATCCAATACATCACCAGTTGCTCCATCGATGTGGATGGCAAATGGATTCGCGCAGGCGCTGACATGGAACAGATTCTGGGTCCACCCGACCAGCAATTCACTGATTTCTTCTACCAGGTTCCCGGCGAGAATATCCTCAGCGACCGGGTGAAACTCAAACTCTCAGCGGTCTTCGGCAGTAAGGAAATCAATGTTTACGGGATCGATTGGGCAGCCGCTGAGGAGGGTGCCTCAAGCCCAGCAGGGATGTAGGATGCTTACTGTACCTAAAGGCGCTTCGTTTTGGAAACAAACAGACGAGTGAAAAACTGCCGCAAAAGGAGATTCTCATGTGCTGTGGTTGTGTGGATCGACGGACCTTTTTAACACTTACAGCCGGGGCTGTCGCAGCTACGGGATTGCCCCTTCTGAAGGGAGTTCTCCCAGCGGCCCTTGCGGGTGTGGCCGCCGAGGATTGGGACCCTGGGAAGGCCTTTGTCAATTTCGGGAAACCCCTGCGTGTCCAGCCCATCCTGATGTATGCCACCCCTGAGAAGAAGTTCCAGACCTCCTGGAAATCCTGGGGAGGTGTCCAGACTGAGCAAGCGGCCACGGAGGAAGCGGCGCGGATCGCGGCAGAGCTCGATGCTCTCTCGAAAGCACCTGGCATGAGCCTCGAGATATTGCCGGTCCAAAAGGTACGCACTCCCGAAGAGCTGGAGCGTGCGCACCAGGTGGAGTACGATGCGGTCATTGTCTATCCAGCCACCGGTGGTGGAAATCTCCTTCGCGCCTGTTTCTCCAAGAAGGCCCCCACCGTTCTGTTCGTCCGCCATACTTCGGGTCCTGTCTATTACTGGTATGAAGCCCTGAGTACCCAATATCTCAAGGTGGGACCACCCACGCCCGGCGATCAACCCTCCTATGATCCCTGTCTTGAGGATGTGGTGATCGATGACATGGCCGAGCTCCAGTGGCGGCTGAGGGCGCTGTATGGTGCACGGAACCTGCGTGGCGCGCGGATCGCCGCCTTGGGGGGACCCATTGGAAAGTATGCCCCCGAGGCTCCTGACCTGGCGCGCAAGCGGTTGGGCATGGAGATCATCGATGTGCCGTATGCCAGTATCGAGAGCCGTATCCAGGGCTTGTTGCAGGACAACGCCTTCATGGCCCAGTGCGATGAGTGGACTAAGAAATACTTGGCCCTTCCATTTACCACCCTGGACACCGAAACCCCCTTTGTCCGCAACTCCTTCATGCTTTATAAACTGTTCAAGGACCTGATGGTGGAGAATGAGTGTAGCTCGTTCACCATCCAATCCTGCATGGGTACCATCATGCCCATGGCCGAAACCACCGCCTGTCTGACCCTCGAGCTGCTGATGGATGAGGGGTATGTGGCTTTCTGCGAATCCGATTTCGTGGTCATTCCGGCGGGCATGTTGTTGCGGTACATCTCGAACCGGCCTGTGTTCATGCACAATTCCACCTTCCCGCAAAAGGGGATGGTTACCTGTGCCCACTGTACCTCCCCACGCCGTCTGGATGGCGAACACTTCGAGCCAGCACGGATCGTGACTCACTATGAATCTGAGTATGGCGCGGCTCCCAAGGTGGAGATGCCCAAGGGTCAGGAGGTCACCTTCATCGATCCGGAATATGCCACGGGACGTTGGTTGGGATTCAAAGGTACTGTTGAGAGCAACCCCTTCCTGGAGATCTGCCGCTCCCAACAAGAGGTTCACATCCAAGGCGATTGGCGCAAACTTCTCAAGGAGATCCGTGACTCTCACTGGATGATGGTGTATGGCGATTGGCTCAAGGAAGCCGGCTATGCCGCGCGCAAGCTTGGTATGGCGTGGGATGAGCTCGAGGATACCAACGGTCAGACATCTAAGGCGTGACTACAAATGTACATGCCGTGGTTGGAGGGAGAGAGGGACAAGGTTGGGTTTCTCTCTCTCTATGTCATTCCCGCGAAGGCGGATCCACGGTGCCATCTCTTTTCCATAGAGTGCAATACTATTAAAGGATTTTTATAGTGCGCTTTTGTAACCTTATTCTGATTTCAATACTGCTTCTTTCTATTCCGGTCATGCTCGCTGCCCAGCCCACACCGGTTGGGCAATGGGATTTTGACAATCCGGACAACCTGATCCAGGCCACCACTGGGACAGATCTTGTGCTCCATGGGAGTCACCATTCAGTAGCAGGGTTTTCCGATGAGGATGGCGCGGTGTATATCGGGACGGGAAGTTACTACTCCTGCCCCCATGGGATTGAGCCCAACGGTGGTGGTTCCAGAGTCAATCAATGGTCGCTCTTGATCGATTTCAAAGTCGCCTCTCTCAACACTTGGTGCTCACTCTTTCAAACAAACTCATCCAATACGGATGATACCGATTGTTGTATTCACATAAGCACGGGCACCATTGGAATTGGTTTATCGGGTTACTCCACCAAGAGTATATCTACGAACACCTGGTACCGGTTGGTGATCTCGGTCAACAACACCACCGGGGCATACAACATCTTCCTGGATGGCTCTCAGATCCTCCAATATTCATCATCAGAACGGGATGGCCGGTTCTCGCTTGCTTCCGCCCTCCTGCTCTTCGCTGATGAAGATGGAGAGGATGGTCCCATCACTGTATCGA
>CAYRBI010000188.1:4654-11623 GCA_964422415.1 uncultured bacterium | reverse complement strand
TCCCATTATCTATGTCTCTCCCGATGATCTGAAAAAGCGTTTCAACGACAACACCAGTACTCTGGATTCATCGATCCAGGGCCTGATCGCCATGGACCTTGAAAAAGCGGTCAACGATGCCGGGAATCAGGCGAATGTTCCGTTTGGCTTGAGTTCCGGGCAATTCTGGTCGGTGGGACCGGATGGCACCACAGCTACGGCGGATGGAGCTCTTGCCCGGAATATTACCACTAAGAACCGGGGGCTCTATCAACCAGGCAACCTCTGCAACTCGGATAGCCGTGATAATGATAGTGATGGCATTACGGATATCTCCGACCGCAAGGGTGACGGGAGCAGCCTGGCTGAGGACGACATCAACTCCTGGTCGAACTAAGAAGAAACCAAGAGACCGTTCGGAGTTCACGCTTCAGCGTGCCGGCAACCTGAAGGTTGAACTCCGAACAAAGGCAACCTGAAGGTTGAACTCCGAACGGTCGTTACCTCTCCCTCAGTAAAGCAGATACTTCTCCCTGATTTTCTTGAATTTCTCGAGTCCGGGTTTCCAGGAAGCCAGGACCTCCTCCGGAGAGCGTTTTTCCACAGTGAGCCTGTCCCACAGCGTGGGATCGCCGCAGAGAGTCTCGAAACCACGACGGTGGGTAAGCTGGGTGGGGTGTGCGGTAGCGATAGCCTGGATGAGGTGCAGACCAGCCAGGGTTACATTGGCCTGATCCCGGTCATACAGGAGGGCATTGATTCCTTGGCAGACTTCACCTTGGTAGGGATGGTGGGGAGTGGTGGGGGTGAAATGGACCGGGACAAAGCGGATACCGGGCAGATTCCGTGAGTTAAGGGCCTTGCAGATGGCGCTGGAGTCCTCTAGCCAGGGTGCGCCATACATCTCGAAGGGGTGATCGGTCCCACGCCCCACTGAGAGGCAGGTGGCCTCGCAGATGCCCAGGCCGGGATAGAGAATCGCGCCCGTCAGGGTCTTCATGTTGGGCGATGGATTCACCCAAGGCAGGCCGGTTTGATCGAAATACATCGCGCGTTGCCAGCCAGACATCCTTACAACTTCCAGCTGACACTCGATGCTAAAGTGCTCATTAAACAATCGCGCCAGTTCACCCACGGTCATGCCATGGCGGGTGGGGATGGAGTAGATGCTGGTCAGGCCCCCACATTGATCCTGGGGAGGCACCGCGCCCTCTACCTTGAGGCCTCCGATGGTATTGGGACGGTCCAAGACCAAGAAGCGGAGCCCTGTTTCCTTGGCCGCTTGCATGGCCAAAGCCATGGTCCCGATATAGGTGTAGAAACGGGTGCCGATATCTTGGATGTCAAAAACCAGCGCATCCAAGCCTTGGAGCATCTCTGGCGCTGGCTTTTGTGCCTCCCCGTACAGGCTGATAATGGGCAGGCCCGTGGTTTCATCGGTACTTGAATTGACCTTATCGTCAGCGGTGCCACGGAGACCATGCTCGGGGCTGAAAAGGCGGGTCAACCTGCAGTGTTTGGTCTGGTAGAGTACATCGATGGTGGAAATCCCATCACGGGTCAGCCCGGTGTGGTTGGTGATCAGCCCCACCCGTAGGCCCTCGACTGGTTTGAAGTCCTGTTGAATGAGCTGGTCGATGCCGGTCATGACCGCATTCAGGGATGTTGTATCCAGGGAAGATTGTGTGGAAGCGAGTCCACACACTCCCACCACCAGAGCCAGCGCTGTATAAGAGGCCAAACCAGTAGCCCAATCCATCGAGTGAGCCCTCCTTATAACCGTCCCATCCAAGTTTCGAAGCCTTGTTTCGACAGCAGCGTGACTAAGAACGCAAGGTAAACACCCAAGAATACACCGCTGAGGTGGTAGACCCCCCCCACCACACAGGCTGCAGCGACGGCCACAGCGGCCGATAAACAGACCAAACGGAAACGTGGATAAAGAAGGTAGAAGGCGGTGGTCAAGGCGGTCATCAGTACCGTGGGCAGGGCGGGGAAGAGGCCATCCTCCAGTTGCTCCGGAAAGGCATTGTACCCCTGAAGCGTTCCGGAGAAGGTCCCCTTGGGAACGATCCCACTGAGCAACAGGTTGAGCACATAAGAGGTCATGAAAGAGGCCGCCACAGCCAAGAGAACAAACAGCATGTGCCGTGCAATCATCCGGTTCACGAAGATGAACTGGTGAAGTATGTAGGTGATGATCAGGCTGGGGAATATGAAGGTTCCGCTGGCGATGAACAGAAGTAGGCGGATGAGAGGAGACAGCATCTGTCCGATTCCGCCAGCAATTTGTGCCACCGGAATGTCGGCGAAAAGGATCAGAAGAACGGTCCCTGCCACCACTGGGATAGCGGCCAACGCCATACGTGAAAGGAGCGAACGCCGTGGGGGCGGTACTCTCCACTGTTGTGAGGCCGGGTACTCGAAGAGGTCGAGGTCCTTGTTATCTTTCTCTGGTCCCGTTTTGAAATCGAAGAAGCGCATGATGGCCACTATTCCTTTTCGTGGGTGTCAATTTCCAAGGGGGCGTGAAACTCTTCCTCCACCTCTTCTTCGCTGGGGAGGCTGAGGACACGGTAAAAACACCAGATTACCAGCCCCGTAACCGATAAACAGGAGACCAGAAGAAAAAACCAACCACTCGGTTCCATCAGGCTTCTCCTTCCACATGAGGTGAAGTTTCATCCCAACGTTTTCGAGCCAGATGTACTAGGATAAAAAAGAAGATGAATAGGATGAGGATTAGTCCCATTGTCAGCTGAGTAACCGGGCTGTGAAGGAGTTTGAAAACATATGATCCCTCCAACTGATGCTCTTTGATGACATTGGTTTTGATGAATAAGCAGAAGATTGTTATGAGGTAGAGGGGGGAGACGTACTTAATGATAAACTTGTAGATCCGCGGAATTCGTATGTGTGCGCCCCGGTGGGCTTCCTTGAACCCCTTTTCGATTCCCAGCACCCACCCAAAAGAGATGACCGTACCAGTCCCTAAAAGGAAGATCATGACTTGTCCCACCCAGAAATCCATTGTGTCCAAGGCCTCGAGATCCTTGCTGAAATAGACAACAAAGATGCTGCCAATGGCGCAGATCAGTCCGAGAAAGGTTGCAGAGGCACGCCGTCCTAAATCAAAGCCCTCCTCCAGAAAGGCGATGATTGGTTGCAACATAGAGATTGAGGAGGTAACGGCGGCTAGAAAGAGAAGGAAAAACCAGAGGAAACCGATGAAATGACCGATGGGCATTCGCTCAAACACAGCAGGGAGTGTGAGAAATCCCATCTTGAGCGAAGAACCAGCCGCATTGGTGATCGTTTCGCCCCCCAAGAAGATGAAGGCCGCTGGTACGGTAATCAGCCCAGCCAAGCAAACCTCACAGAACTCATTGGTGGCGTTGGCGGTCAGGCCGGATAAAACTACATCCTCTGTATCCCGTACATAACTGGCATAGGTGATGATGATCCCCAGCCCCACCGATAGAGTGAAAAAGATCTGCCCTGCTGCCTGAAGCCAGATTTCGGGATTGGTGAACGGGTTGATCAGGGACCAGATCGATCCCCCGGCTGGTAGTTTCAAGTTCCACATGAATCCGAGCCCGTTGCTGACATTCCTGTCTGGCAGATCCGGATTTGGGGTTCCAAGGGTGAGGACACGTACCAGCACCAGGATTGCTGCTACAATCAGCGCGGGCATCGCCCATTTACAGAAGGCTTCGATCCCCTTGGAGAGTCCTTGATAGATCAGATAGAAGTTCAGTGTGAAGGTGATGACCAAGAAGATTACCACTGGGCTGATGTGGCTGGTTCCCTCCACCAGTAGTCCATTCTCTCCCATCCCCACGAATTTCGCGAAGAAATCCACAAAGGGAGTTGTGTCGGCTGTTGGGCTTGAGGGCATCCCATTTGATAGATAATACCAGGCATATGCCAGACACCAGGATTCGATGAAGACGTAATACATGTAGATGACCAGCGGGACAATAAGTGAGGGAACCCCAAAATAGGTCAGATGGCCGGAACGGGTCAGGAGCCGGTAGGTTCCGGGTGAACTGTTAAAGCCCCGGCTCCCGCCATAACGTCCCAAGGTCCATTCACACCAACAGATCGGGATCCCCAGTAAGAGGAGCGAGATGAAGTAAGGGATCATGAAGGCCCCGCCGCCATACTTCGCCGCTAGACCTGGAAAACGGAGGAAGTTGCCCAATCCTACCGCCGAGCCCGCCACCGCAATGATCGCCCCCATCCGGCTGGCCCATAGTTCACGCTCGCCTCGCGCCATGTCTTCCTCCCATATGCGTCAGTAGGTTGGGGGAATGGATTTATCTTACCCCATCAATTCTTCCAACTCGCTGCGGTGGAAAGAGGACCGACACCGCGCGTCCACGCAGGTTCTTCATCTCGACCGGTCCGATCTTCCGGCTGTCCCGCGCGTCGGCACGGTCATCCCCGAGCAGATAATACTGGTTCTCTCCCAGGGAGACAGGCTCGGGTGGCTTCCCCTTGATCCGGTAATCCCTTTCGGAGAAGCGGATGTTGCGTGAGAGAACTGCCCCATTGATCATCAGCTCACCACTGGCGTCGAAAGTGACACTCTCTCCGGAGAGTCCCGCAACACGCAAGAACTGTTTCGTGTCTGACTCGCTGGTCTCACCGGGGGGAACAAAGAGCACCACATCTCCGCGTTGGACCGGTTCCTGAGCGAAGTGACCCCGGTCCACCAGAACCCAATCGCCCTGCTGGATGGTGGGACTCATGCCCGTGTTGAGAACCTGGACATACCCATACTCCCCTGGGTGCTCAACCATGCCCACCCAATAACCATATGCAAAAATTAGAACACTGAGGGAAATTACGAGTACCGCCGTTAGACATCCACCCGAACAGCAGCCACATGAAAACGAGAAACAACCTCGATCTTGTTTGGGGGGGGGATTGTAGGGGTCCATCATGGTCTTCAACTCCTAGGCGTGGATGCCGATCCTTATGAGGAGATCAAGATACCAAGACTTGGTGTGACGGGCAAGTTTACGGCCACTGCACGGGAAAGGTTTATCGGATTTTTTTTTCAGATAAATTAAAAAATATGAAAGCGGAGTGCGTTCTTCGCATCCTTGGGATTTGGTCTGTCTTGGTGGTGGTTCCCTGTCTGGCAGGGTCACCACCCAATGATCGTTGTGACTCCGCCACACAGATCCCTCTCTCTAGCCTTCCGGTCCAAGTGCAAGGAACCACCCTCGAGGCGGCCGATAATCATCGTAGCTCCGCATGTCCAGCGAACCCCAGTGGTAAAGACGTCGTTTACAGTATCACCCTGAGCTCTCAAACCAGCCTGAGCATTGACACATCAGGATCCGTCTTCGATACCGTCCTTTCCATCTGGAGCGCGTGTTCGTCAGGAATACTGGAAACAGAGATCGCCTGTAATGACGATTACGATGGGGTTTCCTCGAGGATTGATCTCTATCAGCTGGCGGTGGGTACCTATTACATCCTGGTGGATGGATTTGATGTCAGCCAATCCGGGCCATTCAGCCTCTCCATCTCCTCCCCCAGTGGTTATGCCAATGACCTGTGCACGGATGCCGAGTCGATCGCGCTCAACTCGGTAACCTTTGGTTCAACACTGGGAGCGGACAACTCCGTGGAACAGTACTGTGGAACCAAACTGACTAATGGCCCAGATGTCTTTTATACTTTTACGGCCACGGATACCACCAGTGTGCGGATCGATACATTGGGAAGTAATCTGGATACGGTGATCACTGTACGTGAGAGCGGTTGCGCGGGAACAATCCTGGCCTGTAATGATGACTCCAGTGGAACCACACAATCCGAGCTGACCCTGTCTGGCCTGGTGGTGGACTCCACCTATGTCATCCAGGTGGACAGCGCCGCCGGTGAGGCGGGGACCTTCCAACTCAATGTCTATGATGTTCAAACCACTCCCGTTAATGATGTTTGTTCGACCTCCCTTGAGGCGGTCGTAATCCCCTCAACCCATGTCGGTTCCACACTCTTCGCCACTGGGAATGATTCCTCCACGGTAGTGGGAGGCGCTGGACCCGAGGTGGTCTACCGGGTAGAGATGGCTGCAGGTGGAAGCCTGGTGGCCGACACGCTTGGTTCGGCCTTTGACACGGTTCTGTATGTCCGTTCGGGTAGTTGTACCGGTTCGGAGGTGGCCAGTAATGATGACACGCTCGGACGGCGGACCTCACGAATCGTGATATCCGGCTTGGCCGCGGGAACTTATTACATCTTCGTGGATGGCAAATCTATTTCTGACCGGGGAGACTTTGTGCTCTCCCTCAGCGAGGGTTCGGCTCCCAGCAATGATACCTGTGATACCGCCGAACACATCCCGGTTTCCACTCTTCTGACCGGTTCGAGTCAATTCGCCGCTGATGATACCAACTCACAAACTTCCGGCTGCCAGAGCGAAGGCCCTGAGGTCGTGTTCCAGTTCACTTTGAATGAACCCCGGAACCTCCTCTTTAGTACCCTTGGGTCGCAATTCGACACAGTACTGTATCTGCGTTCCTCGGACTGTGCCTCCACCAGCGAAATTGCCTGTAATGATGATGGCAGCGGACCCTTCGGGGTGACCTCGTACATCGATGATTATGAGACCAACCCTCTCGGGGCTGGTACTTACAACCTCTTTCTGGATTCGATCGAGGTCTTCGGGGGAGATTACACACTCCAAATTATTGATCTCTCGACCCCCACTCCGGTCCCCACCTCGACCCGGACCCCCACAATCACGGCAACACCTTCAGCAACACGCAGTTTCACTCCAACCAGTACCTCTACAGTGACTCCTTCACCCACGCATTCCGCGACTTCCACGGGAACCGCCACCCGGTCTTTCTCTCCCACCGCCACTCTGACAAGCACACCCACAACCACGTATTCCCTCACTAGAACACCCACGCCAACCGCCACTGTGCCGACTCCAACTCCCTCGCCCACTCGAACTGCCACCATGAC
>CAYRBI010000188.1:0-4554 GCA_964422415.1 uncultured bacterium | reverse complement strand
AACAGCAACTCCTACGCAGATCCTCACGGCCACCTTTACGCAGACTCCGACTCAGACTCCGGTGCCACCCACACCCACGGAAACTTCCACAAAGACAATGTCACCCTCACCCTCGAGCTCGGCCACTGCGACCCCCACGGTCTCAGTAACAGCAACTCCTACGCAGATCCTCACGGCCACCTTTACGCAGACTCCGACTCAGTCTCCAGTGCCACCCACACCCACGGAAACTTCCACGAAGACAATGTCACCCTCACCCTCGAGCTCGGCCACTGCGACCCCAACTGTTACGCCAACAGCTTCAGCAACCGCGACCCCTACAGTTCACACTCCGACACCAAGCAGGACAGGGACATTAACGGTCACAGCGACACCGAGTCTCACCATAACTCCCACCGTGACTGGGGTGACTCCCACACGGACTACTACCAGAACTCACACGTTCACCGGTACACCCACAGCAAGCCTGACGAAGACTCCCACTGTGACTCATTCGGTTACCGCAACTCCGTCATCCACCGTGACAGTGACGGCTACTCTGACTTCCACCCACACTACGACACGAGTTCCGGCTACTCCCACGCCAACGATTACATTGACCATCACACCCACTCGAACCAACACAGCCACAGCCTCGGTCACGGTCACAGGGACTCCCTCATTTACAGCCACCGCGAGCTCGACACTCAGCCAGACCGTCACCCCAACACCCTCTCCGAGCATCAGCCTGACACGGACAGTGACTTCCACCCCAACGGGATCCTTCACTCCAAGCCCAACTCATACCGTTACTTTCGCTCCTACCTCCACCATTACACCGGCTTTGACTATCACGCCGACAGTCACCTCATCGTTCACACCACTTCCTACCCCAACCCAGACGGGAACACTGACTCGGACAACTACCGTGACCCAGACGGGAACACCGTCGTTCACTTTCAGTCCAACACCTACAGTGACCATGCCCTTGACCTGGACACCAACACCCTCACAGACCTTCTCCCCGACAGGCACTTATACGGAGACACTGACTCCCACGCCGACGGAAACACTCACCTCCACAGCCACGGAAACTGATGTTGAGACACCTTCTCCAACTGAGACCACGACCCATACCCACACCCCGGTGGCAACCATGACACCAACCGGAACCCTGGAGATCACGTTGACTCCGACACTCTCCGCCACCAACACACCCGAACCGTCTCTCACGGATAGCCCCGTGGTTTCACCCACACCGACAAAGACAGGAATCGCGACACCCTCCGAGACCTTTACCGGAACGCCGGTGGAAAGCAGTACATCCACTCCAGTGGAGACCGCCACCCCCACAATGACAACATCCTGCACCATGACAGCAACTGGAACTGTGACTCCATCCGGAACCGCCACGGAAACAGCCATTCCCTCTGAGACTCGAACCAGCACCCCGGCTCCTACGGATACCTGGACAGCAATGCCGACTCTCACACCAACCGGATCAGAGACTCCGGCATTTACGGCAACGCTCTCCTTGACACCCTCAGCCACGGTGACCTCCACCGGGACACCTGAGCCGAGTGCCACGGCTACATGCACTTGGACCCTTGAGCCGACTGAAACCTCCATTCCCACGCTGCAACCCTCGGGTGACCTGGATGGCGATCTGTTCGTGGGGCCGAAGGATCTGCTCATCTTCCTGAATGAACGCCAGACCAAGGGCGCGCCTGGTTTTGATCTTGGAGACTTTAATGGGGATGGACAGAAAGACTTCAATGATTTGCTTTACCTGGTCTGTAACTGGTACGAGAACGTAAATTGGAAAACGAGAGTGTTCCCCCAACCTACATTTTCTACCAATAGCCGGAAATAACCTCTAGACAGCCTTTCCCCGTGCGATTAAAGTGCACATATATTCACTTATACGGGAGAGCGCGTCATGTTCACTCGGATCTATTCAGCGGCAGTACAGGGTGTCGATGCCATTGCGGTGCTGGTGGAGGTCGATGTGGCGCGGGGGATGCCCGGCCTGATGATGGTGGGCCTGCCCGATCAGGCGGTAAAGGAAAGCCGGGACCGGGTCAAGGCGGCCTTAAAGAACAACGGTTTCCTGTATCCACAGAAACACACCACGATCAACCTTGCTCCCGCCGATATACCGAAGGAGGGAGCCTCTTTCGACCTCCCCATGGCCATCGGATTGCTTGCGGGCAGCAGCCAGATGCCCAATGAGTCCGCCAGTGAGTACCTGATGGTGGGAGAAATGGCGCTCGATGGGACTTTACGCTCGGTGCGTGGAGCGCTCTCGATGGCAGCCTCGGCGCGTCACGCCAAGCACCTCAAGGGGATGATTGTCCCGGCCCAGAACGCGGGCGAGGCAGCGGTGGTCAGAGGACTGCCGGTTTATCCGGCCACGCATCTCATGGAGGTGGTCCAGTTTCTCACCGATGGAACAGGTCTGTCACCATATGAGCTGGATATCGATGCGCTCTTTCATCAGGGGCTGCATTACTCAGTTGACTTCCGGGATGTCAAAGGCCAGGCGCATGTGAAACGCGCATTGGAGGTGGCCGCGGCGGGAGGACACAACATCTTATTGGTCGGGCCACCCGGCTCGGGGAAGACCATGCTGGCCAAACGGTTACCCACGATCCTCCCCAATCTTTCACTCGAAGAATCGGTCGAAACCACCAAGGTCCACTCTATTGCAGGGAACCTGCGCAAGGGGCAATCGCTGATCTGCGAACGTCCTTTCCGTTCACCACACCATACCATCTCCGATGCCGGACTGGTGGGAGGTGGCCGGATTCCGCGTCCCGGCGAGGTCAGCCTGGCTCATAATGGGGTTCTTTTCCTGGATGAGATGCCAGAGTTCAACCGCAATGTGCTCGAGGTACTACGCGAGCCACTTGAATCAGGTCAGGTCACCATCTCACGGGTTCATTCTTCGTTGGTGTTTCCCGCGCGGTTCATGCTCGCGGCGGCATGTAATCCCTGTCCGTGTGGTTATTTCGGAGACACTATGCGCAAATGTGTCTGCTCGATCCGGGATGTACAAAAGTATATGGGCAAGCTCTCCGGCCCACTGCTTGACCGGATCGATCTGCATGTCGAGGTGCCCTCGGTCCCATATGAGGAGATGGCGGCGGAACGCACCGGAGAGTCCTCGGAAGAGATCCGCTCCCGGGTGACCGGGTGCCGCCAGATCCAAAGGGAACGCTACGCTGGGACCACAGTCTACTGTAATGCGCACATGCTGCCCGGTGATATGGACACCTTCATGCGGATGACCGATTCCGGACGCCGGCTCCTACGCGCAGCCATAGACCAACTCGGTCTATCCGCGCGCGCCTATGACCGGGTGCTCAAGGTCTCGCGTACTATCGCGGACCTGGCCTGCTCGGAAACTATCCGTGAGGAACACCTGTGCGAGGCGATCCAGTACCGGACCCTCGACCGCAAAATGTTCGCGCAAGAACGGGAGGCGGCGTGAGAGTCCGCTACCTCCGGCAAGCCGCCCACTCGATCGACTGAACCAGAATCCTCCGGATCTCGGGGGGCTCCATCGACTTGGGATCATGTCCCAGCGCGAAATACACGCAACGCGCATTGTGGAAGTAATGCGTGCAGAGCAATGGTTCCGCCACGGTGTGGCCGAAACGTTCCTGATCAGCCGTCATGATGATGTGCATGTCGGGACGCATCAGCAGATTGAAATAAAGCTCATCATTGGTGATGAAGGGACGCACTCCCTCAATGATCGGGTGACCCTCATCCACGATATCCATCCGGAAGGTGTGGTAGGGATCATGGGTCGATTTGCCGTTGACCCACATCGCTCCAAACAGGTCGATCGAATCCCGCCAGTTTTGAAAATTGGCTACCGCGAAGTGGTTCACTACCAGCCCATGTCCCTCCTTAACGAATTGGAGGATCCCCTCCTGCACAAAATCAGGGGGAGTGCCATCGGGAACCTGTACCTGTACCAGGTGGAGGACATCATAGTTTTTGAGGTTGTCATACTTGAGTGCCTCAAGGTTGTCTTTTGCCACCGCCGTGATCGCCACGGAAGGTTCTTTCTCCTTGATAGCGGCCAGGAGGTTATTCCAGACACCCCCCTCGCCATGGGGTTCGAGTCCGACCTGAAGCACCTTGATGGGTGTGGTGGCCGGAACTGTTTGGGCTCTGGCGGGAATCATGAACACCATGCCAAGCGCAAGAACCAGAACGGCTAACCGTACCACTCCTCCACAAGAGAACCGAGCCAACAATTGTGTGAAACGAGACATCATGAAGCCTCCAGAGAATGGATTCTCCCAACCACCGAGGCCTCCAAGCTACCAAAGACCTGGATGAGCGGCAATCCACAAGGAGATTCACGAGAGAGCCGGCAGACCCCGTGGGGTGGAAAGCCAACCAAGATTCTTGCCAATTGCCCGTTTGAATGGAATACTAGCAAGCGAACATTCCAGCTGAGGGATCCCTTCGCAGGGTCATGATGGGGAGTAGACGAATGGTAAAGTCACCTGCCTTTGGAGCAGGAGTTTAGAGGTTCGAGTCCTCTCTCCCCAGCCA
>CAYRBI010000187.1:0-11800 GCA_964422415.1 uncultured bacterium | reverse complement strand
ATGGCCTCGATGACACGGTCGCCAGCCTTCTTGTAGCCCGAGTTCTGCAGCAACATGCCCGCCGCGCCGACCGCCGCGAGCGGGTTGATGATGTTCATGTTGGTGTACTTGGGCGCGGAACCCCCGATGGGTTCGTACATACTCACGCCACCCTTGCCGGGGTTGATGTTCCCGCCGGCCGCGATGCCCATGCCGCCCTGGATGATCGCCCCCAGGTCGGTGATGATGTCGCCGAACATGTTGGGCACCACAATCGTGTCATAGAACTCCGGGTTCTTCACAAACCACATGCAGCAGGCATCCACATGGTTGTAATCGCGCTTGATGTCTGGGTAATCTGCCTCGCCGATCTCATTGAAGGCACGGAACCAGGTGTCCGCGCAGAAGGTCAGCACATTGGTCTTGTGGACCAGGGTCAGTTGCCCCTTGCCCTCGCCGGCCGCTTTCTTGGCACGGCAGTAATCGAAGGCATACCGCAGGCAACGTTCCGCGCCGAAACGGGTGGCAAGCATCTCCTGAGTGGAGACCTCCTGAGGAGTCCCCTTGCGCATGATCCCGCCGTTACCGCAGTACAGATCCTCGGTGTTCTCGCGGATCACATCGAAAGCGATGTCCTTGGGCCCTTTGTCCTTGAGCGGGCAATCGACTCCCGGATAGAGGTACACCGGGCGCAGGTTGATATACTGATCGAGCGAGAAGCGCAACTTGAGCAATAACCCCTTTTCGAGGATGCCCGGCTTCACATCCGGATGCCCGACCGCCCCCAGCAGGATCGCGTCATATCCACGCAACTCATCGATTTGCTCATCGGAAATGATCTCCCCGGTTTGTAGAAAACGGTCCCCGCCATAATTGAATTCCTTGGTGGTGTACTCGATGCTTTCGAGTTTTGAGACCGCCGCAAGGACCTTGAGGGCCTCGCGGACGACCTCGGGGCCTGTTCCATCGCCAGGCAGGACTGCAACCTTGAACATGGGAAACCTCCGGAGGTTTGAGGAATTACAGGTGGCGGAATGGGCTTCTGCCACTGTCCCCGTACCTTAGCAACATCGGTCCTTGAGTCAAGAAATAGATGTTGATCGTCAGGTGTATCAATTGTATATATACAGGCAGAAAGAAACCCATGCCGCCACGCCTTTTGATACCCGTTTCGATGGCAGGTCCCGAGCCGCTCTATGAGCAGGTCAAGCAGGGGATGCGTCACGCTATCCTGCGTGGCGACCTCTCCGAGGGAGACCCGGTCCCTTCCTTTCGTGGACTGGCCGCTGAATTACGGGTCAGCATGATCACGGTCAAGCGGGCCTATGACGATCTCGTGGCCGAGGGGATTCTCGCGGCCCGCCAAGGCAAAGGGACCTATGTGGCCGAGGGGGCGTTGGAAGCCTGCCGTTCCTCTGCCAGCGAGGAGATCCGGAGTCTGGTTGAGAAGGCGGTGGGTATCGCGCGGCTGGCACGGATGAGCGAGGAAGAAGTAGTGCAGTGGTTAAGGCGGATGAAGCGATAACCCCCTCGCCCTGTGGGAGAGGGGGTTGGGGGTGAGGTTGGTTTGAATTCGTACAGCAAGGAGACCTACATGAACGACTACGCAATTGAGATTTCCCAGCTCTACCGGCATTTCCGGGGATTCACCTTGGGGCCGTTGGATCTGTGTGTTCCCAAGGGGCGGATCACCGCGTTGATCGGACCCAATGGGGCGGGGAAGACCACGATGATAAACGCGCTGATGAACTTCGATCCACGTGCGGGCGGGAAAATCAGCATCCTGGGGCTGGACTCGCGCAAACAGGAGGTGGAGATCCGCCGCCGTCTGGGGTATGTGGGGGAGAAGCCGGTCCTGCTTCCCTTCGCCAAGTTGCCTTGGCTGATCAACTATGTCCGAGCCTTCTATCCCACCTGGGATGATGCTTACTGTGTGGAACTGGCGCAACGTTTCCAGCTCCCGGCTGACCGCAAGATTTGCAAATTCTCCAAGGGAATGCAGGTTCGTACCGCATTGCTCCTGGCGCTCTCGCACCGTCCCGAGGTGTTATTGCTGGATGAGCCCACCTCCGGGCTGGATGCCTCGGTACGGCGCGATGTGGTCGATGAGATGCTCAAGGTGATCGAGAGCGAGGAACGGACAGTCCTGATTTCGAGTCACAACCTGCAGGACATCGAACGTATCGCTGATCACATCGTGATGATCCGCGAGGGGCAGATCACCAGCGAGGGCGACAAGATCAGCCTGCTCGAACGTCACCGCCGGGTCCTCTTCACCTGCCCAGCCGGAGTCACTCCGCCAGAGGAGCTGCTGCTCTCGCGCGATGGCGCGGGCCAACGGATGCAGGTCGAAACCCAAGACATTGAGAAGTTCACCCAATGGCTCTCGGAGTCTGGCGCCTCTGATATCGAGATGACACCGATGACGCTGGAGGACATTTTCGTGGCCACGGTGCGGAAGGGGGAGGAGCGGTGAAGGGGCCTTCATTACGCCACTCATTGAGTGCGTTTCTGAATGCTGAATCCCAGGGTGGCTGGGGATTTATCATCACCTGGAATCTCTTGGGACCCATTTTCCTTCTGGTCTTTCTTTCAATAATAGGTGGGGATCCAGGTGAGGCAGGACATGATCTGTTAGCATGGGTTTGTTTTGCCTGTGGCCTCCTGTTCCTGGCGGCCACAGGAGCAAGAAAGATGGCCTCCGTGGAGAGAGGTTTCTATCCATTCTTCCTGAACCTGCCGCTTCCCCCTTGGCACAGGATTATGTTGGGGAGTGTTGAACATCTGGTTTATTGCCTTACCTGGGTGGTTGGCCCTTGTGTTGTGTTTCTCCTTTTCCAAGATGACATCCATTCTATTGAGGCGCTGTTCACCATATTGATGCTCAGTTCAGCGGCGGTTGGAGTTACTTGTGCCTGGAATGAGTATTTCATGACCTATCCGGATGTGAGTGGTGGACGTTATTACGCTGCGGGAGGTTTATTAGCCGCCCTTGGATGGTTCCTTATTCTGAAGGGGATGTATGATTCGAAAACAGCAGAATTGCCGATTGTACTTCCTTCGGGATCATTCTCATTAGTGTTAGTGCTTCTACTGTGTGGATGGGCCTTAGCCCTGATAGTTCCCGAGTGCCGAAGGAAGAGAGAGGGACAGCATTATAAAACAATTTATATGAATCCAACCTTAGCGAATGTTTTCGTCAGGGTCTTGGATATCTTCGAGAAACCAAAGACAGGGATTCAACTACTTGATCTTCCGGATCTTACAAAAAATCTAATAGGAAAATGGAGGGCATTCACAATATGCCCGATTATGATATCTCTTCAATTGCTACTCGCAGTTTTGGCCAATACATTATTTCCTGAAGAAAAGGCTCAATCTGGATTATCACATAATCAATCTATAATCCTTATCAGTGTGATTTTTAGTCAATTTTCAACAAATCGTGATCTACAACGACTTTATCTTAGGTTTCTTCAGACTCTCCCGTTTTCTACAAAAGAAGTAGTATTAAATGCTTTGGTTCCGTTGTTGGTTACGTTTATTATGGTGTTTCTTGCCTTGCCTTGGGCTGGTGTAGAAAACTTCGGAAACCGGTTGGTGGTTGCATTCGCATCTCTCAACTATGGGCTGGGAGTTCTTATCTTCAAAACCAAACCACTCTTGGGCAATCAGTGTATTGAAACAGATGATTATGAAAACAATAGGTTTGCACCGTTGAGTTTACTCAATTTGATATGGGCTATCATGATGTTAATCCTGATATCTGTGTCAACTGTTGAACAGATTTCAGGAATATTTATTCCACTCTGGCTCGTTCTTACAGGATGGCATTTGATACTATTCTATTGGATGTGGAAAAGGTACTGAAATGCTATCCATATATACATGGAAGACATGGATTCATGCGTTGAGGCTGATCCCTGCCACTTGGAGATGGTCGTTAATCCAATCCGCAGTTGTCGTTCTGGTTCCAGGAATTACAGTAATTATTCTGGATTGGGCTTGCCGTACTTTTTCTATCCAAGTCTCGGAGACCAATCCTGAGGCGAATGTCCTGACATTGGTCGTTATCCTTTACAGTATTGGTCTTGTCCTCTTTAGTTGGGCTATTTCAATTCAAAATGAAGAAACTACTGAAGCACAATTCTTTCGAAATCTGCCCATTTCACGATGGGGTTCGATTTTGACTAACAGCCTCAAGGGTATTTCATTTACTCTTGTAGTCACATTGTCGTTGGCATCTGGATTTATGATTGTTTCGGCTGAAAAAACTTTATTTGTGATATTGATTTTGGCTTATATTGCTCATTTACTTGTCGTAGGAACAACATTAATAATAATCACATTCTTTTCACCTTATCTGAGAACATGGAGTAAAGATAACAGGCATTGTATCTATACATTGTCAGGGTATGGATGGTTTTTTGCTATTATTATCCTTTTAGCAAAAGTCGATAATGTACATAATCTTGACCAAATTGTCTTGGAAATACCCTGGTTATCCTATCTCCTTCCTTTATTAATCTGTACCATACTCAGTTGGATGGCCGTATATGGAATCATATTACTTCCAGTGGTCATACAGAGATCACGAAATAATCAGGTTTTTCATCGTGTCAAACCTAATCTCTTCCAGAAAGATATGCTCAGACGGGAACCCCCAGGAGTGGTAACTTTCCCTTTACTCTTGCGAAGTTGGGGAGGCGGGTTCCTGCCCATGATTGCTTTAATCGTGTTTATAGGTCATTTACGAGACATTGATTTTGTCCCTCTTTTAACTTTAATAGAACCCCGTATGCCCATCGCTGGTTTTGTTTTGATCATTGTCGGTGCCCTCTCAACCATCGCAATTGCTTTTGGCCTTCTATTCTCAGTATCAAAGGTCATTTTCTTCATTCCTTTATGGCATACATTACGCATCCCGGACCGATGGGTTCCCAATTTCTTCGCTGTCGGTATCTACACATTAACGATAGTAATGGGGATCGATTGGATACTCAGTGATAGACCGATTGATAAATTGCTGGCCGTAGGGATGATTCCATTTGGGATTCAAATCCTATGTTCAATTGCACTTATTCAGAATCCGAGTACATGGGGCCATCGACAACAGAATGTAGAGGGATTTGCTGAAGGAATGGTACTCTTATCCCTAATATTATTATTCTTCCTTGTTCTCATTTTGGGTTCCTTTGGCCTGATTCTGTTGGCCATTCCATTGGCATGTGTTGGAACCATCTACAGTTACTGGTTCATGCACTGGATGTGGAAACGGTACTGAATTCCAGCTTCCCACTCAGGGATAAACCCACTCAAGGCAATACGGCCCAACCAAAAGCCAAGCAAAAGAGAGAGAAGAGATTGTTTGATTTGTACCAGGAAAACGATTTACCTCCTCCCCGCCGGACTCAGGGTCCTTTATGGTAGTGGGGAGATTGTGATTTCTCTGGAGGCTGACTATGCGAGTCCACCCATCTCAAGCTATTCCCAACAGACACATCGTTCTGGCCTTGGGGTGCCTGTTGATCTTAAGTTCCCGTCCTGATCCTTCCCTTGGCTCTGAGGTACCGGCGAAGCAGCCAAGTGTGGTATGGACCTTTTCATGCGCAAGTCCGGTCTACTCCTCACCGGTAGTGGCCGACCTGGCTCAGAACCCGGGTCTGGAAATCCTTCTCATCTCGAGCTCAGAGCGCAAGGTGTTCTGTCTGACTGCGGCTGGTGAGGTTCTGTGGACCTGGGGAAGTTTCTCGCTGCGTGTCACCTCGACCCCATCAGTAGCGGATCTGGATGGTGACTCTCATCCTGAGATCCTCATCACGACCCGTACCGATGGTGTGGTCTGCCTTTCGGCCGAGGGTAAGGAGATGTGGAGACATCCCTCTCAAGGTGGCATACCATGGGGAAATGTCACCGTGGCGGACATGAACCGTGATGGGAGTCTCGATATCCTGTGGATTACCGATACGGGCTGGATTGAATGCGTGGGGGGGGATGGGAAGCCACTTTGGTCTTTCCACACGGAGCAGGGAATCACTTTCGGTCCACCCAGTGTGGGGGACTTGGATGGGGATGGATTCGCTGAGGCTGTGGCTCAGGGCGGGCCAGTGGTGTATGGCATCGGCCGGGAAGGGAAGGAGCTTTGGCATTTCGAGGGTGGTGCCCGGTTCAACACCGGCTCAGTCATTGCCAACTTTGTTGGAGACAGGACACCGGAGGTCCTGACAGCCTCCAATGATGGAGTTCTTTATTGTCTTGATGGTCAGAAGGGACAACCTCTCTGGACTCACCGGACCTTCCAGGGGCGTATCGATACCACTCTGGCGGTGGGTGATACCGATGGCATTCCTGGGTTGGAGGTTTTCTATGGCGATGGGGGAGGGAACCTATACTGCCTCTCCCACAGTGGAACCGAGCGCTGGCATTACAAGGCGGCGGACTGGATCGAGAGCGCCCCTGTCCTGGGAGATATCGATGGAGACCAAATCGTTGAGGTGGTGTTCGGCTCGGGAGAGGGAATGGTGCACTGCCTGGCTCCGGATGGAGGTCTTGAGTGGACTTTCAACACTGGCAAACGTGTCTCGGCCTCACCCATGCTCTGTGATTGTAATCAGGATGGGACTCTTGAGATCCTTGTAGCTTCACATAATGGCACCCTGTTCTGCCTTTCCATGGGAGGCGCTTGGGAAACATCCCGTGTCCCCTGGCCAAGTAAACGGTTGGATCTCATGCAGACTGCCTGTTTGACCCAGAACAGTCCTGTGGAAATGGACCGGGTTAGTGGTGTAGCCAGTGTGAATCAACAAGCCGGCATGGAACAGGTGGTTGATGCCAGTGTCACTTACGACTCACACATAAGTGGCCTTCTGCAAAAGACAGGTTCTGGTTCACTGATCCCCAACAGTGACTTTACGGACATGGAGGTGGTTTCTCCCCAGGACCATCTCTCTGCTCCACTTCCACGCGGCTGGCGGCGTGCATATGTGCACGGAGACCGGTCGAAAGAGGCCGAAGGGGATTTCTCGATCCGGAGTGATGATTCAGGCACACGGCTTGTGGTGACAAAAGGGGCTGGATTCTTTGTCCTTTCATCAGAGCCTGTAGAATTGCCCCCGGGTACAGTCCGTTTGGTTGGCCATGCCGGGATGGATGGAAACACGAGTCAACCGCCCAATTTTATTATCAGCCAGTCTGGAGCGAAGGGCGATGTCCATCCAAGCCAGTTGAGTAAGGTCATCCAGGAAAATGGCACAAGTACGAGTTGTGATGGCAACCTACCGGTGTATCCAAATGCGGAGCGTATCTCCTGTTATCTCCATTTTCCCATTCCAGCGGGAGAGTATGCAGTCCGGCGTGTCCATCTCGAAGCCCTTGCTCAACCAGACACCAGGTTGGAGATCCTTGTGGACCAAGCCGGATATGACAGCGGACAGCCCATGCGCTTTATGGTGGCCTGTGGGGTGTCACCCTCCACTGGGCCTGCGGAGTTTGCGTTAACCAGAGGAGATGGTCTCCAACAAAAAGGAGCCTTGCGCCCACTGGGACGAGTTGTGGGACAGAATGAGAGTGATTGGGGTAAATACTACTTCGAAGGGAGCACGAGCGGGATTGAGCCAGGAACCTACAACCTGACAGTCAAGTTGGGGAGTGAGACCGCTGAAGCGCGAGGAATCCGGATCGAGCCACAGCTGCATCTGCGGGAGACTGGAGAACTCGCCTACCGTTTCTATTCCATCCAGCGTTGTGGATGTGAGGTTCCTGGGTGGCATGGTCTGTGTCACATGGATGATGCCCGGCTGCCGGATGGAACCCATGTGGATGCCACGGGCGGGTATCACAACGCGGGCGATTACCACAAACACTTGAGTGACAACACACCGGTGAGTGTCTATGGCATGGTCTGTGCCTATGAGGAACACAAACCATTCCTTGATGGGATCGACCGTGACAAGAATGGGAAGGCGGACCTGCTGGATGAGGCTCTCTGGGGGGCCACATGGTTACGGAAGATGATCGATCCCGCTACGGGACGGTTCTGGATGAATGTCACCAATGACATCGACTATTTCGGCATCCCGGAGAAGGATACAGATGGAATCATTGGAACTGGTGATGACCGGATCATTGGAGTCACCGGTCCAGTGGATATGGGGGCCTATACGATCGCAGCTTTCTCGGTGCTGTCCCGGTTGGGGGAAGACCCGGGATATATGGAGGCAGCAGAAAGGGCTTGGCGGGCGAATGAACCCAAGATTCCTCAATCTCTGGAACCAAGACTATTGATCGCGGCTCTGGAGTTGTTCCGTACCACCCATCGCGAAGAGTACCGCGTAGCTTGTGAACAGATTGCCTCAGGGCTGTTGACTTTACAAAGCCCGGGGGGATGGTTTGCCAGTTCACCGGGGGGCGGACCTGTTTTCCGTATTGTCGATGAGGGAGTGATTCCCGCTGCTCTCGCGGACTTTGCCCTGGCTTGGCCAGACTCCCCTCTTTCTGGAACAATCCGGGAAGCACTCCGCCGGTACTACACCCATATCCTCAATATGGCCGGCAATCCCTTTGGTATTCTTCGTCACTACTCGGAGGAGGAACCCTTCTACTTCAAGAAGCGGGAGGAGTGGTTTGGCGGTAGTAATAGCGCTTACTGCTCACTAGCGTGGGCGGCCAGTCTGGCCCAGCGGGTTTTTACCGGGGATGGTGCGTTCCAGTGCCAACTACAGAATCTTGCGGAGGATCAGATCCATTGGATTTTTGGGATGAATCCCCTGAATCTGTGCATGTTCGAGGGAAAAGGGAACTCCGGGCGGATGCGTTTCCACCATAACTACGCCGAGATCCCGGGGCATTCGCGTGGCGCGGTACCAGGCGCTATCCCAAATGGGATCATCCGTGACCGTGCCAACACCGACCGTCCCTGGTTTGACTTGCGTACCGGTACAGGATCTTTACCCTGCGCCGAGGCAGCTGAACCCTGGCTGCCTCATAACGCCTATTATCTGCTCGCTCTGTCAGCCCTTTCCCAACGGAGAATCAAGTCCTTCTGTATTGATTTCAACTGGGGACCGGAAGGTTTTGCTCCACCCGGTATGTACACCCAGGCCTCCGCCAGCGAACACTTGGAATGGTACAAGCGGATGGGAGTCAACACGATTCAGACCTTCTGTGTCAGTTGTCCAGGGTATGCCTGGTACAACAGTACCATCGCTCCAGTACAGCCAGGGATGAAGGGTGAGTTCCTGAATGAGATCACGGACCTCGGCCATCGTGCCGGAATGCAGGTCATGGGGTACTTCTGCATTGGGGCCAACACCTATTGGAGCCAGCAACACCCAGATCTTTCTCATCCGCTTCCCAATGCGATTGCGATCCCCTTCACCACCGAGTATTTGAACTACCTTAAATGCATCATCCCGGAGGCTCTTCACAAAACCGGCATCGATGGCTTCATGATCGACTGGGTCTACAATGCCTCTCACCTTTATCCCAACACGGAATACCGCTGGCTCGATTGCGAAAAGCAGATGTACGCCGAGCTCTTCGGTGAGCCATTCCCAGGTGAGGACGCCATAGATGAGGCACGGATCAACGAGTTCAACCGCCGTGCCACAGACCGGTGCTGGGAGGTAATCCGGAGCTCGGCCAAAGCCGCCAAACCGGACTGTATTATCTGGTTGACCGCCTATGACTTGAACCACCCAATGCTGGCCGGCTCGCGGATGCTACAGGAAGTCGACTGGTTAATGAATGAGCACCCGGATCCATCCCGGCTGGAGGCGGTCCGTCAGACGGTGGGTCCACACACGCAGATCATTCAATGTGTCTGTGGTTGGGGTGACCAGCACAATGCGGCCAAGATCCTACAGGATCCGCATTTCGCCGAAATTGGCATTTATGGCTTCGCCAAGCCAGATCCCACCACCACGCTTCCCCCGGAGGATGGTTCAGGGAATGCGCGGAATATCGCCGCCATGCGAGAAGGCTTCCATGCAGCCGGTTGTACTACGCAGTCCAAGTGATCGTGTGCATGCAAAGCCATTGCTAGTAATAGAATAGACAGTCCCCTACACCGGTTACCGGAATCTACAAAGCATGAAAAATGAGCCACCGGAGCGCTGTCATACCGGGGACGGCGGCATGGAACATATATGAGTGTTAAAAACACCGTTGCCTTGTCCCCGGCTAACAACGGAATGAAGGACACGATGGCTCTCTTTTCGAAGCAGCGATTCATGAAATTCTCTGTGGCCGTTGCCTGACATGGTGCGATGATTAGGCTGTTGAAAGGAGCTTCTTGCCATGATTTTCGAACAGATTCGTACAGGAGGGGATCGTAACTTCGCCTACCTTGTGGGGGACGAAACCTCGAAACAGGGAGCATTGGTGGATCCTTCTTTCTCCCCACTTGACTGCATCGCCCGGGCGAGTCAACACGGTTTGCAGGTGATCTATCTGATCAACACCCACAGTCACTATGACCACACCAATGGTAATGACGTGATCCAAAAGAAAACCGGCGCTCAATTGATTTGTTGGGGAGGTGGAAGCGAAGTCAGTATTTGCGATGGGGATGTCTTCTCGATGGGCAGCCTCCATCTTCGGTTCATCCACACCCCCGGTCACACCGAGGATGGGATCTGCATTTTGGCCGAGGGCCATCTCATCACTGGAGACACTCTCTTTGTTGGTAAGGTGGGAGGGACGGATTATGACGCGGGGGCTCGCAAGGAGTTTCAGAGTCTCAAAAGGCTGATGGAGTTGCCCGGCGAAACCACGGTCTGGCCGGGTCATGATTATGGAACAGCACCCTCCTCGACCATAGCTCATGAAAAAGAAGCGAACCCTTTCATCCTATGCCGGAGCTTCGAGGAGTTCGTGGATCTCAAGATGAACTGGATCGAGTACAAACGCAAGCATGGGATCCGGTAAAGCCGTTCCAGGGAGGTCTTGCCACCGCGCTTGGGAAAGGCTAAGAAGAGATCCCTAAGGGGACCTTTTTCTCCCCTTGACATATCTGGTCGTGGAGGAACTTAAGATGAAGGTACATGTCTTTGTGGCCGTTTTGTTTCTCATGGTTTTCCAATTGATTCCCACCCAATGTCTTCTGGCTCAACCTGCTCCAGATCAAGCGCGTCCTCCCGAGACGGCCAAACCTGACACCTCATTCTTTGTGAGTAATCCGCTCCCCAATGACGACGGCGAGAAGAAGATCCTCGAAGTACTCTCCGACATGGACAAGAACAGAGACAAAATGGCGAGTGTTCCGATGGATGATGGACGCTTACTGCGTGTGTTGGCGGAGTCCATGAATGCTCGGCAGGTTGTTGAGATTGGCACTTCTCAGGGGATTTCCTCGCTGTGGTTTTGCATGGGTCTCCGGAAGACGGGGGGCAAGCTCACAACCTTCGAAATCGATCCCGAGCGCGTCAAGGCCGCTCAGCAGAATTTTGAGCGTGCGGGAGTTGAGAAGATCGCCACCATTGTGTTGGGGGATGCGCATGAAGAGGTGACCAAGTTTGATGGAACAATCGACATCTTATTTCTTGACGCTGACAAGAAGGGATACATCGATTACCTGAACAAACTGCTTCCCAAGGTCCGTCCAGGTGGATTAGTGGTAGCCCACAACATCGATATTCAATTGGCGGATCCACGTTATGTGGAAGCCATTACTAAGAATCCCCAATTAGAAAGCCTTTTAGTGCGTCTCCAGGCGAGTACCATCAGCGTTTCTCTCAAGAAGAGATAGGATGCAGCCGAAACGGGAGTTATCCCTTTTCGATTCCACCTGCATCATTGCCGGAGTTATCGTCGGCGCGGGGAT
>CAYRBI010000186.1:11468-11899 GCA_964422415.1 uncultured bacterium | reverse complement strand
GCAAAAAGAGAGCACCAGACACTTGTCCATGGCCTCCTTGGTAATCGGCAACACTACCTCTAAGGTTCCGGTTCCACGCTGAACTTCGAGAGAGACTTCCTGGCTCTTGTTTTCGCGCGCCTGAGTAATCGCATCCAAGTAATCCTGCCAGGTCTCAACCTTCTCGCCATCCACGGAGAGGATGGTATCGTTGGACTTAAGGCCTGCTTGGTCCTCCAGGCTTCCGGGAATCACAGTCCCGACGATGTTGTAGTCATAGGACTTCCCGAACAGAAAGGCCAAACCGAAGAGGATCAAGAAGGCTCCCACCAGATTGGCTCCGGGGCCCGCGACGATGGTGGGGATCCGCCGCCAAGGAGATATGGAATAGAACTCATCCGGTTTTCCGGTGGCTTCAGCAGGGTTGTCACCCGCCATCTTCACATAGCCGC
>CAYRBI010000186.1:0-11458 GCA_964422415.1 uncultured bacterium | reverse complement strand
ATTCGGTGCCACCGCGCTTGATACTTACCAGGGCACGGCCAAAACCGATTGAGAACTTCTCGACACGGATACCGGATAAACGGGCGAAAATGAAATGCCCCGCTTCATGGATCATGACTGCAATGCCTAGAACAAGGACAAAGCTCAAACCACTCAGCAGGTAGTTGTAAATCTGATCGGCAATCATACAACCTCGGATTCAAAAGTAATGAACGCTCTAAAATTATAGGGGGGGTTCTTTGGGTGTCAACGGAAGTGGCCTGCTTTTGAATCTCCCTTCCCGTCTTGAATATTTCGCCTGGAGACTCGAATCTAAAAACGTTCCTGGAACAATATGGAGAGTCCCATCCCCCCCACCCCAACCCTCCCTTTGCATCATGCGCTTGCGCATGAGAGCAAGGGGGGAGGGAGTTGTTCGGAGTTCACACTTTAGTGTGTTTTTCTCCCTCCCCCCTGGCGGGGGAGGGTTGGGGTGGGGGGGGATACCACTCCCTCCAGGGCACAAATGCGATAGCATAAGGATCGGCGGCGGGCGTGGTGTTTCCCCCGCCGATCCCTTGAAGAGGTATTCCCAAGCAGAATGAAGGTCCTGTTTCTCACCAGTCAAGCCTCACTGATGTATCCCATGGAGAGTCTGGGGATGATGACCCTGTCTTCTGTTCTCAAACAGGAGGGGCATCAGTGCGAGAATGTCGAAATCGAGAGTGAAGGTGATCTAGAGGAGACGATCCGCGCTCGCGATCCACAGCTCTTGGCATTCTCCTCGACTACTGGTCTACACACGATCTATGTCGATCTGGCGGTGAGGCTTAAACAGATCTTTCCGGAGATCCCCATCATCATGGGCGGCCCGCATCCCACCTTCATGCCGGATGTCATCCACCACCCAGGGTTGGATATTATCTGCCAGGGCGAGGGAGAACTGGCGTTACTGGAACTGGCGGAGGCCCTGGAGGCCGGCCGGGACTACCGTCACATCAAGAACCTATGGGTCAAGATGAATGGCGGGGTTACCAGAAACGGGCTGCGTCCCTTCCTGACCCCGGCGGAACTGGATGCCCTGCCCTTCCCCGACCGGGAGATGATGGTGGCCCACCCCCAGGTGTACAGGAATGGCACCAACTCGGTGATGTCCGGACGCGGTTGTCCCAACCGGTGCAGCTATTGTTTCAATGAACGTGCGCGGGACATGGCTGAAGGGCGCTACACACGTAAACTCTCCGTAGACCGTGTGCTGGCGGAGATCAAAGACATGGCCGCGCGCTGTAACACCCGTTTTATGAGCTTCCAGGATGATGTCCTGATCATGAACAAGGGCTGGTTCCGTGAGTTCGCGCCCCGTTACCGGGATGAAATCGGGCTGCCCTATGTGTGTCATGTCACCATCAACCTGGTGGATGATGAAATCGCATGGCTGCTGGCTGAGTCTCATTGCACCTATGCTTGTTACGGACTGGAAAATGGCAACGAGGATTTCCGCCACACAATGCTCCACAAGCGCAATACCAACACGGAGGTTGTCACTGGCGCGCAGCACCTGAAGAACCATGGGATCAAGATCATCACCCAGAACATGATCGGTTTTCCGGAGGAAACTCCCGCGATCACCCTGGACACCGCACGGCTGAATGTGGATGCCCAGACTGACATTGTGAACTTCTACTTCTTCACTCCTTATCCGGGAACCTGGGCGGGGGATTACTGCAAGGACAAAGGGTTGCTCTCGGCGGCCTTTGAGGAGTTTCCGGTCAGCCTGTATGACATGCCCCCACTCGCTTCACCCTATGTGGAGGATTTCAAGGAGCTTTCCCAACTTGTATACCTCGGGATGGATTACCCCTTCCTGCTGCCCTTCATGCGCTGGGTGTATACAAAACTCGAGCGGGGGAGTTGGACACGCGGGAAGGCCATCCAGATCCTCTTCACGCTCCACAAGCACATCCGGAACTGGCCCTATTTTAAGACCTGGAAGAGCACGATACCGAGGGGGATTGAAACTCTCGAGTAGAAAGGTGTGTAATCAGGTTTTGGTTGCACTACAATGGTGGAAAGGAAGGTTGATAATCATCCAAGAGGAGGATTTCGACTGTGGCTAGAAAGTATCAAGTCATCACTCTCATCGGACTCTGGATCATCCTCTCTATTCCTCTCATCCTCAACTGTTGGGCCGATTGTGGCAGTGTTCCCTTCTACGCTCCTATGCTGGTGAAATTGTCTGTAGACACCCCCTCCGGGGAGGCCAGACAGGCTCAAACAGCTTCCACAAGAATCGATTTCGATCCTCTCAAAGTGACTGTGTTTGAACCCAGGCAGCGCGCCATCATCCTCTGGAATGGCAAGGAAGAAATCTTGCTGCTTTCGACCGATCAGCGCGCCAGCGAAAGGTCAGCGGTTCTGGAGGTGATTCCCCTTCCAGCGGAGCCCAAGGTCCAACTGGGTGAGTTCGAAACCTTCGAGGCTGCGCAGAAGCTGGTGATCGACAAGCGCATGTGGGTCATGGCTCATGGCGGTGCCCCAGCCGGATCGATCAGCATCCCTGAGAATGCCGGGAAGATTACTTTCCAGAAGAAGCTGGGGGCGCATGATCTCGCGGTAGCCAAAGTACTGGATAAGAACGGCTTCACCGGATTTGTTCAGAAGTACCTTCAGGACCGCTACCAAGCCAACGAAGCCCCAATTCGACCTGAGTTCCTCGACATCATCCAGTCCTATGTGGAGGGTGGTTACCGCTGGTTTGCATTTGATGTCATCACACTGGATGAAAAGAACCTTCAGAGCCGTGAACCAATTGAATACCGGTTCGCTTCGGATCATGTCTACTATCCCTTGCGGATCTCGCAGATGGAGGGGGGCAAGACCGATGTAGATCTGCTGATCTTTTCGGAACGAATTCCCGGCAGTTTCATGGGGCTCTCATTGGACCAGATGGGCCTGGAAAAGCCACTGCCAGTGACAGCCAGCGAGGTTGAGGGCTTGAACACCAAGTGGAGCGGTTTCTTTGGGCAGAGTGAAAAGCCGATCATGAATCAGTGGCGGATCTCGGAGCAGAGTTCCAAGCTGAATCAGGACATCCTTGCACGGTGATCAACCTCAAGAAGGAAATCATCATCGCCAGTCCTGAGAGTTGCGCTCTCAGCGAAGAAGAGAAACGTGGGGCGTCCCAGGCCCTTGAACGCTTGGGACGTCCCCACCGGCGTAAATCTCTGCTGTTGCAGGTCGTACTATTCATCGCGGTGCTTCTCCTGTGGCGGGTTCCGGTGATCAACCCGATCAAGATGGCGGTGGTGCTGTTCCATGAGCTTTCACATGTGGCCATGGCTTACCTGACAGGTGGGGTGGTCTTTGGGGTGGCCATTCACCCCGGTGGAGCGGGAGTGACCATCGGTTATGGCGGTAATGACATCCTGATTGTCGCCGCCGGGTATATCGGGAGTTTTGTGATCGGCGCCTTGCTGTATGTGGCAAGTTGCCGTTGGGAATGCGACCAGGTGTGGGCGATGCTGTGTATCTTCCTGTGCCTGACACTGGCCTTTGGCTGGCTGAATGACTTTACAGCGGTGTTTGGATATGGCGCGATGATCCTGCTGGTTGTGGGATATTTCCGTCTGTCTTCCCCGATGAAGAAGTTTTTTATCCGCTGGACCGCGACCACCTGTTGCCTTTATCCCATTCTGGATGTCTCCAATGAGGTCATCCAGTCAAAGGCGACAGGCTTCATCGTGCGTGGAGAGACCGCACAGAGCGATGTGATGCAACTGGCGGATCTCACCGGGATCGGGGAAGCTTATCTGGCGGTGTTCTGGATTGCTCTGGGAGCCGGCCTGACCTGTTTCCTCATTCTATGGGCGGCCAGGCAGGACGCCGAGGCGAGAGTGAAATCGTACTTCACCGGCAAGCAGCAACTCACGCCGGTCCATTACTACAAGTTTGATCCGAAGGATCCCGACAATATTCCCACATATGTGGTCCGGTAGTGTCATCAGGGATTTCCCCCTCTGATGGTTCGATACAGGGAACCATCCCGTTATCATCCAGGGCATCTCTGGATGGCAATGGACTGGGTTTCAGTATGGCAAGGTTGGCTGTTATGCCGATGAGAATCCAACCAAGAAGCCCGGAAGCAGGACACAGAAGGGAAATACCCACGAACACCTGGAATGCCAGGCTTCCCAGAGACCACACCATGGGAAATGCCATGGCCCTTGGGAAAGGATGGCTTGAGGAATCCATGACCACCCACCCAAGCAAACGCAGCGCAAGGATCAAGATCCAGACCAATCCAAGCAACCCGAGCGGTCCTGTCTCCACCGCTGTTTGCAGCAGATCGCTCAATACATATCGAACGGCCACTTCCTTGCCAACCAGACGGTTTTCCCTGGCAGAGGCATATTGCGGATGGACAATCTGGTAGTTGCCGGCACCGGTTCCAATGATGGGATTCGCACGCATGGTCCGCATGGCAGAGAGACGGTCCTCAACCGTGAATGTCAACGATCCTATGGATTTTCCAGGCTCTGGATTGGGTTGGCGCCAAGCCAATACAAAACAGAGGACAACTCCAGTAGAGATAAGGATCTTGAGTACCATCTGTCCAGGTGTCCTGGATAAGACATCCCGGTCTTTCCCACTTCCCCAGGCCAGAAAGACCAAAGCCAGCAGATTGACCGAAGCTAGACCACCACAGGACATCAACCTGTCCAGCGCGGGGAACCGCATGGGGAGTGCGTCCAGAGGGAAAGGCCAGAGATAGGGTGTGGAGGTATCCAGAGCAGCTTTGATGAAATCCACCCAGGGTTCATTCGTCCGCAGTAAACACAAGAAGACAAGAAAGCCACATCCGGTAACTCCAATCATCATCAGTAGAGGCAGGAAACGTGCTCTCTCCATGGCTTTCCAGAACAGGAATGACATCAAAGCCGCAAAGAGTGAGAGAGATGCCATCGCTCCAACAGCACGGTGTTTCCAGAGAATGAGATTGATGTAAGGCTGAGCCGCTTCGGCCATGGTAAGCCCAAACAGGTCTATGGCCACCAGTATGATATCCTTTTGATGTAGATCCCCTGACTCGATCTGTTCCTTCACCACCCTGGAGATCTCCTGGGGAGACTGGTCAGAGGGCCAGGTTGCCATCATCAGACCATACGGGATCAAGGCCAGCACACAGGCCAGGGGAAGAAGAAGCATCAGCCGCCGAGTCCATCTGGCAACCAGGCCAAACAACAGAAGGGGAAACAGGAATCCCACCAACAGGGCACAGAACCGGGCCTTCAACGCCAGAAAACCCTCAAGACTATCCACAAAGGCGCTGGCCATGATTCTCTTAAGACCAGGGTCCTGCAATTCATCCACCACATCCAGGGAATGATTGATCAGGCCACGGTATTGCGGTCCCGAAAGGGAGTTACTCCAGGCAATCAGGTCATTGAAGGTCTGAAGCTTGGCGATGCTCTGCGCCCCCCACAGGAGCGGTTCCAGCAGGAACACCAGAAGCAGAAGCCTGTAAACCCTGCGGTCTGAATAGAGCGCTGCCATGATAGCCATCAGCAAGCCGCCCACCCAGGCCAGAAAGGATGAAGGGGGCACAAAACTCATGTACTGCCAACGCAACATGTAATAAGCGCCAAAGGTCAGAAGGGTTGTGACTGGCCCAGATCCACGTAACACCAGGACCAGAGAGAGTGGCCAGACCAGGTTCAAGTAATAACCCAATTCAGGAAAGTATCCCAATGTCGAAAAAGGAACTCCAGTTGTGAAGATCCATTCTATCGGAAGCAGGTAATTGGCCTGCGCAAGGCCATAGAAGGCCACTGGCAACGATGACAAAAGGATGCCTATCAGTAAGAGGTGCAAGCGTTTGGTGGTGGTGATCAGCTGGATTGTCAGGAAGAGAAAGACAAGACATCCGGCAAGGTAGTAAAGGGCAGAAAGGCCCGATCCCATGTTGACTGCCACAAACAGCGAAAGGCAGCTGGCCAGCAGAAGCAGCGCAACAGGCCAGGTATACGGACTCCGGGTTCTGGGGATATGACCACAGACAGCCAGCCAGGAGGCCAGGCCACACAATGCCAGCGCCTCCAGCACCGTTCTCTTGGCAACATTGAAGGGTTCATGATGGTTGATGTAGAAAAACAAAGGAACTAGAAGAACGGACTCGAGCAGGAAAAGACGGGTAAAGAGGCTTGTGCTGAAGCAACGGCTGATTGACCTGAAAGTGGACCGAAGCCCCTCCCGCACCATCATCCAGACTGATGCGAGAAGAAGGAGAACCAGTGTGGTTCCCCCGATGCCATAGAAGACAATCAGACTCGAACCGGGGCTTTGTGAAGAACTCCACTCACTGGGATCGGTGTATTGCAACAGATCAGGTGGCATAGCGATAGTCAGACTCTGACAGTCCCTTGAAAAACTCGTCATTGAGAGGAGTTCATGGATTCCCGCTTTCGCGGGAATGACGAGACAAAGGTAATTGCGAAGAAATCGTTATTCCCGCGAAGGCGGGAATCCACAGGTGGACCCTCTTCAACAGGCTGCCAAAGGTCTGCTTTACTCAACCACAACCGGAGTAGCGAATTCATTCGCTGGCTCAACCACGCGAACAAATCCGCTACTCCGAAATTCTCTAACGCACCCACTCCACAATCGAGACCACGGCGTTACCAGCGGGGTTCAAGTTCTTAACCTGAATCACCACCTTGCCATCGGCGGTCTCCTTGGCCTCAACCGGAGTCTCAACCCACTGGCCAGCCTTGAAGCCCTCAAAGATACCCACGCTCCGGTCATCGACCAGGATCTCCTCTTTGCGTCCCCCCTGGAACACATCGGGATCCTGGATGAAGAGACGTAATTTACCAGCCGAGTCCTTGGGCACAGTCAATTCCAATGACAGGAGTTGGTTGCCGGAGCGGCAGTAATAGACGGGTGGAATCCACCCATCCCAGGAGTTGCCAGTGACTGTTCCCAAGGCGAAACCCTCCTCCGCGAAGATCACTTCGCCCGCGCTACGTCCACAGCGCATGTGGAAACAGACTCCATCCTTCTTGAGCTGCTCTGGATTCGGGAGTTCCTCGGCGAAAGGCCAAGTAGGATTGTCATCCGGGGCGGGCTGACGATCGGTCACGGAGGGAATGACCGGTAAGGCGGCATGAGACTCATTCTGGTACCAATACACCACACTGGAGAGCTGCAGTTGGTTGTTATCGCTGCTATACATCTCACGGAACATGGGGTGTTCATGCTCGCCAAAACCGATGAGGACCTTCAAAGCACTTTCAAAGCTGATCGAGTCTTGGAGGAAGAAGCGGTAGGCCGCCGCGCCACGGAAAAACTTGTGATAACCGGTGAGTGGGAAGACATTGTCCGTTTCGGGAAATCCCCAGCTGAAGCCGAAAGAATCCTCGATACCCTGGAATTCGATCGAGGCGGTGTTCTCGCCATCGATGTAAAACTTCTCGTTCATGTCGACCGGATAATTGGCGGAACCGGGACGGCGGACAGTGACATTCCACCCGATGAACTTCCCTTTCCCGGTGGCATCAAGCGCAAGGTATTCACGTGCCCCAAGGGGAAGGGCTTCTTGACGCCAGCACGAGTGGAAATAGCCATGATCCACGGGGATGGTGTCACACGTGCGGAACATCACATAAGAGTAGCAGGGCATCTTGCTGACCAGATCCGGACCGGGAGGTAGATCCCCATCATAGACCAGTTCAATCCGGGCGGACTTGCGGAAGGGCATGGGGAAGTAGCAATTGAAGCCACGGCGTTTATTGACCAAGGCGGTGTCAATTTGATCGTACTGTCCGGCGGGATCACAGAAGAAATCGACCAGTGGACAGTCTACACTGGGAGCGGTTTCACCATCCCAATAAGCCAGGAGACGTATCTCACGCCCCAGTTTGAGGATGCCAGGCATGGCGAAATGGATCATGGTGATCTCGGCTGGTCCAGGAATTTCCGCCACCACCACATTCTTGGATTGGTTGAAGGTGAGCTCGATGGGATTCTCAATCCACAGCGCATTCGGGGCTGCGGTTCTGCCGGGAGTCAGGTAGGAGAGCTCCGATAGATCAAAGGCATACACGACAGGAGTAATACAGATAATGAATACCACAAAAAGGAGCTTGCAGAGTGATGATGAAGAATACATTTTAGGCTCTCCTCAGTTGCTGAGACGGTCGTTGTAATGGTATTTGGCGGTTATCAGGTCCGTTGCGATCACACGCCAGAGGTCACCATGGCTCGTGGTTCCGTTAGTCGGATTGTAGGGAAGCCCCTCTCTGAGTCCATCTCCATCTGTATCAATTGTATATGCGGTTTCCCTGAGCCAATCCCCGGCGATGTGATCGGGGCCAATCCCATAAACCCCTCCATAGGAGAGGTGTCCAGTCATCTTACTTCCTTTATACTCTGGATAGGAATCATAGCCATGGGAGATCATACCGCCACCGAAGGGATCGGTAGTGCTGCCCTTGCTCATATAGGCGACGGGCGAGGTCAAGGGACAGTGAACCCCGGGAGCATAAAAATCGGATTCGCTTGCGACAAAGGAGACCCCTCCTTTGTTAGTGGGCAGGGCTGGCGCTGAACAGCTACAGACACGTTCTTTACTGGCACATCCCGCCCTCGAATTAATATGGGCACGTAACCGTGCCACCAGCAGGTTCAATTCGGTAACTCCAAAATCGTTGTAGTCGGGATACACATCTTTATTGTCCAAAATGAAGGCGTGCATGGCGGTTTCGAAAGACTTCAGGTTCCCGCGTGAGGCTGTCACTTTGGCCCGTACCTGGGCCTCCAGGAAGTTGGGAAGGGCAATTGAGATGAGAATGAGGATGATGGCGATAACGATTAAAAGCTCGATGAGAGTGAATCCCTTCCCTTTAATCCGTGTTGTCAAATCAAATGTGTACATTTCCCAGGTCTCCTTAGCAATAAAAAGATCCCACCCATGTAGTCTTCGAGGTAAACCAGCTCCTCACTTCAAGGATATTACTATGCCTCTGGAAGGAAAGATCGGCTAGACGGAAAAATGAGAAAATGGAAAATAAAACGGTATCCCACCCTTCTCCTGCCTATCATCCCGCATAAAGGAAGAACGTAGCCATGGATTCCCGCCTCGGGGGATTCACACTCTCTCTTCATTCCAACCCACTTGGCCAATCCCTCGAGAGACGGGAATCCACACTCATGTTCTGTCGTGAATGGTTGCCCACTCTCCTCAGTTCGTCAGCCGGCCACCGTAATGTGATTTGGCGGTCTGCACATCAGTTGCGATGATGCGCCAGAAATCTCCACGGCTGTTGGTCCCATTGGTGGGGTTGTAGGGAAGGGCTTCCTGGATTCCATCGCCATCCACATCAATGGTGTATTTGGTTCCCCTCAACCAATCGCCCGCGACACGATCGGGTCCCACCCCAAAGATTGCGCCATAGGAGTAGTGACCAGTAGATATATTATTCCTTATTTCCGGAAAGGCATCATATCCATGGGGAAGGAATCCATCACCAAAAGGATCCGCTGTGCTCCCATCAGACATATACTTGATGGGCGAGGTAAGCGGACAATGAATTCCCCGTGAATAATATTCGCCTGGTTGAATACCATCCAGGAATGTGATTCCCCGGTAAGTGGCAAGCGGGGGTTGAGTACAGGAGCAAACACGTTCAGGACTCGTACACCCCGTCTGTGTATTGACATGCGCGCGCAAACGGGCATAAAGCAAAACTAAATTACCCCCATAGTCATTATAATCCGGATAGACATCGCCATTCGCCAAAACAAATGAATTCATGGCGGTTTCGAATGATTTAAGGTTCCCACGTGTGGCGGTCACCTTTGCCCGGACCTGGGCTTCAAGGAAATTGGGTAGCGCGATCGCAATAAGAATAAGTATGATCGCAATGACTATCAGGAGTTCGATGAGTGTAAATCCCTTCTTTGTGCCACAAGCCAACCTGTCAAATAAAGACATTACCGAGGCCTCCTTAGAATTGATTAGTTCTCCACTCCTCCGCGGTCGCGGACCATCTGTTCTCACATCCTGAACACCATACTATGCTCCTGTGGTAATGATTCGGCTAGATGTGAAATGGACCTCCCCAAAAAACGTTCCCACTACCATTTGGATTTATGGACACGTGTTCGATATATGAAGAAAGGGATTCACGGGAGGGAGTACCTTCCTTGAAAATCCGGTGGATGACACCGGGATTTCAAGGTAGTATACTTTTCTCATGATTGCACGGGATAAGCACTTACACCATCTGAATTCTCTCCTAAAGACTAACCCTGTCACCGCACTCATCGGGGCGCGTCAGGTTGGAAAAACCACCCTCGCACGGATGGCCGCCCAGAGAAGGCGGGGTTCTGTCACCTTCCTCGATCTGGAGAATCCAGAAGATCTGGCCCGCCTTGAAGACCCCATGCTGGCGTTGAAGTCATTACATGGCCTGATAGTCCTAGATGAGATCCAACGGCTCCCCTCCCTCTTTGAGGTTCTCCGAGTATTAGTGGACCGGCCAGAAAACAACATCCGGTTCTTTCTCCTTGGAAGCGCATCTCCCGAGCTGCTCCGTCAAAGCTCCGAGACCTTGGCGGGGCGAATCGCCTACCACACCTTGCCGGGATTTTCTTTGGATGAGGTAGGAATTGGCCGGTATGAAAGCCTGTGGTTGAGAGGTGGCTTCCCCCGTTCTTTCCTGGCTGGCACGGATGCTGAGAGTCACGAGTGGCGCTGGAACTTTATCCGCACCTTCCTTGAACGCGACCTGCCGCAGCTGGGGATCGGAATCCGTTCAGTCACCCTACGGCGTTTCTGGACCATGCTCGCGCATTATCACGGCCAGGTATGGAACTCCTCCGAGTTCGCGAGGTCTTTCGGTGTGGCTGACACTACGATCCGGAGCTACCTGGACATCCTGACCGCCTCGTTCGTTGTTCGTCAGCTTCCCGCCTGGAGCGAGAATATCTCTAAGCGCCAGGTGAAGTCACCGAAAGTCTACATCACCGATAGCGGTCTACTGCACACACTGCTCAACCTCAGAACCCCTGAGGATCTCTTGAGTCATCCCAAGGTGGGAGCCTCCTGGGAAGGTTTTATCATTGGCGAGATCATCCAGCATCTGGGAGTGAGAGAGGGAGAAGCCTTCTTTTGGGCAACGCATTCAGGCGCGGAGCTCGATCTACTGGTGGTCCGTGGCCAGCGTAGACTGGGATTCGAGGTGAAACACACTGTATCCCCCACTCTCACCAAGTCGATGCGGCAAGCCTTCCAAGACCTTAAACTCGAGCGCCTCGATGTGATCCACATGGGCGACCACACCTTTCCGCTGGGGGAGGGCATCCGCGCGGTAACGGTGACAAGGCTGCTGGAGGAAGTGGAGAGGTTGTGAGAAGCCTCAGTTCCCTGTCCACCTCAAAATTGGCAGATCCAGCACCGTCTTCAATCCCGGTGTGGCCT
>CAYRBI010000185.1:0-11900 GCA_964422415.1 uncultured bacterium | reverse complement strand
GAGGAAGTAAAAAGAAGGGGAACTCCTCTTATCTCCTCCCCCCTGGCGGGGGAGGGTAGGGTGGGGGAGAAGGTGAGGAAAAACTGAGCCACTATGATTCCCAGTCGTCCAGGCTCGTCTATAATGGCCGTGGGAGAACCGGATGCGAATCGAGATCGACTTTCAATCTCCCCGTTGGGGAGGGGGCTTCTACCACGCATTCCTGATAGTACTACCCATTATCCTGGTGGTGCTGGCTTTGTGGCTTTGGACGGGCCCCATCCTCGAAACCCTGTCTCCCTTCGCATTGGCTTTCATCCTTGCGTATCTCTTCAACCCAATTATCGACTGGATCGCGGGGGAGAAGCGCACACGCCACCGGATCCATCGTGGGCTGGCGATTTTGCTGCTCTATCTCGCGGTAGCCTGGATTATCTTCATCACCATCTCCACAGTTCTTCCGGCTGTCTTTCGTGAGGGCTCTCAATTTACACGGAAGGTTCGAAAAGATTACCTTCCAGCTCTCTCTGAGCGTGTTCAACCAGTGTTCGAGGAATGGTTCTCACCACAAATCCTGGTCAAGAATGGACGTTTTACGGAATGGGAGAAGAAACTCCCCATGGATTGGGAGATTGCTCCCGGCGTGGATATTCAACAACTTCCCGAAGAAGGTGATGGTGTACGCATTCAAAGCACGGCTGGTATACGTTGGGCTCTGCGTCAGAGCGTATCCGATCTGGTAGGGGATGAAACCTATACTCTCCTTACCCGTACCCAAACCGTGCGGGATTCGGGCCGTACCTGGAGTGTACGCTTGGCGGTATGGACAGCCACGCGTGAGATCGAAACCACTTCTCCTGTGTTTCAGTGGTGCCAAACCATTCCCTCGAAGGGTTTTCTGAGGACAGATATCTTTGTTCCAGCGGGTCTTTACTGGGGTTATTTCGAGATTCTGCCGCCCTCCGGTGCGGGAGATGTCTCGCTCCAATTGCAGGGTTCACGCCTGCAGAAACCTCCTCCCATTCCCTTCCTCGATCCACATTACTGGGTGACCCTGTACCATGCGAAACGTGACCAGTTCACCTGGTCGAACTTTGCCACGGTGCTGGGGTATGGGATGCGCGGCGCGGGACTGGTGGCAGGTGGTGCGGGAGGGGTATGGGCCTGGGCCTACCGCCGCGTGGGTGGCATGGTCTCGATGGCCATATACCTCACCTTCCTGCTGGTCATCATGTTCTACATGCTCTTGGATTTCGCGGCTTTTAAGAGATCCTGCATAGAACTGGTTCCCATGCAATGGCGGGGGCGTTTCCTGGAGGTAGCCCATGAGCTGGACCGTCAGCTGGGAGGCTTTATCCGTGGGCAGTTGCTAGTATGTCTGTGTGTGGGAGGACTGGTCAGTTTTTTCCTGATTGTGTTACGGGTTCCCTTCGCGCCTTTGATCGGCATGTTGGCGGGCTTATTCAATTTCGTACCTTATCTTGGCCCGGCGATCGGTCTCGGCCCGGCGGTCATCCTGACCCTGCTAGAATTCTTCGATCCCGGCTCCACCGCCAACTGGGTCTTGACCAAGCTAATCCTGGTCATTGGGAGCTTCGGGCTGGTACAGTCCATAGATGGCTTCTTCATCAGCCCACGCATCATGTCCCGGACCGTTGATGTTGAGCCCTTGGTGGTAATGGGTGCGCTCCTGCTGGGAGGAGGAATTGGGGGAGTCACTGGGATGGTATTGGCCATCCCAGGGTATTGTTTCTTGAGAGTCTTTGTGGGGCAATACCGCGCGGAACTGGCCAGGTCCCGCGCGCATCTTTCTTCAGCCGCCCCCCGCCCCCAAAAGAAGGAAAAAGGAGAAATCCCATTTCCCTCCGGCATCATGTCTGTATGCATGACAACAAGGGGTGGGAGAGATACCTCACATCATATATAGTGCATGTTAAGTGCAACATTTACCAGAGCCTCGAGAGGACGAGAAAAGGACTTCAGAAGGGCTTCCCTACCTTGACAATCGCCCCTGATTCTCTTTAGATCGCGGCGGCTTGGGTGTGGCCTGGATCGCCGTTACAGTCGCTTCCGGGATTCGTTGCTTTAGAGTCTGTTGGTTTCAGAAAACTGATTTTCTGGATTCAGGATTCCGGAGATTGATATAGACATTTCTACACAGGGCTCACTGAGGTTGGCTGTTATGACGGTATGGTAAGCGTCCCACCAAAGAACACGATCTGAAGTAGTTCTCTCGACCTTTCGCTATGCCCAGGATGTTGCAGTCGATGGGAGGGAGAGGTTTGTGTATCAGGATGAAATTCTCTTCCGAGCCGGTAAGCACGGCCGGGGGAAAGGAGGTTGCGGATGATAGAAGTTGAGAGGTTAAGCAAATTCTATGGCACGGTAGCCGCGATTCAGGATGTGAGCTTCCAAGTCGAACGGGGTGAGATCCTTGGATTTTTAGGGCCCAATGGTGCAGGGAAGACCACCACCATGCGGATCCTGACTGGCTATTTCCCGGCCACCTCGGGGACGGCGAGGATCGCTGGCTTCGATGTGTTTGGGCAACTGGATGAGGTACGCAAGCGGATTGGGTACCTGCCGGAGAATGTGCCGCTGTACACCGATCTGTCGGTCGAATCCTATCTGGATTTTGTGGGACAGATCAAAGGCATGGTGGGCCGTGACCGCAAACAGGCGGTGAACAAGGTGATTTCCGAATGCGGCCTGGAGACGATGCGCCGGAGGCTGATCAAGAAGCTCTCCAAGGGTTTCCGGCAACGCGTGGGCTTGGCCCAGGCGCTGGTGAATGACCCCGAGGTGCTCATCCTGGATGAGCCCACGGTTGGACTGGATCCACGCCAGATCAAGGAGATCCGTTCGTTGGTCAAGGAATTGGCCGGGAAACGGACCGTGATCCTTTCGACCCACATCCTGCCCGAGGTGAGTGTCACCTGTAGCAAGGTGGTCATCATCAACCAGGGGCGGATCATCAAAGCGGATTCCCTGGCTAATCTAACCCAACAGAATGCCACCAACACCGAGATCCTGGTTACCGTGAAGGGTGCCGGTTCCAAAGCCGAGCAGGCTATCCGGGGAGTGCCCGGAGTGCTCTCGGTGGTGACTGACATGGAGAGCCGTCAAGCGAAAACGATCGGTGCCAATGGCGATATCACCTTGCGCGTGGGCATCCCCACCGATCCCGATCTGCGTGGTAAGATCGCTAAGGCGGTGACTGACTCGGGAGTAGAACTCATCGATCTGCGTTCCCGTGAGATCACTCTCGAGGATGTCTTCATCCGTTGCATCAGCGCCCAGGAACAGCAGAGCGAAACCGAGAACGCCGAGGGCGCTGGAAACGACTCACCGGCAAAGGAGGTGGCCCAACAGTGAGAGCCTTTCTCGCAATATTCAAACGGGAGGTGATCCACTATTTCACCTCTCCGATCGCTTATGTGGTTCTGGTAATCTTCGCCTTTCTTTCGGCGTGGTTTTACGCTATCGGCTTCCTGTTTCAATACTCGGATTACTGCGAACAGTACCCGATGATCCAGATGCAGATGCAGCAGAACCCGATGATGATGCAGAATCCACCTCCGGTCCCGAATTTTACGGAGTTAATAATCCCTGGATTCTTCGGAACCCTTTCTATTGTACTGATCTTTCTGGTGCCTTTATTAACCATGCGTGCGATTTCCGAGGAGAAGCGCCAAGGTACCATCGAATTGCTGTATACCTATCCCTTGTCGGATCTGCAGGTGGTGTTGGCCAAGTATCTGGCCAGCCTGGTGGTGTTTGCCCTGATGGTGTTGCTGCTGGTGGTCTACCTGATGATTCCGGATATGTTCAAGGAAGGTGGCGGGGTGGTCGAATGGAAGCCGGCGCTTTCAGCGTTGTTGGGTTTTTTCTTGTTTGGTTCGGCCTGTATCGCCATTGGATTCATCTTCTCGGCGTTGACCGAGAACCAGATCGTCGCGGCGGCTTTGACCTTTACGCTCTTGCTGTTCATGTGGGTGGTCGGTTGGGCCGCGCAAGGCGACAACATTCCCGAGCAGTGGAAGAAGATCGCGGAGGCCGTGTCGCTGACCAATCGCAGCCAGGACCTCTACAAAGGCCTGATTCACCTCTCCGATGTCGTCTTCTATGTCTGTGTCATGGTGGGCTCATTATTCATCACCATGCGGTCGCTCGAGTCCCATCGTTGGAGGGGTTAAGCCGATGAAATCGAAAATACTACCGATTGGAATAGTTCTGACGATTTTGGGGGTGATCCTGGCCCTAGTGAATAACCAGACTCCCTATCCGACCTATGTGATGATCGCCGGCGTCGTGCTCGTGGCGGTGTATGTACTCACCAACCTGCGCGAGATGGCCAAGCGGTCGACCATGTATGCGGTCAACGCGGTTCTGATGAGCCTTTTTGCGGTGGCGATCCTAGTGGTGATTTACCTGATCGCGCAAAATCGTGACAAAACCTGGGATCTGTCCTCAACTGGTAAGTACACGCTCGATAACCAGACCGCCAGTATCCTCGATAACCTGCAAACCGATGTGAAGATGGTGGTCTTCTACCCGACCATGCAGCGCGCGGGTGGTGAGTTCGAACAGATCCAAACCCTTCTGGATGAGTACAAGAAGCGTTCCAGCAAGGTCAGCTATGAGCTCTTGGATGCTTCCAAGGACTATGACACTGCCTTGAAGTATCAGGCGCTACTCAACTCCCCCCTCGAGCCGACCATCATCGCCGAAGTAACAGTGGATGGAGCTCCTTTCCGTGAGAAGGCCAAAGGAATCAAGCAAGAGGACATCAGCAACGCGATCAAGAAGGTCACGCATCGCGAGGCCTCAACCGCCTACTTCCTGACCGGTCATAGGGAGAAGGAGCTCGATGGTCAGGGTTTGACGGATCTGGGCATCCTCAAACAGTTCCTGGAGGACGAGAACATCCAGCCCAGTCCGCTCCGTCTGCCTGCCTCGGGTGAGATTCCCAAAGAAGCCAGTATCTTGGCGTTGATTGGTCCGCAGGAGGACCTGACCGAGACCGAGCTGGCCTCACTCAAGCGCTTCGTGTTGAGTGGCGGTTCGCTTCTGGCGGCCATCGATCCCGAGACCTGCCCCGCGACTGCTGCCGCGATGAAGGAATTCGGCGTGATGCTGGGCGAGAATGAGGTTATCGAGATGGAGGTCGGCGCCGACTCGATCGATGCCCTGCTATCAGGACGCATGACCGCGCGCCCGAGCACCAATGTAAGCGCCTCGAAGTTCGACGCGAGTCATGAAATCACCAAGGATCTCGGCAGCTCCTCAGTGACCTTCCGGACCGCCCGGTCGGCCGATCCCGTGGGATCACCGGACAAGGGCATCACCACCACTAAGTTAATCGAAAGCGCCGCTGGGAAACTCGAGAAATCGAACCTTCCGAATTCCTGGGCGGAGGCCGATCCACAATCCTTACGCGAAGGAACCGCCACAGCGGCCAACATCTTTGATCCTAAGCGCGATAAGGAAGGCCCCATCTCTCTGGTGGTGGCGGCTGAAATCGACCTGGACAAAGTCCCCAATGGAATGCCAGATCCAGCTAATCCCACCCGTAAGGGTAAGGTAATTGTTGCTGGTGATTCCGATTTCCTGACCAATGGTGGCATGAGCGGAAAGCGCGGCGGCAGTGTCAGCCGTGGCCAGCTGGACTTTGCCTTGAATATGTTCAACTGGCTGACCGGCCAGGTGGACCTGATCACGATCCGTCAGAAAGAGGCTGATAACACCAGCGTGATCCTCTCCAAGGATGACAAAGACCTGATCCGTAATCTGCTGGTGGTCGTCATTCCTCTGTTCCTGATTCCGTTGATCGGAATCGGGGTCGCACTCTTCAGGAGGGCCCGTTACGTATGAACCCCAAGAAGACTATTGCACTGGCCATTATCACGGTGGCCATCATCGCCTTCTATATGATGGACAAAGAGAAGGTGACCCAGGAAAAGAAGCAAGAGGAAGAGACTAAAGATTTCCTTGTAACCGAGTCCAAGGACATCATGAAACTCTCCATCGACCGTAATGGCCACAAGGTCAAAGCCGAACGGGAGGGCGATGGCTGGAAAATCACCGAGCCGGTGAACTGGCCGGGCGACAAGTACGCCTGGAACTCGATTGCCGACAATCTAGCCAACGCCAAGATCGACCGGAGTCTGCCGGATGAGGGCGAAACCCTTGCCGACAAGGACCTCGAGAATTGGGGACTCAAGTCACCCAAGTTAAATGTGGCCGCCACGATCCGCGAAGGTTCCAAGGAGGTCAACTTCGGGATCGGCAACAGTCCTCCGGGTGGGAAGAACCTGGTCTTCGCCACCACCAGCGACAAGACTGGCAAGGCCTTCATCATTCCCCAGGCGATTGTGACCAGTGCCTCGAAGGAACTCCGCGATCTGCGTAACCGCAAGATCCTGGATGTCCGCTTCGATGACAAGAAGGTCACCCGGGTGGAGGTCAACAACAAGGACCTGGCGATTGTGGCCGAGAAGGGTACCGGCGAGAATTGGCAGCTCGTGCAGCCTTATGCGGCGCGTATCGATATCACCCAGCTACGGAAGCTGGTGGATAAACTTGGCAATGACGCTTCGGACATTATCGATGGCGCCAGCCCGGCTCATGTCCAGGAATTAGGCTTGGCGGCCGATCAGCTCGCCTCCGCGACCCGTTATAAAGTCTTCACCGGCGAATCGAGCCAGACCTTTTATGTCGGCAAGTTCAGCCTGAAGGACAAGGCCTATGTCGGCAAGCGCGAGGGAACAGACAGTCTCTTCGTACTGGCCAAGGAGTTCCTTAACGACCAGCCCAAGAACGCTGATGAACTGCGTCCCAAGAAGGCTCTCTCGCTGGAGCCCTACAACACGGAAACCCTCTCGGCGACCGCCGAGGAAAGGTTACTGTATTCAGCCGCCAAGAAGGATGGCAAGTGGCATATGGTCTCCCCCGAGTCCGCGACCGCTGAACGGGATGTCCTCGAGGGCGTGATCCGCGCCTTCAATGACAACAAGATCATCGGCTTCGCCGAGGGCCGTGGGAGCGATGCCGATCTGGGACTTGACAAACCCCGCCTGGTGTTTAAAGCCACTGGGAAGGATCAGTCCGAGACAATTCTGTTCGGTAAGGAAGAGAACGGGAAGGTCTTTGCGGCCTGGGCTGGTTCACCCGACCGGTTCATTGTGGATAAGAAGCTCTATGAAGCAATCAAGAAAGACTTCCTGGCGTTGTTAACCCCGGCGGAACGGGACCGGATCAATGCAGCCCGCAAGGCCACCGAACCAGCCCCGGTATCACCCGCGCCTGAGAGCGCTGTTCCGGCAGTCCCAGCCACATACGAGGCTGTAGCACCACCACCAGCGCCACCAGCTCCTGCTCCGGCGCCACCCGTAGCACCGGCACCCGCACCCGCTCCGGTGGCTCCTGCTCCGGCGCCAGCGGCACCCGCTCCACCGGAGACTCCTCCGGCTGCGCCCGCTGCTCCGGTCCCCGCCCCTGCGCCGCCAGCGGCACCAGCTCCACCTGCACCGCCAGCTCCACCTGCTCCCGCACCTGAGAGTGCACCACCTGTGGTGCCTCCAGCTTCGGGTGCAGCCCCCGGTCAACCCTAAAACATCCGGGATTCTGGGAACCTCGAATACAGGAAGGGCGGCCACCAAGGCCGCCCTTTTCTGTTTCTAACTGTGCCATCCATGGATTGCCGTCTTCCCCACACTCCTTGACCATCACGCCTCACTTCCCCATCTTTCCCACATGAGCCATGCTTCCGATGAAGTCACCCCCATGATGCGGCAGTACCGTCAGGTCAAAGCGGCCTGCGGGGATGCCATCCTCATGTTCCGTCTCGGTGACTTCTACGAGATGTTCGAGAATGATGCTCATATCGCCAGTGAGGTTCTCGACCTAACCCTCACCAAGAAACACATCGGCGGCGGTAAGACGGTCCCTCTCGCGGGCATCCCCTTTCATGCCCTTAACAATTATCTCTTCAAATTGACTCGCGCTGGTTACCGGGTGGCTATTTGCGAGCAGACCGAGGATCCCTCGAAAGCCAAGGGACTGGTCAAGCGCGATGTGGTCCGGACCGTGACCCCCGGCACTCTGGTCGAAGCCGAGGGAATCGAGGGTGCGGAGAACAATTACCTGGCCTCCATTGTGGAGGCTCCGCCGGATGGCTTCGGTCTGGCGGTGGCGGATGTCTCCACCGGCGAGTTCCGTGCCACCGCCTTACGGTTGCGGCGAGGCGAGAGCTCGAATGAGTGCTCCGAACTGCTGGCCGAGCTCTCCAAGATTCATCCCAGCGAGATCCTTATTCCACGGGACTCTCCAGACAGCCAGGCCCTGCTCGACCCCTATCTCCGTCGTGGGGGATGTGTCCTGACCCGCCGCCCAGTCATGGCCTTTGCTGTCTCCGAGTTGGATGGTGTGGATCTGGAAAAACCGCACCCCGAGCTCTCCGCCCGTGAGATTGTCCTTGCGCGAAGGGCCGCCGGGGCGGTTCTCGAATACCTCTCCGAAACCCACAAGGTCAGTAGTAATCCAGTCCTCTCGCTTACCCTTTATCGTCCCGCGGCGTTCATGGGCCTCGATCCAGCTACCGAGCGGAATCTCGAACTAGTGGCTAACCTACGCGATGGGGGACGCAAGGGAACCCTTATCTCGGTTTTGGACCGGACCCGTACCGCCATGGGGGCGCGCAAACTGAAGCAATGGCTTTTACGTCCGCTGCTTGATCTGACTGAGATCCGCCGCCGTCAGGATGCCATCGCCGCCTTCCAGCAGAAGCCCAATTATGCGGAGAAACTCTCTGATACCCTGCGTCAGGTCCGCGACCTCGAACGCTTGCTCTCACGGGTCACCTACCGCACCGCCGGGCCGCGTGACCTCAAGGCCCTGCAGGTGTCGCTTTCTGCGCTCCCAGAGGTCTCACAGCTGTTCGCTACTTTCCTGGCTGGAGCTGGAACCGCCACGGGCTGGTTCGCGCCACTGGATGAACTGGCCGAATTGCGTGATCTGCTCCAGAACGCTCTAGTTGAGGAGCCTCCCTACACCGCGCGCGATGGGGGCATCTTCGCGGAGGGATATAACCCGGAACTGGATGAGCTGCGTGGCATTAACCGGGGCGGGAAGGAATGGATCCTCGACCTCCAGGCCCGCGAACGTCAGCGCACTGGTATTTCGACTCTCAAGGTGGGCTACAACAAGGTCTTCGGTTATTACATCGAGATCACCTCCGCCCACCAGGAAAAGGTCCCGCCGGAGTATGTCCGCAAGCAGACTCTGGTCAATGCTGAACGGTACATCACACCGGAGCTGAAGGAGTATGAAAACAAGGTCCTCACCGCCCAGGACCGGATTGTCGAGATCGAAAGGAACCTCTTTACCGAGCTCTTGGTCCGGGTGGGCGAGGATGCGGAAAAGATCCTCGTGGTGGCGCGCCGGTTGGCCGCTGCCGATGCTCTCCTTTCTCTGGCGATGGTCGCCCTGGAGTATGGCTATTGCCGTCCGGAGGTGAGTGAGGGTGAATGTATCGAGATCCGCGATGGGCGTCACCCCACGCTCGATCATTCGGCCACGGTCGACCGCTTCGTTCCCAATGATACCGGCCTGGACAATGAGAAGAATCAGGTCCTGCTCATCACGGGTCCCAACATGGGTGGGAAGTCCACCTATATCCGTCAAGTGGCGTTGCTGGTGCTGATGTCTCAGATGGGATCTTATATCCCCGCGCGGAAGGCGCGTATCGGCTTGGTAGACCGGATCTTCTCGCGGGTGGGAGCTACCGACAACTTGTTCGGCGGACAATCGACCTTCATGGTGGAGATGAGCGAGACCGCCACTATCCTCCGCAATGCCACCCCACGCAGCCTGGTGATTTTAGATGAGATCGGGCGCGGCACCGCCACTTATGATGGAATCAGCCTGGCCTGGGCCATCGCGGAGTTCCTGCTTTCCATTGGGCGGGTGGGAGTGAAAACCCTCTTCGCTACGCACTACCATGAGATGGCTGAGCTCGAGGACCGTCACGAACGGGTGCGTAACTATCATGCGGTGGCCGCCGAACAGGATGGCAAGGTCACCTTCCTGTACCAGATTGTGCCGGGACGCAGCGACCACAGTTATGGCATCCATGTAGCCGAGCTGGCCGGCATCCCCAAACAGGTCACCCACCGGGCCGTACGCATCCTCGAGCAGCTCGAATCCGGCGAGTTCCACCGCCGCCAGAAGGAAAAAAATGGTACCAGTGGGATGCAACTGACCCTCTTCAACCTTCATGAAGACCCGCTCTCCAAAGAGCTGCGCGCCCTCGCCCCGGAGGAGATGACACCCCTGGAGGCGCTGCAAACATTGGACCGGATTGTGAAGAAGGCGCGTGGGGAGGGGTAATATGTCCCGCATGTTGTTCACGCTTCAGCGTGAGGGGCATTCCCGCGTGTTTTATCCACACAACACACTCAAGTGTGAACAACATACGGAATATAACCTCAGACCTTCTTCCCCGTAATCAAAAAAACTGGGAATTCGTGGATTTCCCCGCTGGCAATCGGCTTTTGGATTACATGGGCGGTGATATCCTTCACATCCTCAAATCCAATCCGGCGGAGGTGGCCTTTGAACTCATGGCGGTCAAAACCATGATGAAAAACACCCCCGGAGGTATCTGGGCCATGAAAGATTCCCGGTTCGGTGTCCAAATCCGAGAGAGCCAGGACACCGCCAGGCGGCAGCATCTGATAAAAAGATTTGAGGAGTGCAGTGGTCTGTTCGACATGGTGCATCACCATGTTGGCCACGATGAGGTGATAGTGCGAGCTGGGTGGGGGATCTTGCTGGAGATCAAGTCTCTCTGTCCGCATATGGCGTAACCCACCCGCCTGGATCTTCTCCTCCAGGACCTTGAGCATCCCCGACGAGCTGTCCGCCCCGGTGACACTGCGTACATGCGGGAGCAGGAAGAGTCCCAACAACCCGGTTCCACAGCCATAGTCCAACACATCCATCTCTTGGCTGGGTCCCACCTGGAGGAGGATGGCCTCGCCCACCGCCCGTGCCAGTTCAACACGTTGTGAAACTGTATCCCAGTTGGCCGCGTCCGAATCGAAGCGGTTCAGGTTAGGTTCGTTCATCACTTGTTCCCTCCCGGAGGACATGGTATGGAGCCATCTGGCGTTGAACACGATAGCCCGGATCAATCTTGCCGCATGGAGTCAGCGTCCTTACAATGGCATTGCTTGTAGCCTGTTGAAAAGGGGCTTCCCGCATAATTTATTTGGGAAAGGGAATTCACGATGATGGATGTCATGACAGCGATACAGACGCGCCGTAGCGTCAGGGCTTACCGGCCCGATCCAATTCCCCCAGATGTGCTTGAGCGCGTGACCGATGCGATGCGGTTAGCGCCCTCGGCCTGCAACCATCAACCCTGGCATTTCATCCTGGTTACGCAACCCGGTCTCATAAAGAAACTAGCTCATGCCGCGCGTGATCAGATGTTCCTGACCGAGGCGCCGGTTCTGATTGTCGCCTGCGGTTTGGCGGCTCAGGCCTACCCACGCATGGGAGGTTACTGGAATACAGCGGATATCGATGTGGCGATCGCCATGGATCATCTGACATTGGCGGCCACCGGGGCGGGGCTGGGAACCTGCTGGATTGGCGCCTTCGATGAACGTCCGGTTAAAGAGCTTCTCGGTATTCCCTCAGAGGCCAAAGTGGTAGCCATGACTCCACTGGGTTGGCCCCGTGAGGCGGACCTGCTTTACCCGATAGGACCAGGGCAACGCAAGAACCGGGATGAGGTCTTTTCGCACGACCGGTATTGACCAACATTACTATTAGAAAAGGGATAGCATCTACTCTGGCATTCAGTTGTTAGCCGGGGACTCCCTATTAGAAATGTCAAGATCATTTTCATTTTC
>CAYRBI010000184.1:0-12040 GCA_964422415.1 uncultured bacterium | reverse complement strand
TTTTTTCCATGATTCGTGGGTGCCGAGAATCGACAGGGGCTACTCCAAAGGTTCAAATGCTCCAGAGGTTTGTCTACTCAAACGGGATCAGTTTGCCCTCACGCATGAGCAACTTACGGTCAGTCTGATTCGCAAGATCCATATTGTGAGTCACCATGATGATGGTGAGCCGCTTGCTCTTCTGAAGATCAGTGACCGTTTTGAAGAGGCTATCACCGGTGTGCGGGTCGAGATTGCCGGTGGGTTCATCCATCAGCAGGAGCTCTGGAGAGGTTACCAAAGCACGGGCAAAGGCCACCCGTTGACGTTCACCGCCGGAGAGTTGCATGGGCAGATGATGCAAGCGTTCACCCAGTCCCACTTCACTCAATCCCTTCCCGGCCTCCTTCAAGGCTTGTGACGGCGCGAGTCCACGTATCCGCAGGGGGATCGTCACATTCTCCAAGGCAGTAAACTCAGGGAGCAGGTGATGAAACTGAAAGACAAAGCCGATTAATTGGTTGCGGCATTGAGCCATCTCCCGGTCACTCTCCGCGAGAACCGGATGGCCTCCAATCTCAATGGTTCCCTTGTCGGGAGCATCGAGTCCACCAAGTAGATGTAACAGGGTACTCTTCCCCGTGCCCGAGGCTCCCAACACGGAGACGAACTCACCCCTCGCCACCTCCAGATCGACTCCCATGAGGATATCGAGGCGTGAGTCCCCCATCATGTAAGACTTCCAGACATCATTCACTGTTAGCATATGGGAACCATACCCGATCCAGCCCGCGAGGCGAAGGCGGCAAGCTTGGATTCATCCGGGGAATGCCCCTACAATCACTTTCCAGAAGGCACAGCACCGAATCGCTGGCCATCCCATCGCCGCAAAGGAGCTTGGAACCAAATGCCCATTCGAGTAGCCATGATCGGGGCCGGGAGTACCGGCTTCACCCGCCGTCTTGTACAGGATCTCCTCACTGTTCCTGAGTTCGCCGATATCACCTTCGCCCTGACCGACATCAGCAAGCCCAATCTCGAAAGGGTGGCGCAGCTAGTCAAACGCGACATCCACGCAAACCACCTGCCCGCCAAAGTGATCATCAGTACCGACCGGAAGAAAGCCCTCGAAGGGGCGGACTATGTCTTCAGCATGTGCCGTGTGGGAGGCTTGGAGGCCTTCCGGACTGATATCGAGATTCCACTCAAGCATGGGGTGGACCAATGTGTCGGCGACACGCTCTGCGCGGGTGGTATCTTCTATGGGCAACGCAACATCCCAGTCATCCTGGAGTTCTGCAAGGACATCAAGGCAGTCGCCAGCGAAAAGGTCCTCTTCATGAACTACGCCAATCCGATGGTGATGAACACCTGGGCGGCGCTTAAATATGGCGGCGTAAACACTGTCGGGTTGTGCCATGGAGTCTATGGCGGACACTGGCAGATCACCGAGGTCATCAGCCACCTCATCAACAAGGGCAAGAAGCCTGGTGACAAAGGATTTATCCCCGTAACCATGCCCGAAGTCGATGTGACCTGCGCCGGCATCAACCATCAGACCTGGTTCATCCGTGTACAATACAAGGGGGAGGACTGGACCGGCAGATTGCTGGAGGGATTCGAAACTCATCCAGACTTCAGTAAAGCCGAGAAGATCCGCATCGATATGCTCCGGCGCTTCGGATATTATTCGACCGAGAGCAACGGCCACTTTTCCGAGTATGTCCCCTGGTACCGCAAGAGGCCCAAGGAGCTCAAGCGTTGGATCGATCTCTCCACATGGATAAATGGCGAGACCGCTGGGTATCTGCGCATCTGTGAGGAGGCGCGGATCTGGGTCGACACGGAAGCCCTGAAGCAGCTCGATGCGGAACCGGTGATCTTTACTCCTGAAAAGAGGTCGGCGGAGCATGGCAGCTGGATTGTGGAAAGCATGGAGACTGGCCGGACCTACCGTGGCCATTTCAATGTGCTCAACCGGGGCACTATCACCAACCTTCCCAATGATGCGGTGATCGAGACGCCCGCCTATGTGGACCGGAATGGGATCAGCATCCCGCGCATGGGAGACCTGCCACTTGGATGCGCGGCGGTGTGCAATGCCTCGATTTCAGTGCAACGGCTCGCGGTCGAAGCGGCGGTACATGGCGATGTGAACCTTCTCAAGCAGGCCATGTTGATGGATCCGCTCACTGGCGCGGTGTGCACCACCGAGGAAATCGATCAGATGACGGATGAGATGCTTGTGGCGCAGGCTCAGTGGCTGCCGCAATTCGCCGCCGAGATCCCCACCGCCAAGAAACGCCTGGCGGGCGCGCCTAAGCTCGGACGCGAAGGTTTTCGCGGCGGTGCGCGTCTGCCGGTCCGCACCGCAGCGCAACTCCAGAAGGCCGCCGAAATGGAAAAGAAGAAGCGAGCGAAGGGGTAAGACTATCAGCAAAATAGTGGTTGTGATGACGCCGTGGAGCCGCTTTCGCGGAAATGACGAATTCGAAGAGATTTCGCAGATTAAGTCATTCCCGCGAAAGCGGCTCCACGGCTACGTCATTTCAACAGGCTGCTAGTCCTCTTCATCTCCAACGCCGATGGATGATGAAGTGTTACCGGCCTTCGAACCCCTTCGTGCGGCATACCCCGAAGCGCCAATCCAACCCAGCACAGCGGAACCGATCATCTTAATGAGATCGAGCGCCACATCGACATATCCAGAGAACATAGCGGTACAGAGAACGATGACTACGAGACAACCAATCAACAAACCGGTTTTGTTCGTCTCACGCTGACGCTGTAATGCAATCTGATCATGATTTTTGACGGCTTCGGCCTGGACACCAAGTGATTGCATCACATATTGGTGCTGAAGCTCCAACTCACGACTCTGGATCTCCTAGTCTTTGAAACGGGCCTGTATCTCGAGCGCTTGAACTTCAAGGAGTTTCTGGACAATCTCTGGTGTGAGAGATTCGGAGGCAATGGAAACGGAAAGAGAGCGAGGCTCTTGTTCCATGATGGGAGAGGTTCAGATCTGGATAAATGGATAACGCCAGACAACCTCGACTCCGCCAAAGCGGAGTCTGGAATGATCCTGAGAGTACTGTGGCGCAATGATCCGGGACTCCCGAATATAAGCCCGCTGTTGGGGTGTCAATCCAACGAACTGCTTAGCCGTCAAGATCTGACTCCAGCGGGGATAACAAACCGGAATTGGGCGCCGCATCCGCGTTCTCCTCATCTTTAGTATAACGGCGGAATACTTTTAACGATATCGGAAGAATTCCCCTTTTTCAACTCTGTATTAAGCAAGCATCCTCCACGCCTAGAAAAGGAGGAACGAATCTCCCTGGAGAGAACCACCTACACCCATGTCCTCAGGCCCCCCTCATCTCCTCCCCAACACCCGGATACTCTCGATCAGATAATCCAGTGCCTCGGGGGTTTGACGTGGATTGACCGGAAGTGTCACCAGCCTTTCGGCGATGGATTCCGCGACAGGGAACTGCCCCCTCCGGAACCCACGCCGCTGGTATGCCTGAGTCCAATTGAGCGGGTTGTAGTGGGTTCCCACCTTGATCCCACGCTCATGCAGCATGGCATAGATAAAATCTTCCTTGTTCAGCCCAAACACCGTTGCATCAATCTGCACCGGGTAGAGGTGGAAAACATGCTTGCACCCGGGGCTTACGGTGGGCAATGACAAACCGGGGATCTCCTTCAGCCCCTCAGTCAGATAGGCCGCATTCCGGATTCTCCGTGCATTGAGCTCATCGAGCTTACGGAGTTGAATCACACCCACCGCGGCCTGCATGTCAGTTAGGCGGAAGTTGTAGCCAGTGTCATCGAAATCCTGCCACCAGAAACGCTTGCCCATGGGGAATTGAGTCTCATCGATCTGGCAATACTTAGTGCTCTTGCCATACACCCGCGCGCAATGTGAACGGTATAACGCGATTCGCTCAAACAGGTGAGGATCATTAGTGACAATCATACCGCCCTCTCCCAGGGTCGATATGTTCTTCTGCTCATGGAAGCTGAAACAACCGGTGGCTCCCATGCTGCCCGCCTTGCGTCCCTTGTACTCCCCGCCCACCGCATGGCAGGCATCCTCGACCACCGCGAAACCATACTCCTTCCCCAGATCCAGGATGGCATCCATATCACAGCACTGGCCATAGAGATGGACCGGCAGAACCACGCGGGTGTTAGGGGTAAGCTTTTGAACCAGTTGCTTGGGGTCGAGGTTGTATGTGACCGGATCGACATCCACGAAATCCACCTCGGCTCCCAAGGTCGAGGCCGCGGCGGCGGTGGCGATCCAGGTCAGAGGGGTGGTCAAGACACGGTCGCCGGGTTTGATATCGAGCGCCACCAGGGAAAGAAACAGCGCGGCGGTGCCATTGCTAACCACACGGGCATATTGGCATCCCACATATGCGGCGAAGTCCTTTTCAAACTGGATGCAGGCCTCCCCGCTGGTGGGCGCTCCCTTATGGAGGACCGATAAGATCGCCTGTTCCTCCTCTGGGCCGTATTCACTTCCGAACTTGATCTCCAGGTCAAATTTGATGGATGGTGTGGCCATGGCGTTCCTCGCGGATTCTAGCAATTTGGGGACTACCCTTCACTTTGCGAAAACACAAGATCAAGCGCTTCCTTCAGATTCAACATCGGCGTTGTCAATTCGTTTCTGGCCTTGGCATTGTTGAGAGAGACATCACGGGGACGTGGGGCGCGTTTGGGTTGGTCAGAGGCGTTCTTGACCATTACCCGGCTCAACTCGTAACCCATCTTAAAGGCGATACACCGTCCGAGGTCATGGCGGCTGAGAACTTCGTTACCCGCCAAATGCAAGATGCCGGTAAACTTGTTGCCCGCCAGTTCGAGCAATGCGCGCGATAGAGTGATGACATCCACAGGAGAACGAATCTCATTATCCGGATAGCCCACATCCTTCCCTTCCTTGAGCGCAGCGATCATCTTGGCCAGGAAGGAGTTTCCTTGGGAGAAGGCGGACAAGCCCATGACCAACGCGAGACGGGCAATCACCCAGGGACTCTGGCCAGCGGACACCAGCCTCTCGGCCTCGACCTTGGTCTGGCCATAATAATTTACTGGACCGGGGAGATCCTCCTCCGTGTAAAAACCCTTCCTTCCATCAAAGATGGTATCGGTGGAGAGATGGACCATCTTCGCGCCGGTCCGCTCACATAGATTTACGAGCTTTCCAGTTAGGTCAATGTTGACCCGCCGGGCCATCTCAGGGTCTCTCTCGCAGGCATCGATGTCCGCCATGGCGGCCGTGTGGATGACCGCTTGGGGTTGGATCTCCATGAAGAGTCTTTCCAATCCCCTTGCATCAGAGACCAGATCCGCTGTGTGCCAATGCGATGCCCAACGCGGAGAGGGGGCAGTACGCGAGGAAATGGGATGGATTTCCCAGTCACTCCCCGCTTGCCTTAGGATGTTACCCGCTACAAAGCCGTTCGCGCCTGTTAATATCATTCGTGTGGACATGAGAGAATCCCTATAATCCAATTCAATAAGGGGTGAGATTGACACACCACCTCCAGCATCCTAAAGGTACCTCCCCGATGGTGGGAAGAGCCTCGTGGATTTTTTTTAGACCCAAAACCAAGGACAACCATCCGAATCATGGCGAAATCAGAATCTTTTGATGTGACCACCGGCGTAGATCTCCAAGAGGTTGACAACGCGATCAACCAAGCCATGAAGGAAATCAACCAACGGTATGACTTCAAGAATTTGAAGGTGGAAATCAACCTGGACCGCAAGGAGAACAAGATCCACATTGATGCCCCAGATGAGTTCAAGCTCAAGGATGTCTGGGACATCCTGGTGAGTAAGATGATCCGGCGTGGAGTTCCCACCAAGAACCTGCACCGTGACAAGGTAGACATTGGCTCGCATGACCGGGCACGCCAGACAGTCAATCTGGTCCAGGGTTTGGACGCCGACACGGGACGGAAGGTCGCCAAGATGGTTAAAGAAGCGAACCTCAAGAAGGTCCAGGTCGCGATCCAGGGAGATCAGGTACGGGTAACTGGCCCCTCACGTGATGACCTCCAGCAGGTGATCCAACTACTGCGCGCGGCGGATCTGGGGATTGAACTCAAGTTCGGAAACTACCGGTCGAATTGAGTGTCAGGATTAAATTAACCCATACCGGCGGTACTGCTCCCGCTCTAACTCCCAATACCCCGCATTTTCAAGCATACGACGCTGTTCGTCATCGAAGAACCAGGGCCGGGTAGGATGGGGTACAAAGCGTTGGAAGAGTTCCCGCGAGGTTCTCTTGTGTTTGGCTTGGATGGCCGCATGGCATCGCGCGAGGTGCTTGGTACGTTCCTCCTCCTGGACCAGGGACTCCACCAGCGGAGTGGAGCGGGATGGTGAGAACAACCGCCCCAGCCGGTCAAAGAAGCCAGGTTTACGGTCTTCACCCAAGAGTAAAATCCGTTCCCGGGCCTGCGCGAGGGTCACGGCCATCTGAATCCGGTCCAGGTGGTCCTTGTCATCCCAGTTCTTGAAGAGAGTCCGCAGGGGATTGAGGAGGTAATACCTCGCCTTGAGTTCAAAGGAGCTCCTTCCCAACGAGGTGTGGGCCCGGTGCCCCACACGTGAACCCGGATGAAGCACGCAGTCATACCCGAGCAGGTTAAGCCGCCAGCCCAGGTCCAGGTCTTCATAGATCATCCCAAAAGACTCATCGAATCCACCGGTCTCCAGATACAGACTGCGTGGAATGGCCATGGCTCCCCCACAGGGACAGAGGACAGGAATGTGTGGGCCAGAGGGATCTGGAAGTTCCCCCTGCTCCTCGAAACCATAGGCCAGGTGGTTTGTGCTCACCCCTTTAAAGAGCGCACGCTGCCCCTCCCAGTCCATCAGGATACTACCCACTGCCCCTTGGACAGCGCCCTCCAGGAGGGGCGTCACTAATCGCTTGAGCCATTCCCGCTCCACCCAGGTGTCATTATTGAGGAAGACAAGGAGATCTCCCTCCGATTGGCGGATGCCTGTTCCAATGGCGCGGACAAAACCCCCATTCTCTCCACACACCACTACTCGCGTCCATGGGTGTTCCCGTTTCACCCAGTCCACACTGTTATCGGTCGAGCCATCGTCGACCACCACGACCTCGAGGGGAGGGGTTCCCGGAGAGAGATGCCGGATCGATTCAAGACAGGGACGCAGAATTTCGGGGTTGTTGAAATGAGGGATGAGAACTGTGACTTGTGACACCCGGTTCACCTGCACCTTCCGTGGCTCCAGGGGGAGGGTTACCCTCTTACCACAATGAGAAATCGACTTTGGATTCTACATGACTTCCTCCTGCTTTCGATCATGGTTGCGCAAGGAGGTTTCAGCTACACACTGAACCCGCCCACACCAGGACACTGGAACTCCTTCCGGGTGGGAGATGCCACGCAAAGCCTGATGAGGATGGAGATCCAGTTCCTTCCATCGAAGGAGGAGCCACGAACAAGATATCAGCCCAGCGGGTTGCTAGATGGCGTACAGACACCCGGTGACCAGCTGCTCTCCTGCTCCTGGCCCTCGTCGGCGCCCGACCGTGATGACCATTTCTCGGTCCGGTGGGCCGGATTCTGGAAGCCAGACACGGGAAAACGTGAAATCCGTCTGCGCGCCAGCCATCATGCGGCTCTCTCGATGGATGGCCAACCCCTCTTGGAGTGCCAGGAATGCCCAGCGGGAGTGACCGCGGCCATTGAGCTCGATGCCCGGATTCATCCTCTCCAAATCGACTACTCCCATTGCGATGGCCCGGCCTACGTCTTCCTGGATGCACGGGAGCCAAGGCGGGCCTGGTATCCAGTGGAGGTCCAGTCCGATCGCAGGAATGAGACCACTCTGGGATGGAAGGCGGAATACTATTTGGGTGAAAACTTCGAGAAACTCGCCTTCGCGGAGACTGTTCCCCAGATAGTCTTCGACTGGAAAAACGGTGGCCCCTTCGACCGTCCCGAAGATCTGCCTACGTTGACTTTCCGTTGGGGGCACAGAGAGGACGCTTTTTATGGAGAGGTAACCTCCAACCGCAAGGGCTATCTCTGGTTTCTCCCCTCAACCGGCTCGCAGCCATCTCCAGGTGGGATGGCCCTGAAGGGAACAAACACTTCGTGGGAACTCCATGCAAGCGATGGTCAAGAATTCCTGCGGGTGCTCTTCGATGAAGGGGGGACTTGGCTGAGTCAAGGGAAGGAGGCGGATCATCTGGAGTCATCCAGCCTTCCCGCTCATTCAGTAGCAGATGGGATTGGATTTCTAGTCCCGGTCCGTCCCGGACGTCCTATCCGGTTCTGGGAAGATACTCCGGGAATCGAGGGAGGGACCTGGGTCACAAAGACTCTGGATACCAACGGGAAGGATTTCGAACGGTCGCGTCCACGCCTTGAAGGAGACTTCGCCTCTGGGGATGTAGCACTGTACATCGGTGGGAGATGGTGGGCACGGGTCTACCAGGAGGCCCTTCGCTCCAGCGGACAGGAGTCAGCGGAGACACAACCCGGTTCTTCTCCAACCCGGCGCCGTCTATTGACCTCTCTGGTCCCAGAAATCCCAGCAGCAGTCTCCGCGATGGTATCACTCTGTATGCCCGGCCTCGCAACCAGTACTCAAGACCTCACCCCGGAACGGAAGACAGCCGCATTGGCCGGATTTCTTCAGACCGAGGCCACCGGAGATCTGGAGTTCCTCTCAGGAGTCTTGGAGGAATTACGGTCTCCCGGCGGAAAACCGAAGCATATCTCTACCTCCGGTGTGGCCTCTGAGCGTTGGCCCATCACAGGTCTCAGCCGGGGACTCGGAAATGCACTGAGGAGTTACTCGGAACTGAAATCAGTCCTTGAGGTCGGTGAGGATGGAGCTTTCCGGATCCTTCCAAAGTCATTGATCCAGCGTACCTTGAAGATTGAGAACTGGATCAACACAGATGGAACCGGTCTGGATCTCACCGTATCACCCATGGGGATCCGGATCGAACAGAGGAAGGGGGCTTATCTCCAGTTCGACCAACCCGTCGTGATCAATGGATTCCATGTGGGGAAGAAGGGTGAATGGCTGGCGGAGGTCCAGGTAGAGGGAAAGGTCAATCTGGAAGCAGGACCGGCAAAGACACTCAAAGGGGCGGTCTGGAATCGGAACCCCTTGTTAATGACCAAACGGGAAGAACGTTACCTGCAAGGGACACTCCCCGAGGGAAAGGGAGAACTCCGGATAGAGTGGCTCGCACATGAAACCACAATTCCACGGTTCTAGTAGCAATAACAGCCTTTAGGGACACGCCGCAAAATGCTCCGGCGCAGGGCATCCATCTGAGCCAGAACGTCCTTCGAACGCCGTACCCCACGAACAAGCCACTGGGTATGAATCAGGTCTTGATCAGTGGGGGTTTCGCCATAGGAGACCGGGTCATCGGCGGAGATAGTCGAGAGGGTTGTACGGACACGATCCTGTTCGCGCTCATCCAGGAAGGGGAGCATCACCGCGAGGAACGCGAGAAGACGAAGTTTAAGACCCAGGGGGAAGGCGCTGGTCCGGATCGATGAAAGGAGTGGCTCTTGGAACCACAAATCCCATTCCGCCGCGCGTCCACGCAAGGCCACCTCAGGATCCTGGCTGACGACCTGAATACACTGATCCAAGAGCATCCGGAGTTGTTCCGTGGTGGCGCTATACCTTTGTTCCGGATCCCGTTTGGGAAGCGGAGGAGCCGCACGTTCCTCAGTACGCGATGGTTTACGTGGTGGTTCTGGAATGTATTCGGGCTCTGGGGGCTTAACATCTCTGAAAAGGAAGATCTGTCCGAGATCCTCCTTGGACATCCACATATCCCTCACACGATTCATCCCCATGGTAACCGCCTCCCCTAGGTTCAAGCTCTGTGCCCCTTTTGACTCTCTCTCATGTAAAGCCACCCAGCGCACATGGTTTGGGAGCCTCCCTCACCAGCCGGGCAGAGATGCAAGTTGATTCAAGTCTTAATATCGTTATAAGGAAGTCGTTTCTAAAGGGAAAACTGATAAGCGATGGGAATTGAGGGTGTTGTGTGATTTGTAGGATGGGTGCCGGAACCATCCGCTACCGCCGGATTTCCTTTAGGAAAGGCGCTAGTTGCAGGAACTGACGATACCCATTTTCCAAGACCGCATGATTCCCGGAGTCAGGGACAAAGGACCGCCCTTTCTCTGGATACCAGGCTGAGGTCTCCCAGCCAAGAGCCTTCGCGCCCGCCAATGCAGCCCCGGCCAAGGAGGTCTCGGAAATACCGGCCAGGGTCTCGAGCTCACGTCCATGGACATCCGCGAAGGTCTGGCACCAAAGTGGGCTCTTTACCCCCCCACCTCCCAGCGCAAGGATGTTCACCCTGCCACCCGCGGATTCAAGGATCTCCAATCCCCAACGGAAGCTATATGCCACTCCCTCCAGGATCGCACGGGCGAAATGCCCCAGTCCATGGCGTTTTTCAATTCCCCAAAAGGCGCCGCGCGCTCCAGGATCGAGCAGCGGTGTTCTCTCTCCCGCGATATGGGGAAGGAAGCACAGTCCTTCACTCCCCACAGGTACCGCCGCCGCTGCTTCGAGGAGGGACTCGATACTGACTGGTTTTCCGGCCCAAGTCTGAAGGGTTTCACGCCACCACTCCAGTGAAAGACCCGCCGCCAGAAAGGCCGCCATGTTGTACCACAAGCCGGATTCGAGTTGCGGCAAGAGATGGACTCCCTGCGCGGGACAGGCCACAGGCCTTCCGCGCGAAACCAACAGCTGCCCACCGCTGGAAATCAACCCAATCGCATCATCCACCCGCCCCTCCCCCATGGCCAAAGTAGCTCCCAATACCGCATCTCCGCCCGAGGCAAGAATGGGGAGGCCCGCAGGCAATCCCACACGCCCGGCAGCTTCCACGCTCAGTACAAGCCCCTTCGGATTGAGGGAGGTGAGGATCTCCGGAAACTGCACCGCTGACAGACCGAGCCTATCGAGAAGCATCTCCGACCAATGCGGATTCTCTCCACTGGGAAGGTCCAGATCGAGGAGACTGGTGGAGACCGCATCGGTCGGTTCAGTTACAAACCGTCCAGTCAGGACCGAGATCAGGTAGTCCTTGGGAAGGAGAACCTTGGCACAGTGTGAAAGACGCTCTGGATCCTGGCGCTGTAGAAATCCAAGCGTAGCCGCTTGAAATCCTGTCGCCAAAGGATTCCCGGTGATCTGGCCATGTTGTTCACGGCCTATCTCCCGGTAGATCCATTGCACCGCTTCCCCGCCGCGCTGATCACACCAGATGATGGCATCGGCTAATGGCTGCCCATCGTTCCCAATGAGCACGGTTCCATGCATCTGCCCGGAGAAGGTCAAGCCCTCGATGGAAACCTCTCCAGCCTTGGCGAGAACCTCTTTGACCGTCTTGTTGAATCCCTCCATCCACAGGGATGGATTCTGTTCCGCCGCTCCGGGAGTGGGAGAGAGGATAGGGTACTCACAAGCGGATACCGCCAGACAGGCGCCCTGTTCATCGAATAAGCCCGCGCGAATACGCGAGGTTCCAAGATCGATGGCAAGAATGGCGGGCATGATGGTCTCCTCGGAGTGGATGATTCAATCGCCGTTTTTGTAGCACACCCGAGGGGAATCGTGGAGGGCTGAGGAGATGGAGGGAACAGGATGGAAAATGAACCTGGTGATCGATTCTACGAATTGTGTCTATCTGGTTTGTGTACAACCATCGCGGTCAGATCAAAACGAGGAAGACCCTTACTCCACTCCGGCTCCCTCTTTTCTAAAAGGGCTATAATCTCCTTATCCGTTTTACCCTCCATCTCACATCCAGACTCCTCTTTGATCCTCCAGATTTCTTCCATCGTCCTGCTAACGCTCATAACTCAAAGACCTCCAAGGGATTACAGATCATCAGCTCTTTAGTATAACCAAGGAGTGTATTTACCGCTACGAATCGAGCCGCACGACGCAGATTGGCCAAGTGGTGAAAATTCCAACTCAAGAGGAAATCGCATTCGGCTAT
>CAYRBI010000183.1:0-12227 GCA_964422415.1 uncultured bacterium | reverse complement strand
GGCCTGAAACGATCGGCCCGGTCATCGCTACCGCGGTCTACCCAGATGAGACCTTCATATTCATCATCAAAACAGAAGTCCATGGATACACCCCCTTGGGATGTCAGTTACACCAAGAGCGGATGAAACGAGAGGATGGTTTCAAAGTCCCCAGTCTTCATGATTTCGTAGCAAGGGCGATCAGGAGACCACCCATCACAGATAAGATGGAAGCGACCTTGAATGCTAAGAAGTCGCCATTGTCAAAAATCAAAGAATTTCCTTCACTGAGTTCAATCATAACGAGAGCAAGAACCCCGATACTTTCGAGAACCGGCACCATGGGTACGAGGAGGGGTTCGCGGAAACCCACGAAAGAGATGGCAGCCAGACTGAGAATCCATAACAGCACATTGCCCAGAAGGGTGACCACAAAGATTATAATCCTCCGACCAATAATACGTGGTAGGGTAGGCTGGGGTGGGTAGTAGTACTGAGGTTCTTGAGGTTGATAGGGGATCTCGTAATGAACAGGAGGAGGAGGGGGAGGAGGAAACGTTGTAGAAGGTTTCTCGTAGATGTAAGGCTTGGAACGATCTGATTCTCTCCATCCAGATCCCTTCCCAGAGGTTCTTTTCGACTTTTTATCGTACGACCAGTCTTCGCCACCCATTGTCTCTCTCCTTTCAGTTTGATTTTTTCATTGTTCCTTGAATAAGCCATAAAGACTCTTTCATCTCATTTGGCTTTATGCGGTTAGTATGATATCGGATGTGGTCATAGGACCTTTCCATGATCAAGATCCTCCGAGGTGACTGCCAAGATTGTGTTTTGTTTCGGCAACCAGCAAGACAAGGGTGCTACACTGTGAAATGAATCGTTCAGGAGGTCCTTTAAGAATCTCTTCCGGTAGATCGGCCTTGAAGAGATTCAAACAGGCTTCAACTATCCCCCTTTTTTCTTTCCAATCCAAGGAGATTATATGAGTTGTGAGGACTGATTGGATTCGTTGTGATCGCATTTGGTTTTTCATCGACTCGGTCAGCTGGATCAAAATTACATCGACTCCGAACTCACCACTGGAAAGGCAATCCATATAGGCGCTTTCAAATCCACGCCCTGCACGGCTTACATAAAGATTATTGAGAAGACTGATGGCCTCCTTTCTTGCCTGGATGGAGGTCAACACGCGAGCGGGTATGAGCCCTTTCAGGTAAATGTGAGTGATATACGCTGAAATCAAATCCAAGAATGAGTGAATATCATAAGGTGGGTGATTTGGAGATGGCAAGCGAAATTCCGCGGCAGCCCGGCTGATCTTCTCATCAATGGCATATCGAAGGGATTGTTCATCCAGCAGGTAAAGAACTTCATCAAGGAAGCCCTTCGGATCAAAGGATCGATTAGAGGGTTTCATAAAAGTAATCCTCTGGCCGATAGTCTGGCACCCTAACCGTGGGCAATGCCTTGATATGAGGCAAGGTTGGTTTGTCATTTTGTTGTATGGCGAGGTCTTCGCGCCTTATACACCAACGCCGCCTGGACTCTAGGACCACGGCTTCAAAGTGCTCCTGGTCGAATGAATCTGGTGTAGTCGGAATTTTGGCACGAACGACATCATTTCCGATACGGATGATTATTTCCTGCCTTTTTAAGTTAATGAGATCACGCGGTTGTACACATCCTCCAAAGATCTTGCTGAATTGATCTGCGTCTTTATGGTGGGTTTTAAAGACAATGGTGGTGGCAACCAAACCCATAGCATCAATGATTTGGGCCTCATGGAGTTGGCTGAAATGTTGGTGTGCCAGGGTAAGGCTGACATTGAATTTGCCGGTCTCAACGAGGAGGTTCTCTATCGAACCTGTAAGAAACCGATAGAATTCATCACAGAAAACATGAAAGGGTACCCAAGGCTTAGTCATGGAGTTGCTACGATTGAGTGCAGCTGTATAGATGAGAGCAAGAATTAAGCTTCCAAGGGTGTCTCGAACTTCCTGCCCGATATGAGATAGGTTGGCAATGAATATCAGTCCGTTTTTCATGATTGTTGGGATATCGATACGTCCTTCAGACTGGCTCAACATAGATGCCACAGATCCACACGAAAGGAGTTTTCCTAACTTGTGTTGGACAGGAAATAAATCTGCCTTGTTGTAATCATGGATTTCCTTTTCCCAAAAGCAACGCGCAAATGGCGTAGAGACCCGCTCAAGAATCCTCTGCCGGATGGTGTTTCCATAGGGATGGTTATTTTTAAGGGCAAAAGCCATGTCAAGGAGGCACCCGTCCTCAAGGTTTACAACACCCAGAAGTCCATTGCGGAAAAGGTATTCAAGCCGATCCCCCCAGCCCGTGACAATACGTTTGAAGGAATGGAGGAAATTGTCCGTGATAAGACTTGGATCTTGGCCAGGCTGTACTTTCAGAGGGTTCCAAAGTGGAATCCATTCTGGATCACCAGGATCAAAGTAGATGATCCGTTGAATGTCTTTTTCTGGGATTTGAGCTACGACACGTTCAGAAAGACCACCATGAGGATCGATGATAGCGATACCACTTTCGCCAGCCTCAATCTCGTCGAGGACCTGCCTCTCCATAAGGCGTGTTTTCCCCTTTCTCATCGCACCTGTAATCCCTGTATGACCGAATCGGTTTTCGGGAGGATTACAGATCGGAGTAGTAACACCTGCACGGGTTGAGTAGCCGATAAGCAAGCCATGAGAAAGGTCTTCGGTAGTCTCAGGAATGGTGTCCAGGGTAGCTATAGGCAATCTTTCTGCATCTCTTCTTGAGAATGTTGGCGGGTGAACCAGGCCCACCAACTCGTGAGAATTAATGATGAATCCTGGACGATACACGAGACAACCTTGGAAGAGATTACGAAACAAGTTTGGATGTTCTTGTGGGTTGTAGTCATCTTCAGTCAACCATGCGAGGGGCCTTCCCCCGTGTTGAAACAACCACAGAAAACCTCCTAGTATTTGCAGGAGGTTCCTGGCTTTTTTACGGTCACAACCAAGAACTCCAAGTCGAAGAGCCGCTGCAAAGAATGGTTTGTCATTGTGTGCTTTCGATTGCGCTTCTATGGCTTCAGATCGTAAGTCGTTCGAGGGAACCTGTTCATGGAAGCGATACTGGGACTGTAATCCACTTGCTGACTTGAATTGATATTCGATGTTTCGGAGTGTTTCCACCCATGTGTGCCAGTCGTGGTTGGGGGCCACCCTTTGAAAGACCACCTGGTAGATCCCGAATGTTGGAGGTTGGACCTCGGAGAGAGCTTGAATGAGGGGGGAAAAAGGGCTGAATCGAAGCTCGTCAACGCTTGTAAACAGATGCGAGTAGGGTGGTGGTGGAAAATAGTCCCGAATAGCTCCATCCTGCCAGAGGCCTTGATCTTCCGAGATAGCCTCGATTTCTTCCTTAACTGAACACTCGCAGTGCGGGAATTGGCTCCTTAATCCCAAGGAGATGAGAGGTTGATCCTGTTTGTGGCACCGGATGTTGACATGGATTCCATCATGGTTGCCAGTAACTTCAAAGACAGTCCGCCATTTTGATGATTGAATCTGTTTGATAAATGTCTCGGCGCGGACCCAGTCTGCCTCAACATCTGGAGTGGTCCAGAGTTGCACGCTGACAAGATCTTCCAAGTGAAACGGATCTTCCAGGAGGGGACTGGGATCATCATGTCTGTCGAGAAGGCCGCGGATCCCGGGGAGTGGAGTGTAAGGGGGTTCAAGAGCGAGTGGATAGGGAGAGATAAGTGTAAGACTTCCCTTGACCGCTTCCCTGTGAACCAGATTGCGGGCACTTTCTGGAACCATGGTGGACCGGAGCTGGTTGACCAGTGCACTTTCAAGGGACATCTCTTCTCCCTGTGGACCGTTCGCTTCGAGATAGAAGCGGCGGGATGACTTCATTCATTTTGGTTCCAAGCATAATCAGGATTTATCTCCGGCGTCCCACTTCCCTCAACCGGCGGATCAGTTGGGGGTGCTTCATCAGAAACTCCGGAAGATACGCCCGCACTCGGGGAGCACTTCCTTCTGTAACATCACCGGGGAGTAGATGACCGAATTTCTTGAGGTATTCCCGGCCGGCATCCAACCGTTCCTTGGTGGAAAGCCCATTCCAGTAATGGGAGACTATGGCGGAGACTTCGTTCTCGCTGTATTCCTCCACCATCCGGGTGGCTATTGATTTCAGAACTCTGTTAAGCCCCCCCTCGACTCCCGATATTGCAACCTGTGCCGCCGCTATATCAGCATTCGGTCCAAAGTCTTTCCGCAGATAGCGGATTGCCCTACCCAAGTCGAAATCGGGATCATAGGGACGGTGGATCTTGAGGATGGTGTTCTCAATGTGGCACACCAAGTGGCTCACGATATCCCGGAACTGGTCCCACGAAGCGACGACACAAGATTCCAGCGGAAAACTCCAAAGGGCCGAATCAGCCAACCGCTGGGTCTCTTCCCAAGTCTGCTCCGGATCGATACTCCGGAGAAGGAATTCAAGTTTTGTGAGGGGTTCGGGCATTGCTCTGACCTCTAGAGCCTACGGAAGACCGATGAAGTCTGGCGCAGTCCCTCCACATAAGCTTCAATGACAGCACGGTAATCCTTGGCGTAGCGCTCGGGCCTGTCTATCTGAACTGAAGATGCAAGGTGCGGACCGATAACCGAGAACAAGGAACGAATCACATCCACTTTCTGTTCCCAACTCGTGGGCCATACAAAACTGTCAAATTGATCACGAACGTAATCTTCTATTGCTTCGGCGAGAATTCCTCCCGCCAGAACATCCAAAACACCCAATAACCCATGATTCGTGCCAGACGCCGCATCCTCATAAGCAGACACTATGTCCCCATGACGCCGGCGATATTCCCGTTCAATGATTTCCTTGGCTCGTGAGCGAGCTTTCCCTGGGGGCATGTGGCCACCGCCAGAAACACACCGGGAGTGAATATGGTCATAAAAATTACCGATAGTTGTTTCAAACTCGGGCCAGTCTCTGACAGTGCTGGATTTGGGCTGAAAGCTGAGCCGAGCATCCAGGTGGGCACGTGAAACTTCCCGCGCGATCGTTCTTTCATCGAGAGATTGGATGAGTGAGTTGATGTCGGACATTTCTCTATCACCTTTCATTTCATAGTGTGAGTAGAAGTCTGTTCATATTTGCTGCCAGATTGGCCAACTTCTGAATTACGAGGCGATCTTCGCTGGCCAGTTGTTCTGGTGTCATGTCCCGAAGATCATCAGGCAGGTAAGGCCTGAGAAAATCCAATACCTGTGACATTACTGAAAGGCGCTGACCGTAATCGAGTCCGTCCAAAGTTTCCGTGAAGATCCATTCAACATGTTTGGACACTTGGTCCGCTTTATAACTCTCAAAACACATATTCAAGATGAAGGGCATCCCGCCTTGTGATCCGTCCATCCCCTCCGCCAGAGCCGCTTTTGGACCACCCCTGCGGGCAAAGGCCCGGTTGAGGAGGGCATCTGCTTCTGCGGCAACTTGCCTTGGATCGGCTGGCTCGACCACTTGGTGGGTCCAGCGCATAAGGTGCAAATAAAATGATCGGATGGTCTCATAAAACTCTTCGGAGTTCTGAACCACACTCGATCCGAGCGGGAAGCTGGCGCGTGCTGAATCAATGGCGATTGTCACTTTCTCAGCCAAGGTTCGCGGGTCCAGCTCATGGAGAAACATGGGCAGCAGGTTTTCCTCTTCAGATGGAAGGGGAGTATTCGTGATTTCCGTGGCAAGCGACCGCGGTGTCGCGAGCCGGTCCCCAAAAAGTGCGTCAAGCAACGATCTGACATCTCGCAGGTCTCTGGCCTGAGCCGACCGGAGGATATCAAGCACCCTTTCTTCTGGTACAAGCGGAAAATGTACGTGGGTCCTCCGTGTGAATGGAGGAATAGAACTGATGGTTTTCTCGAGTCGTCTGCCAAATTCCTGCGGATACTCGTTTCTTTGTGCGTGAAAAGCAAGTCGTTTTTCAATCAACAGAGAGGCTGCATCGTTTTCTCCAGATTGAAGATTCCGCTCCAAGCATTTCCAGTACCTGTCCTCAAGCCCTTCCGTGAGAAAAGAGATACTTTTGAAGTAAGGTGAAGTAGGTTCCAAGTGGTGGCTTGAGTGGAAGTAACCGTTACGAAAAGCGGCAGCCAGGATACCTTCTTCGGAGCAAGCTGCACGCAACACATCGTGGATATCTTTCACCTCGATCAATTCGATCTGGTCCCGGTACCGGTGCAGGAACTCAAGCAGTTTATCCCTTTCTCCTGGAGTGAGCGCTTTAAGAGAAGAATCAGCGTCGAGTGCGGGATAGACGAAACGATGAACCTCCGGGTGTTGTACGGCGGCCTTGATCTTCCATTCGAGTTGCTTGGCCATACGGATGTCTCCAGTAAAACCGATTTGACCGCTAGTGACGACGTCATCCGAGATAGGCATGTCGAGGGAAGCGGAAAAAAGGGCAAGGAAAACAGCCATGTCGGCTGATGCCCCCTGAATCCGGAGACCTTTCTCCCGGATGGCGGCGGCATTGATGTTGGCCATACTGACCAAAAGGCACGGAACATGAACTCCAAGAGGAACGGTGATTTGTTTGACGATTGGAAGAACTTCCTTCTCAAGATGTGAGAGGACAGATTCATCAAAGAAGACAGGGCCTGTAAAACTAAGGGGGCTTCCGTCCTGCCGCGTATTGAGCAAGGCGGAGACAGTGGTGACCACGGAGACAGCATCATCACCCTCTCCGAAAACTAAAACCGCCTTGGCTTCACCCACTTTCGAATCACTCATTTTTCATCTCGTTCCGGTTCCAGGAGTTCGATCTCAATCCTTCCCGCCAGCGGGCCAGGGTAGGTTCGAAGAACTAGCTCTCCTGGAATCACTTGGATTACAGAGGAGGGTTGAGCTGCCAAACCGGGGCTTGCAGCTGCAGCGGGGAGAGCCTCATCCCCAAACGCATAGGCCCATAAAAGCTGCTCGCGTGTAAATTCGCCTTCCCAAAGGAGCATCCCGGTATGGAGCCGGATCTGATATCGCCCGTGAGCCAAATCTTTCAAAGAGGCAATCCCGTATTCCCCCATCATCTCCATTGTGCGAGGAAACCCTCTTTCCCGGGTGACAATAAAACGCAGGGGGTTTTCAGCCATCGAAAGCATGCGGCGCATAGACTCCGCAAGGACTACAAGGAATTGTTCATACCCCTGGCGATACTCCGCCTGCGTCCCAAGGGACCGGATCGATGAAAGAGCTTCCCGAAGGCTACGGCCGGTTTCGGGATTTTCCACGGCACGGCTCAAAAGGGGGATGAAATAAAGGTTCTTTGTCATGGTCTTTCTGTCCCTAACCGAATATGTTTGACGCGCTTCAGAACCGCGCGAGCCTCGTCGAGAAGGCCGAGTTCCTGGGCTGCTTCAGTGAAAATTGGGTGATTAACCAGGAGATACATGACATTCGCCCACAGGTCGGGGACATGAATAATTCCGTCAGGACCGTTCCGGTACCAGTCACTTCCGGCGAAATGAGAGAACGCAGTCTTGGTAAGGCCAACCAACTCGGCCAAGGCTTCCTCGGTGAGGCTCTCAGAGACAAGGTTGTCGAATATTATGAGGATTATCCTCCGGAGATTGCCAGAGCCGATCCGCTGGATTGAAGGACGTTGAAGACTGATAGACTGGACCTTCTCCTCCGCCACGAACTCAGGGAATCGCAGACCATCCAGTTCAATGAGGTACCAGTTGGGAGGCTGGGTGACGAGATCAGAGTAATAATCAGTTTGGTCAAGAGAAACCTCCTGTCCAAAGATCAACTCACGGTCGATGATCGATTGAATACGTGCTCGTTCTCCCGGTCGAGATGGGTTTACATCTAGGATGTGAGTTTCTAACCACCGACGTCTTTTGGAGCCTGTGAGCGTCCGCGGTAGACGGACGGTGATGGATCCGCGGCCAGCCACCTGCCAGTTGTAACGTGAGCTAAAGCGGTCTGCGATTTTTCTTTTTGCTTCCTGAAATGCATGGAGGACCTGCTGTCTTACAAAGCCTGCAAAGGCTTCACACACCCATGCTTCACGCTGCACCTTCCCCCGTGGGATTCGGTGCTTGTGCTTCTTTACCCACTCCAGGAATGCTCGATAGAAATGTCTCGAATCGTGGCCAACCTGTCTCCTTTCCCCATCTACCAGGGGATTCTGCCTCACTTCATCCAGGGGAATCCAGAGAAATCGATCGAGGGTCAGGTCGTATACATCTTGAGAGATGCCATCGTATCCCGGAGCTCGATGGGCACACAATTCATCAGTGAAATGTCGTACAAGGTCGGAGAGAGAAAGTTTCCCTCCCATGAAATACCGAAAAGTAAGGATTTTAGCATGGGCCTTCAGGTCATGGTGAGATAAGACACGCTTGATGAGTTCCAGAAAGGGGAGGTTGTCATAATTCTCCTGCTCCGCAATGGATTTCCTTTGAGGATCCATAAAAGTCGAGTTGCGTGAATTGGGCATCTTATCTTCCCTCCGAAATCCACTGGTCAATCTCTTCGAAAATGAGATCCAGGGAGCTGGCGAGAAGTTCAGCCTTGGTGATATCTCCATCCATTAACGAGATATCGATGGCATTGCGTTGCTCATGCACATATTTTGAGAGGTTACAGAAGAAATGTGCTAATGCACCCACATCTGAATCATCTTTGTTTTCCTCAGCTGCTTGCTCAAAGTAATGTGCCGCTGACTCCCAGTTCCGATTGCGGGCAGCGTTAGTTCCTCCTTGAACATGTGCGCGATACCGGGCCACTTGTGCTTCCAGTTTAACCAATATGGCTTGGGCCTTGGGGTGTTCTGGGTAGGTCAAGGCACCCTCACGTGTGAGCTCCACAGCTTCGCGGAGGTACCCGCACTCCAACCGTTGGCTGGCGGAGAGATACAATTCTTCCGCTAGTGAAAATTTTCTGTCGATTTCCGCCAGGCGTGCCTGAGCCTCGGGATGAGAAGGCACATGAGTAAGGAAAGCCTCACAATAGATGCGGGCCTTTTCATAGTTTTTCTTGTCATACATTTCTTCTGCGGCAGTCCAAAGCTGGAGGGTTTCATCGTCGGAATCTTTTTCTATTTTTCCAGGAGTCAGGATGGCGTCCTTGATTCGGATGAGATCGTGATGGAGCTCATCGAAATCGCCATATCTCTCTCGAGGAGAAGACCCGAGACAGCGTGAGAGCAGGGGTATGAAAGGTGGCTCAATTCCTTGCATGCCAGGTTTCCAGTCAAACGGAGCACAGAGACGACATTCAATCCAGGATTTTTCAAAGAACTGCTCGCTATGCGGGTGGAGGACGATGAGGGCCAACAGGCCAAATGAGTAACTGAGAGCCCTGAGGTCCAATCCCTCGAAGGAATCCGACACAAGTAGTTCAGGTGCAAAGAAGGTGTGGGCGGCCATTTGGGACGGCCTAGAAAACCCATCCTGTGGCATGCCACTAATGAGCCCTACTTGATCTGAAAGTAAAACGCGGTCAATGGTGACAAGAATATTCTGAGGGTTTAGATCCATGGGGAGGATTCCCGCCCTGGTATAGGCCATCAGCCCCGAGGCAATATCAACGAGAATCTCTATCCCACGACAGATCTTGGTCTCCCGGTCATTTCGTGGGCGAAGAACCCAATCTTTCAAGGTCTCCCCATCGACATATTCCATCGCCAGCAGAGCGATTCTGCGATCAGAGTATTGAACAAGATGAACATCGAATACTTTCCGGATGTGTGTGTGGTCTGTTACGTATGCATCAACCTGCTTCTCGATCTGGAATCGTTTGAGGCCGTTATCATTCATCGGCCTGCTGGAGACCTCGATTACCTTTACAGCAATTTGATTCCCCATTAACAGATCTTCGGCAAGGTAGACAGCAGACACTCCACTTCCCAAATGACGCAAGATCCGGAAGCGTTCATCCAATAAGGTGTCATTGGGTAGATCGACGATTGGCCGATGGTCAAAAGAACCACCGGAAAGAAAGAAGGGATCTGCACTATAGTGGTCCATCATCTGCTCCTTCCTGATGATCTTCTCTCTCTCTGCTGGTCCTTCCAGGTAAATGGACTTTCAGTGCATGCATTCTTATTACGATCTCTTCCCTGGAGCTGACTGATCTCCCGGCTTAGAGCCGACCTGAAACAACGGTAGATGTGATCGAACCAACTCCGGGTCTGTGCCGATTTCTGGTGCAACTCGAAAGTCAACAAGCATTTCTGGTTATTACCAAGGGGGTCATCCTGCTGTATGAAACACTCCGGATTGAACACCACGACTGGCCAGATAACGGTCTCCATGAGGAAGTCTTCGAAGAGGAAGTGCCATTCAACTCCAGCCATGGATGCATCAGTACAGCTACACACCAAAGATGGACTATGTGTACCTACCATGAGGAAGTCCGCCAACATGACCTGTTCGATTCTAGGTTGTGTCAATAAACCAATCCCTTCCTGCGGGTGGATGTGTTCAAGGCGCTCAAGCACAGCCAAAGGAGAGACATGCTTACCACGACAAGGAATTGGCTGCAGGATTTGGACTGAAGTCCGGTTTGAAAAGGGAAGACCCAGGAGATTTGCCATCGCGATCACCATTGGGATGGTCATTTCCATGTCTGGATGGAACACCAAAGTCCCATCGGCATTCAGGTCAAAGAGTCTGTCGAGATGGTTTACCTCTTGTTGGATTGACTCATCGTCGGCGATCCCAGTGATGCGATCCAGAATATTCCTGGCCTTCTTGAGAAAACCGGCACGGCCAAGAAGATCCGCATGGGACTTCAGCGAGGGGATAGAACCCGGCTCATCAGGGAGCTGACTGGAAAGCATCTCACGAATTTTCAGCTCACGAAGAAAGTCCCCGTCCTTTTCTGCCTGGCGTGCCTTAAACTCCCAGACCGCATCCAGAAATCCCAGCTTTTCCAACCGTGAGAGCAGTTGCGAAATCCCGATGTTGTCACTGCTATCAAACGCAATCTCAAGCCTCTCCTTAATTTGATGGGCTTCCTGGATCTTCCTGGCATCTCGAACACTCAAGCACTCATTAGCCGCAAGGGATAAAAGGCTCCGATAGTGATCCCCACCAATCTCTTTCATCAGGTCCGCACGGTTCTCCTCGAGTTTGTAAATGCAAGCCTTCCCTTCCACATCGATCACAAGAATGGCATCTTCAATTGTTGGTAACTGGCAACCAGTAAGAACTCCTGCATCAATTCTCCATACCTTCTCACATTGGCCGTTTTCCACTTTCCATAACTTCAGCAGGCCGTCAGTCCTTCCAGCGGTTATGATGCCATCATCAAAGGAAAAGGCTGTTATCGAGTGTCCCCCGTGTGCTTGAATCTCTGTGAGATCACCGGAAAGGACCTCAAGCAAAACCAACTTCCCCTTACTTGTGGGGAATACAATCTGGTTCGATGTAGTAAGGAAACATCCGCATACAGCACCAAACGGTTTTGCTGGAGGGGAAACCACATACGACCTGAATTTAGTTAATCCAGGAAGCTCCCAGAAAAGGATTTCCCCATCGATTGATAAAGTGACCAGGAACTCACCGGTATGCACCAGGCAGCAAACAGGGGAAGGTGATTGGTGGATCACAGGGAGATCTGCTACATCTTCCATGGACCAGTGGACAATGCGGCCTCCAGTGTCACTGGTTACCAGTTCAGTGTTGCTGATAAAACAGAGAGAGAGGTAAGAAGAATAGCATGGCAGTGAGAGGACAACGGGTTCCGTGCTTCCGTTACCCCGGTCAAGGATGTGAAGGTTTCCAGCCTTTGTTCCTGCGGCCACAAAGCGGCCATCCGGCGAGGCCCCAGCGGTATACACGCTACCAGTCGGACCTGTCTCGAAGAGCGGATGGACATCGAGGACTTGCCAATCAAAAAGGAAAGCCGCAGGACGAGGACCACCGCTACCGAGGATGATGGGGCTGGGACTCGGAAAACCAGTCATCGAGTCTTACCTCCCTTCGGTCCGAGCGAAATAAGACCGGACAAGGCTTCCCCAAGACCGGCTGGTGGTGGCCGCCGGTCGATTCCCGAAGAAGGTGACAGATCCGAAGAAGGAACAGAATCATGCGGTCTTGGATTGGATGGAAGAGGCCGTGGTGAGGTGTCCATGGGACCTAGGAAAAGTCGCGACATCGTCGTTGCGGAATAGGGGGGACGTCTTTGATTCCCCATGCCCGGAGACTTGCGTT
>CAYRBI010000182.1:0-12290 GCA_964422415.1 uncultured bacterium | reverse complement strand
TCGCATCCATTTTCATCACTCGTTGTGACCGCAACGGTCATGAATGACTCGTTCCTTCCCTGTTCTATTTGGCGCGAGAAAGGATTCACGCGCCAACGATACATCTGTTTTCATTTACATCTCTCCCCCCCCAACCCTCCCCCGCCAGGGGGGAGGGAGTTGTATGTTGTTCACGCTTTAGCGTGTTTTTGCCTCCTCCCCCCTGGTGGGGGAGGGTTGGGGGGGGTAATCCCCTATTCCCACTCCGGCTCGAGTTCAAGGTAGCGCTGGTGGATGCCACGCCGCACCAGCAGGCTGACAGTCTGGGGACGCTCCTTGGAGACCTCCTCCAGACGGGCCTTCAGGGATTCGACATCCTCCACCGGCTTCCCAGCAGCCTCCAGGAGCAGATCACCCACATTCAGATTCCCCACCGCCGCCCAACCACCAGGAATCACCTCGGTGATCAGGACCCCCTTTTGCTCCGGATCCCACTCCTCCTCGGCTTTATCGATGAAGCAGAGGTCACGGACCGAGAACTCGAAGAGGCGGTCGATGTGCTTCTTCATCTCACGGGGGGGACGTGGCGCCTCGGGGAGCACGACCGGGATCTCAAGTTCGCTGGTTCCACGGCGGATGGAGAGCTTGGCAGTCGCACCGGTCTTGTACTGACGGACCATGGCGGGAAAGACCTCGGTCTGGCCCGGTTCGGAGGCGGAGATCTCCTTGCCATCCAGGGCCAAGATCAAGTCGCCCTCCTGCAGTCCTGATTCCTTAACCGAGGGGTGGTTGTAGATGCGGGTCACACGGACCCCTTTCTTGCCAGGCACCCCCAACTGCGTGGCCAGATCGCTGGTTAAAACCTGGGTGGCGATAGGAACCCAGGGTTTCCTGATCTCACGGCCGGTGTCCTCGGACTCATCGATGCCCACCTTCACCACGGTCAGGTATTTCTTATTGTCGCGTTCAAACTCAACCAACACGGGAACAAGGTCTTTCTTGCCCTCGATGATCTTCCCGGTCTCCTCGCGGAAGGCCGCCAGATCCTTCACCGCCTTGCCATTGATGGAGAGTAGGATGTCGGAATCATGCACCTCGGGCTTGGACTTGCCACACGGACCACCCGGACGGACCGTGGTCACCAGGACTCCATCCTGGTTGGAGCGTTTTTTTTCGCGGGCGGCCAGGAATGAGACATTCGAGGCGGTGATGCCCCACTCCTTGAATTCGGATTCTTTGGGACGGACCTCATCACGCAGGGTAGGGGTCACCTTGAGGGTCACTTCCTGGCCGTCCCGGATCACCACCGCCTCGATCTCGTTTCCGGGCGCAAGAGCGGCGACAAACTGGTTGTAGCGTGGGAGCTCCTCCTTGAAACGGATGGAAGCCTCCTGACCGGCGAGGCGGATCAGACGGTCACCGGTCTGGAATCCAGCTTTTTCAGCGGGGGTGTCCTTGATGACGCCAGCGATGAGGATGCCGCCCTCTTTCTGGGCCGACTTGAGCTGGGGCTGGATCTCCACACCGAGCCAGCTGCGGTCGACCTTCTTCTTCCCGATCAGCTGCCGTGCGACATCCTGGGCGAGGTTGGCGGGGATCGCTCCACTCAACCCCAGGTCGATCTCATTGATTCCGACCACCTTGCCCTCCAGGTCCACCAACGGTCCACCGGAGTTGCCCGGATAAATGGCGGCATCATGCCCCAGCCAGAGGACAATCGAGCCGACATCCTCGCCATCCAGTTTGAAATCTCCATCATCACCCAGAAAATCCGGCATCACCATCTCGGTGTTGCTGACAATCCCGAGGGTCACCGATTGTGAAAGAGCCAACGGGCTGCCCATAGCGAGGACCGAATCCCCCACCTGAAGCTGGCTGGAATCGCCAAACTCCGCCACCGGGTATCCGCCCTCACGTGGTTCGAGTTGGATCACGGCGATATCGGAGAGCGCATCCGTGCCAATCAGTTTCGCCTCGACCTCTTTCCGGTCGGCCAGGGTGCAGAAGAGACGGACCGCATGCCCGGCGACATGGTGGTTGGTGACCACATAGCCATCGGGGGAGATGATGACGCCACTGCCGGAGCTCTCCGACTTCACCTCGCGGCCATCCTCGCATTCGGTGGAGACCACCAGGATACGTACCAAGGCCGGCTTGACCTTTTCCACGGCGCGGTCCACCGAGGGGACGAGAAAATCGGGAACACCCTTAACCGGATCCGCGGCAAGGGTGAGTGAACACAATATCAAAATGAACAAAACAATCGAAATACGTGAACCACTGCTTCTCGGCATACTGAGGTCTCCAAGTGATGTGATTGATCTAAGAAGGAGTCTAACAAGGACTGGCACGCAAGAGAACGTGGTAGGCCCCCCGGAAAACCCTCATCCTTGAAGGAAAACGGGTGGGATCGAGGGGAGGTGACGGGGGAGACCTAGGCGGTATCCACTCACTTCATCGTTATGCTCTCATCGATTCGTCATTCCCGCATCTTTTATCGTCATTCCCGCGAAGGCGGGAATCCAATGAGGCCCTACACTTTGTGCATGAGGGCGGGGAATTCAAGCCAGACCGGACCATAGTTGTCCATAATGAAACCCAATGCGCCATCGGAGCGGACTTGGGGAGTGATGACTCGATTTATCGAATGCCAAAGCAAATCCGAATGATCCCCTTCAATAAAGTGAGCTGGACAATTGCTGATGCCAATGAATTTTGCATTTGTGGGATCGTGCACATTCCATACGGCGACCCGTCCAACTTGCAGTGCCCAACAAAAAAGATAACCGTCCGAAAATGTCACAGGACATATATCGTTCAGAGGGGATGGTAAACCAATATCATAATATATATGCATTAACCCAAATTGACGGTAGGCACAAAAAAGATGGTGATAAACCCCACACAACCGGTAAGGAAGTTTTATACTGGACATTTCCGATCCACTATTCACCGAAGTGTCGTAAAGAAAGATACGATCATTATTTCTAATAACGGGAGTAAGGTCCGATGCTGATTCAACTCTCTCCATATAGGTTGCCGCTATAAGAGTATCATTCACTACCGGAGAATCGACACGCAGCATCGGTGAATTGAAGGGTATATCCGCTGGCATAGAGTTATCTCTCCATTCAATTGTCCGTCCCCCTCCCACATTTTCACCCATCCACATTTTGTAACATCTTGATTTTGTTTGAATGATCTCGAAAACACCCCCATCTTTCACAAACAATCCAAGCATAGTATTCAGGCCACCTGATAGCTGTTTTACCTCTCCAGTGAGTAGATCCAGCTCCACATCCCGGAAGTTGGCATGTCCTTGATTTGTAATCGTGGCTTCACTGCTTTCTCCATGAATCATCATCTTCCCTGAGGTAACCACGCTGATATAAACAGGTTTTATGTCCAGGGAGATGGTATTGGAGTCAATAATTCCGCTTGTATTGTAGTGTATACACACAACATCTTTGGACTCATTGTTGATGAGGACAATATTCTTATCATCAATCCATGGTTCCCAGCCATGATATTCGCCTTTTTCTTTCCGTCGTAACACACTCTCCCGTGCCAGGCTGCTTGTGAAGCGGAAGAGTTCCCTGGGTTTACCTTCACCGATACGATCACTGACCTCATGGACTAAAAACTCACCCTCTTTTTCACCCAGTGAGATATACCGTTGCTGATTATCCACCAGAACACGCGCCAGACAGGATCGGAATGGGGCTTCCTTTTGTGCTTCCGGCCACCATGGAAAATGGATATAGGAGGCCGAACCCTCATGGTACCAGCAAGATGCCGCGAATCCTGCATAAAGGAGACAAGGGGGAAGAAGGACAATCGATCCATCCAGTGGCGGACACCAGCTTCCTGTCCTCCTGAATTGATACATCCAGCGTGTAGCCCACAGGAAAATCAGGGTTGAAAGAATAAGAAAGCCCGGTAGGAAGTATTCATTTAATTTAATGAATAGCTGAAGCATCCAGGGATACTCACCACCTGTATATTCCCAGGGTTTTCTGGTGTGGTTGCCACAGAATACATACCATGGGATGAGAAGAAGCGCACCGAATACAACCGCCGCGATGGGACCGGTCAGGATGCCACGCACCATATCCCTGAAGAAGACTGTCATGGCCACACCCGCCAGGGCCATATTCAGTAAGTATACTGAGACCAGCATATCTCCAGAATAAATAAAGACACAATAGACCACAAAAGGGAGCAGGAAAAGCATCTTGGTCCAGAAGACCTGATTGATGCTGACCGGTTTGGTGTCGATATAGTCTTTCGCCCCCTCCACATATTCAGATCCAAAGAGGACTGGCCCCACCAGCCAGACCAGCAGCGGGAGACTCATCAGCGCCAACCGTTGAATAACCCCAATCATGTCAGACTCGTCATGGTTGAGACAGAGAATAAATGTAGATGTAGTCAAGGCCACCAACGGCCACTTCATGAAATGAAGTTGGATGCGTAGGAGGGTGATGGTGGCGCTCATGATTGTGCCTCCTTCATCAACGCGGGGAATTCGAACCAGTGGATGCCATTCATGGTGGCGATCCCAAGAGCGCCATCTTCACGCTCGATGGGAGAGATATTGTGGGGTTGACCAACTACAAGCCCTGGACCTTTCAGAGGTGGGAGTACTGGCGCGGTCCCAATGAAGAGAGGATGATCCCGTTGGGTGATATCCCACGCAGCCACCCGGTCGACTACAAAGAAGAGCAAATATTTATCATTCAAAGCGAGAAAACTCATCCATTCATCGGCAATACCACGCATGCTGAACCCACACCGGAAAAGGAACCTGAATAAATCTTCATAACCATCCATAACACGGTATGGAATCGAAATATCAGTAAAAGCAGGAGCAACCGGATTGGAGAGATCGTAGAGACGGATGGCTCCGCCACGGAATAGATTGGTTGTGGACAAGTCATCCTTTTGTTCCATTGGTAGATTGATTATCCGTTGTTTAGCAAAACCAGCGGCCAGCCTTTCGTGATGTACAAAGCCATTAAGATAAGGAATGGACGCGAGTGAAGGCGTGTCTTTAGATTGAGACGCTTCACGGATATCCAGCTCACCTGGAGCCGGATCATAGTTGAGAACAAGGCCACCCGAATTCCATTCAATCTCTTTCTTTATGACATCAATCTCACATGTGGAATCGGTGATCTGACCTGTTATTAGGTTAACTTGTTCATAGTAATTTGTGCGAATTACATTACCCTCTTTGTCAGGGTGTATCTGGCTTTGATAAACCATGGAAAGGGTGCCATCAGGAAGCTCCTGAATATCTCGTGGAGCCTCATTCGCTTGAGTTTCATGTAAACGGTACATCCCAGGCCCTGGTGTTCCCTTTGGATCATACGGAAGGTAAGTTAACGACCAGATATTTGTTTCATTCCCGCCCTTGATCACAGAGATGACCACATAGGCTTTGCTCAGAGGGCAGCCATATAAAAGGAAATCCAAACTGCGCTCTGTGCGAAACAGCGTATCCTTCATCTTTCCTGTAGCGGCCTCGAAGGTATAAAACTCAGTGATACTATCCTGAAAAGTTGTTTTATAAGCCAGGATATCCTTTCCATCGAGAGACTGCGCGAGAATTCCTCCTCGATATTCTCTTTTCTCATCCGCCCTTTCCCAAGGAACCGGCTGCGGCATTCCCGCTTTATCGTATTCGATTCCGCCCGCATAATTCTGGTAAGAAGGCTTCCCATCATCATGCAGGCAAGCATAAGCAAACCCAACATATACCAATACCAGAGAAAAGACACAGAAGGCGGATGGTGAAAACCAACGTATCTTTCCCTCCACATATTGGTGAATCCATTGAGAGGTGACTACAACCACCGCTGGGAGTAGCATCACCCCTCCCAGGGCAAAGGTTAAGTGACGGATATACCAAGGGCCCATGATACCACGGAGATATTCACTCCCAACAAAGGGTAATTCGGGCACGATTACCCACCACCGGAATGTCCAGACCAGCATGGCTCCCAAAAGGACAAACGAAAGGGCTCCATACAGCACACCACGGATGGAATCGCGGAAGAGGATGGTCATCTGGGCCAGCCACATCGAAAAACTGAATAACACCGCCCACACCACAAGCAAAGTGCTGTATCTTGGGATGTCTACTGAATGAAATAAGTTCAGCACTCCATCCGCAAGTAAAGCCGCCGGGAGAGAGATCGCGAACAGAACCGCCGTCTTTGTCCAAAAGACCATGCCCACGGAGACCGGGCGGGTCCGGATATAGTCACGAGCTCCCTCCTGATACTCCACGCCAAAAATCAAAGCGCCAGATAATATTGTCAGCACCGGGAGGAACATACTCATCAATACCACGAACTCAATAGAATGCCCCAGCGGAGAAAGATTGAGGACAAGAAATATCCCCACCACACATATCACGGGCCAGCGCATGATCCTGAGCTGCAGTCTGAAAAGTGTCCATGTGGCGATCATTTCCGTTTCCCCCATGTCGTGTATTCCGCGAAGACATCCTCCAGCGTCATTTCGCCCACAGTGGGGCTGACTCCAAGGGATTGGGTGAGTTCCTTCAGATGGGCGTCATCGAGATCCCGCACAACCAGCTCACACTCCTCGCCGGCCCGCTTCATTGAGAGAATGCCGTTATTAGTGGCCTTGGGCATGGCAGCAGCGGGGCAGACCAGCTTTTTCAAGGAACGGCGAACCTTGTCCTTGTCGCCCTCCACCAGCAACCGTCCACCACACAGGATGGCGACAATATCCGCCACCCGGTCGATCTCCTCGATCAAATGCGAGGAGAGGAAGATGGTGGTCCCCTCACGCGAAGAGACATCGATCAGCTTCTCAAGCAGCGCACGCCGTACAATGGGATCGAGGCCGCTGGAGGCTTCATCGAGAATCAGCAGTCCGGGATGCGGCGCGAGGGCGCACAGGAGCGCGAGTTTGGCCGCCTGCCCACGCGAGAGCTGACTGACTTTCCGGTCCGGTTCGAGTTCAAAATCCTTACGGAGATTCTCGGAGTAGCCCATGTCCCACTTCTCGTATAACCCCGCGCCATATTGCTGCACTTCAGTGACCGTCATCCAGCGGTACATGACACGGTCATCGGAGACAAAGCCAATGCGTTGACGCAGGGCGGCGGTGGCCTGGAGGGGATCCTCACCGAGAACCCGTAGGGTACCACTGGTGGGTGCCTGCAATCCCATCATGGCACGGATCGTGGTGGTCTTCCCTGCCCCATTCTCGCCCAAGAAGCCATATACCTTCCCCTCAGGCACCTCCAGGCTGAGGTCATCCACGGCGGTCTTGCGTCCGAAACGGACAGTCAGATGGTCGATGGTGACGACTGATGACATCGTGGTCCTCGTTTCTTCCTAAACCTCATCCCAAATCACCTCATCCCCACAGCCCCGTTCTCCCACGAGGAGAAGGGGGAGTCATACCCCCTCGCCCCACGGGAGAGGGGGAAGGGGGTGAGGTTCTTGGGGAAAGGGGTGAGGTCTCATTCCTCCAATTTCCTCTTCTCCGCATTCCTGTCGACTGACTCCTTGACATCCTCCGGGTGAAAGCCGAGATCGAGGGCCGCGGTGAGGAGTTCCTCTACACGGCGGTCAAGCAGTTCACGGCGTTCCTTATCGGCCAAAGTGCCATTGAGGGAGCTGGTCACGAAGTAGCCCAGACCGCGCTTAGTCTCGATGACCCCGGCACGTTCGAGCTCCATGTAGGCGCGCAGTACAGTGTTGGGATTCACACGGGTTTCGACCGCCATATCGCGTACACTGGGGATACGGTCGCCACTCTTGAGCCTCCCAGTCGCGATGGCCAGGCGGATGCCCTCCATGATCTGGGCGAAGAGGGCAAGGGGACGGTCGGGGTCGATGGGGAGGAACATGACAATTTGTGTGTACTAATCTGGTAATACACTATCCTCCGGGATGGGCAATGTCAAGAAATTTTAGGAGGAAAAATGAAAAGACCTTGTGGCCTGACCTAAATAGGAGTACCCACTATGATTCCATGTTCTGTGCGATCTGTTCGAACACTTTCTCGAAGAGTGGAGATGAATCCTCGGAAGGGGAGGAGGCTATCGCTAGTACAGCGTATGAGCCGAACTGACGCCCCTCAAACGAGGTCATGAATTCCACGGAAGTGCGGATAACATTCACGCACTCACGTGCCCCGGCATCATCCCGGAACCTGAAGAAGTACACGAGGCCAGAGAGTTCTCCCACCTTCACTGTTTGCAGATAAGCCCAGAGATGTTTGTCATTGGTTATCCGCTGGAAAACTGTACTCGAGTCGCCTTGTATCCGTGGATACGCCACCTCTGACTGTAGCAGGATGCTATCCGATGAATGAAGCAAGATCGGTTCGACCGGATCCTGTATGGAAACAAAGGCTTTCAGCTCGGTCGGTGAATCCAATACTTGAAGGCAAAAGGCCATTCCCACAAGCAGAAGGAGCACTTTCACCCCTTGTTGTGTGAGGAAGGGGGTTGTGCTGTGGCCGGATAGGGAGAGGAATGCATTTGACTGTGAACTCATATCAGTAACCTTTTCTACCGTAGTCTCGCTCTTACACATGTCAGCACCACAGGATTACACCTGTAGGCTGGCAATGCAAGGGTTCTCAGTGATTGTTTCACCCCAACACCGGAATAGGCGCTCACGTTATTTACATAAGATGAAGAGAATCAAGGTCTTGAACCCAATCCATGAAAATGATTGTTTCTCCCCAAGGAATGAATCAGAAAGAGGATTTAAGGAACAGGAATCAACTTGGGATTTCGTGTTTACAAGTCGAGTAATTTTCTTTCTCTGAGCTGTGGGATGACTTGGAGTTTTTTTTGGGGGGGGAAAGGGGAAGATAGTTTAGCCAGGCGACGGACAACAGCACTCCTATGGTTTCATGTTTTGGGTGATCTGTCCGAACACTGTCTCAAAGAATGGGGAGGGATTCTCCGTAGTGTGGGTAACCATCGCCAGAACCACATAGGTGCCAAACTGATGGGCCTCATGCGGCACCCCGAAGTCCTGGATGGCACGGATGGTGGTCACACACTCACTGGCTCCAGATTCATCCTTGAATTGGTAGTAGTACACCAAGCCGGTGAAGTTTCTCACCTCGACCACCTGCATATAGGCCCAGATGTGCTTGTTATTCGTGATCCTCTGAAAACCCACACTGGAATCCATGTGCATCTGGGGGAAAACCATCTCGGATATAAACTTGATGTTATCCGCCGGATGGAGAACGATCGGTTCGATGGGTTCCCCCAAGGTAAGATGGGCTATCAACTCTCGCGGCGTTTCCCACATCTGGATGCATACCGCCAGTCCCATCAACAGAAAGACAACTCGTAAGCCTCGCAGTTTGTGAGAGGATTTCCCTTGGCTAGATCTGGATGGGAATGGTTTCATAGCTGGTCTCATCGTATTCGGTATGTCTACATCTGTCTATATTATAAGACTATGCCGGTAGGCTGTCAGGAGAAGTTTTCATAACCCCCCATTCACACCCATATTAACTGGAATGGATGACCAAGATTTATACCTATGTTGTGAGTAATCAGGGGATTGAAGCCACGCCGGAGGAACGAGTTCAATCGCTTGGAAAACGGATTGAATCATGGAGGAGACGGAATATTCGGACGACTCGGAGTGGGACTCCCGTAAGCGGCGGAGTAGCGATTTCAACCGCGTGGGTACGTCACCCCACGCGAATGAATTCGCTACTCTGGGAGGGGCACTATTCCTTGACTGATGGCACCTCATCCACCGTCACCATCAGCAATAATCTCGATTTTGAATCGGATTCATCAGCGCCTTGCATAAAGGGATCACCCACCTGTGGATCAATGAGGTTGGTGATCAACAGATTGTTGTGAGATGGTTTAACCGGCAGTACCACCAAGCCTTTCTTGATGATGGGCTCGCCGTTGGGATTGGAGATGCTCACACTGGGTTCGAGATGAAGCACCATCCCACCCTGATCCTCGATATCCACACGGGCCCGGAAGCCTAACTCCACCGATTCGGATTCGGTAGTCGAGGGGGTGACTATACCCGAAGGACACACCATTCCCACCGTGATCTCACCATCCGGCCCGGTCATGAAATTAATTCTAGGAAGTGTCTCTATCCTGATATCCGCCAATTGCGCGATTGCATTAAAGGTCTGGTCAATAGTGACGCAGTCATGAACCCAGGGCTTGCTGGCGAGAACCGGCTGAGCCGCTGAATCAATCAGAAGGGGTGACCACTCACGCACTTCGACAGTTGCTGGACAGATTTTTTCCATCGCCATCCGCTCATTCTCTTTTTCTATCCGTGGGAATGTGATCTGAACAACACGGAGAGAGAGGGCGAGTTTGCGTGGCGCGGGGGTTTCCGTGTTAACAGAATATTCATCAACCTTGATGCTCTTGACATAATCCTCCACTTTTTTCAGATTCTCCTCAGTATCGACGATATCAATCGTCCCCTGCTCTGGATCCGGATACATGACGCGGCCTTCCGCAGCAGCTTCCTCAAGTGTCTTGCTTCCATAGAGAAACTTTTTAAGTTCATTTACTCGAGTTTTGAACTCATCTCTTTTGGTCTTGGCATTACCTTTCGAAGTAATATTGGGGAGTATAGGTTGGGCAATTACGAACCTCCTCCCCCTTATTTCGTCTGGTTTTTGGAGGAATTGAACTGTGTCACTTTCTGTGTCTGGTTTTTGTTGGAGTCCATCGGATTCGGAAACCGACTTAAGATATACCTCAACTTTGGCTAAGTTTAATGCAGTATCCACGATGTCGATGGTTCCCTTTTCTGGCTCCGGAACCATGACCCGGCCTTCAGCTGCAGCTTCCTCAATTGACTTGTCCGCATAGAGGAGCGTACGTAAAACATTTTTAAGGAATTCGACTTGTTTCTGGCGATAAAGTTGCGAGGGGAAGCCCTCGGGTATTTTGCCCACTACCATGAACTTACGTGCTTTCAGTTCTCTTTGTGGATCTCCCATCCGTTGTTTTTTTGATTCATCTACGAGAAGTTGGACAAGTTCCAACTTCTTGGGTTCATGCCGGACCGTCATAATTCCTGTCGATTCATCATACTTGAGAAATGGTCCATCGCCGCTTGCTTCTATGATGTCAGCAGGTACAAAGAGGCGGAGATTAAAAAACCTGGAATATTCCAAGCCGTATTCTTTGTTGAGCTGGAATTCCTTGGTGACCAAGGCTGGCTTGGAATCCTCTGTTGGCAGCACCCGCGCGGTAACGAGAACCACCAATTTCGCGGGATCTCCAGAAAGAAGCGGTACATTTATGGCAGCGGTTTTCGAATCAACGATATCGAGTTGGACATCACTATCAGTCAACACAGTCACTGGATTGCCAACCGGTTCCTCTTTTCCTGTCAGGGGATTCTTCACCAGCCCCGGCTCTCCAGTAATAGACCTCTTTAGGTGAAGATTCAGGTCAATCTGCTGATTTTCTTTGACCTTCGGCAGGAGGTCGATAAAGATTCCAGAGGATGCACGTTCGATAACCGGTGAAGCGGACTCCACTCCCTTGGCATCTTTGACAACTTCATAACACGAGATATAGGGAAGTTCCTGTCCAATCGCAATCATTCCCTTTTGTCCTGAAAAGGTTCTCACTTTCGGCGAGGCCAATTTCCTAATGCCGCTGTCGTTGGCGAGAATCTGGTCCAATTGAGCAATGTCTGGATCCTGAGAAACTATAACGATTGGGTGTGAGTCATCCCCCCCCAAGGGTAGGATTCGCGCATCAGATAAACGTTTCCAGAAAGTTTCATCCCGCTCCGAATGAGCGGGGAATTCGAGGAGGCTAAGGTCAACCTCGATGGAGGGGGCGGTCGCGGGGGTCACACTAATCGCTAGTTGGGACTCTCCCTTTTCCGCGGTCTTTGCCGTTGTATCAACCTTCTCGTCTGTTCCAGTCTGAGACGTAATGGGCACCGTCTGTGAATTAAGCCTTGTCCCCGGCAAAACTGCTACCGCAATCGCCACCAGCACCGCCGCCGAGACCAGTGACAACCGTGTGCGCCTTCTCAGGCTGCTGTCCATCGCCCGGTCGATCCGTTCCTTCAGCCGACGGAAGGAATCCGCCATGCCCATCGCCTCGAAGGCCAATTCCGGATTCCGCTGACGGCTGGCCACATCCACCAGGAGGCGCGAGTAATCTCCTCCCGCAGCGAATCCCAACGACAGCACCAGATCATCGCAACACAGTTCCCGCTCCGCGCGGATCCGGCTGTTCAGCCACCACACCGCCGGGTTCCACCACAACCACACCTGCG
>CAYRBI010000181.1:0-12391 GCA_964422415.1 uncultured bacterium | reverse complement strand
CTCGATCGAGGCGGAAACATATAAGCGGAAGTTCGCTTAAGCAGCCGAGGTCGAAGCGAATTTCGTGATGAGATGTGAAGGTGTCTCCATTTCCACAGGGTAATCCCAACCCGGAGGTAGACTAGAGTGCGGAGTTTACGCGTCAGCCCGAGACCGCTTGTGAGGTTTGGTTCTTCCATCTTGTTTGAGAGAGAGCCCTCTACCGCGAAGAAGAAGGGGCCGTTGGTATAAGTTCTTTTCCGAGCACTGGCCGGTGGTAGCGGTAGGAACTCACACCTGACAGGTCACATGTCGCCACGTGTAAACTCCACTCTCTCCCCTCGTGGTCATCCGGTCGTACTATCGGACTATCGTACAATCATATGACGAGACTGGCGGATGGTTGGAACATTATACGACTGTGTGGTCATGGAAGGGACAAACATCAATCGCAGGCGATGTCTCAGGAATTCGGGAATCCGGGAACAGTACGGCAATTCTCCGGAGTGAGTGCCACCAAGCGACCGTCAAGCCGTATGATTGTTCGATCGTCCGGACAGATGATCATACGAGAGTATGGCCGAACCATCATACGGTCGTATGATATGTGATGAGACCGAGACCCCATGAAGATGATGCCATATGAGATCGTGGATCTGGTAATGGCCATGCAAGTCGGAGTAGTGCGCTGCCGCAAGACTTCCCCACGATACCCACAGAGAAGCCTTGGACTGATCTTCATCTACCACAAGGGGGAGTCCCCTACATCATCCAGTCTCCAGTGCAATTTTGGTGCAATTTTGCCTTTCCCAAGGGTGATTTTTACATCGTCGAAGGGTGGTGTGAACGTAGCCCAGGTCTCGATTCATTAGGAAATCCTCGATTTTTCGAGGGAATTGTACTTTCTAAGGGGGCCAAATCCCTTTCCCAAGCTGAGGGTCGCGGGTTCGAACCCCGTTTCCCGCTCCAAAATAACCCCTCGATTTACTGGCCTTCTTTGATTTCCACCCTTATCACTCGGACTTTCACTTGGAGTAAAAGTACAATTTTAGTGCAATTCTACTCCGCTAGAGGGCCCGGAGTTGGATGACTTTCGTGGTTTGACGAATCCAGTCGGCGAGGGAGGGTGCCAAGAGCGCATCGATCTGGCCATCCAGTCTTCAGGTACCAGGTCACCGCCTGTGCCTCATTGCGATGCTTGGTGTACGGGGCCAGCACCCTTGTAGACCATCAGGGTGTGCGCGTTGACCGTCTTGGTCTTAATCCAACGCGCGAAGACTTCGGCCAGTTCGAGATTCGCCCCTTGGCTAAGTCCCGTTTGTAGGAAGAACCTGTTCCTGGCGTCAACGATCGCTCTTGCCAGAGCTCGGGTTGTTGAGTTGGGATAAGCCTGGTCGAAGAACACCCAGATGTGGAATCCCTTGCGTCCGGAGAAGTCGGTCAGGTATGCGCTCTACAACATCTCACTTGATGGTAGATTTCCACGCAAATTCACAAAATCGCAGTTGCTTCTTACTCCACCTATGCTATCTTTGACCAGAAGATGTAGGGGTATCGGGAGGTAGAGGCAGGGGAAGGATGATCTAGAGGCATGTCTTAATCCGGGGTGGCAAGGGAGGGAAGAGCACGGTGGATCATCTGTAAGGTGGAAAGCGGTGCGTGTTATGAGGAAGCCTTATTGGAAACGCCCTTCAATTGTAAATCATACAAGTCATGTGGAATAAATTGGTTGCAGCAAATTTATGGATGCGAATCAACTGTATGAAAAATCTCTGAGCGGGTTTATTTGGAAACCAGATAAACAGATGTTGTGCGGGAAGACAGCGAGGGACGAGACATATGGCAAGAAATCCAGATGAAGTCCGCGACATGCTCCACAAGGAGCTGCACTACGAGCATGGGCTCATTTCGAACCGGACGTCGTGGTATGTTGCCTCGCAGGCATTCTTGATGACCGCGTTTGCCGCCTCCGGCTCGCATGATCACGACTTCCCGTGGCTGGCGAAATGGTTTCTTCCTGTCCTCGGCATCATCAGCTCTCTTCTCATTGCCATATCTGTCCACGCTGGCATGCGGGCTTTGGACCTCCTGCTGGGCCTAGTGGAGAATCTATTTCGTGAGAACCCGGATCTGGAGAAAGCCCCTTTTGATATTCGGACGCCAGACATTCATAAAAAAGGCATGTTAGCCCCTAACTGGATTCCACGCGTTTTTCTACTTGCGTGGTGCATCGCATTCGTCATGGCAAACTTGAAGTGAGCGGAGTGACGCGCCGACCAACCGGGCATTCGAGCCAACACCCGGAATCGTTGCAGTTCTCCCGAGCCTTGGTGGTGGCGCGGCTCAGTTTCAGCGTTGGGCGTCGTGACGTGGCGGCGACCCATCCCCGGCCCTATATGCAGTGGTGAGAATGGATGACACCCAGCAGTCAACTCCGGAAAGCCAGAGATCGCTTCGCTGAGTTGTTGGAGAATCCAAATTCCCTGGAGCGAGAATGGGAGGCTCTTTTCACTGATTACCCGTTCATCCTCACCGACTGTCTCGCTCTGGGAATTGAACCGGCCCAACTGATCCCCTGTAGGCCAGGGAAAGCCGAGGCAGACTTCTACTTCTATCCGACTGAAAACGACCCACTGTCACGATATGGGGTAATCGAGATCAAGCGACCAAAGACAGCCATACTTAATACCCCACGAAAGGACGTCATTGTCCTGTCCTCTGACGCCGCTACTGCTGTTGCCCAAGCCCAGAAGTACGCAATTGAACTGGGAGCCATGATTCATCGGATGCATGAACGGATGGCTATTCTCGGCAACCGCCATCACATCTTCGTGATTGCAGGTATGTCTTCTGAGATTGCACGCAAGGTGACCACTGACCTGCAATCGGAGCAGTTATCCAGACTGCTGCCCTCGGCTTGCAGGCTCATTCCCTTCGATTCACTGTTCGAGTCGATCACATCACGGACACCGCCTGTGGTTCACGTAATATTGCCTTTGTCCACTCGCGAAGAAGGAGGGTTCAGACGGTTCGGTTTTAGTCCCCGCAAGATGCACACGACCACGTGCACGGAATGTGGTAAGGAGACCGAGGTACCATTCAAACCCAGTGCCGGTAAGCCGGTGTTTTGCAAAGAGTGCTATTCGAAGAAAAAAGGTGTTCTAGCCATGAAGGGGCAAGGCGCAATCTAGGAAGGACACCCAACAAAATCACTGAAGCGAATGCGAGCGAGCGACGTCGGTTGCCAATTCGGGCCCGCTGGGCCGCCCGCATCGCTCAGTTCCGATGTTATAGATAATAAAGGACAATGTGATGGCGCGTAAGGAAATTCCGACTTCGCGCAGGGCTGCCATCTGGCGAGCGCATGACAAAAGATGCATCTACTGCACGGAGTTGGTTACTTTTTCTGACTTGGACATAGATCATGTCATTCCCCATAGCCTCTTGGATCGGCAACAAGAATTCGTTCAAGTGAAGGAAGAATATGGATTGTCGAAAACCTTCGATATAGATGGTTTAGGCAATCTGGTTCCATCTCATCGTCACTGCAATTACCAAAAACACGGACTAATATTGCCAAAGAATCGCACACTTCATTTTCTGTCAATAGCTGAAGCTAAAGCGGCCAAAGCGTTAAATATAGAGACGGAAATAAGAAGACAGATTGAGCGGGATAAAGTCACCGTGGACTTGCAGGTTGCGCTTGACATGGGATTACTGAGTCCAGGCCAGATAACTACGATTCTCGCAGCCTACTCAACGGGTCGAGACATATTCGATATTGTGGAATCACTACCTTTCGTCAGCACAGATCTGAAAGGTTTTTTTTCGTCCGCTGATATTGACCTACTATATGAAAAGCCGATCTTGCCTCGGTTCCACGGCCTCGAACATCTGGAGATGGTCCGTGAAGTAGGCGACAAAACTGAGAAGATCTCGGTGGTGTCGTGTCGGGAATGGGCGGAAGCCATCGTAGAAGGCTATTGCGCCTACAGCAATTATGACATTAAGGAAGAAACATTCTTTCGAAGGGTATACGCAATCGTCGTATGCCTTGGACAAGCAAAGGTTCCGGAATTAAGTTACATTTCAACTCCTTGCCTCGGTGTCTCGAACTTCGAGTTATTACCGTTGCGCGTCTTGCCGATCCTATCACCGAATGATGAGGAAGAGATTACCATGATGGAGGGGCAAGGTGTCGGCATACCTGATCTCGTACGGAATGGAAGAGTTCAGGTGATCGAGCGGTCGGCTTTGTCCCTGGATCTGCATTTTGACGGCATGGGCGTCGTTCTGAATGAGATCATGCGCGCAGACATAGATGGCGATGGATATGAAGACATCCTGGTTGGAAACTACGAGTATGCCATCGAAGGGACCTATGGGTCTGGATCCGTACTGCTGCTTACGAGACAGGGACCCGATGAACCATTTACGTTTCTGCCAAGTGTGCAATTGGTACCCGAAAGAAAGCTGTGATAGCTACCGGATGGAGCCGACTCTCTAATGTCGCGGCTCATCCAGGGATTAGTGTCTCGCCATCCTCCTCTAGCCCCATATAAAGACCCAAAGACCTCCCCCTCCAGCACACCCCCCTCTTCTCTCTCCCGTAACAACACCCCGAAGTTGAGGACCCCTATCCAAGATCAAACGCATTCGGTACTAACTCAGGCGCGGAGACTGCGTGAGACCCACTTCAGGTGTGTCGTGGCCCGGCGTATCTCCCCCGTCCGGACTTGGCCGTTACGATTGCACCAAGAAGCGCTTGGACTTGGTCAGAAAAAACGCACACCAGAAATTCAGCAGTGAGATTGCCCTTGCGCTCAAACGGAGCACATCCGGGAATCGTGGCCATGTCATAAACCTTTCTGTTCAGTACCTCGCTATCACACTAACTCTCCCACTCAGACCCTTCAATTCGATAGTTTCTTTGTCCTTGCTGAATGCTGTCCAATCTTCACCGTTGACTTCAACGCTCTGGATCGGCGCTGCCCGCGGGTGGCGGAACCGGAGGATGATGTTCTCTGGCTGAATGCGGGATGGCAATTCAACCGTCGCGTTGATATTGCCATGATCCACATCCGAGACAATTTCATAGGTCAGGTCGCCGAAGTGTGTGGGAGCATTTTTGACACTGATCTTCTTTCCCTGTTCCAGCCAGGCACGGGGTGTAGCACGGGCCATCCAGAGGGTGCCGTCCTGTTCCATCACCAGCAGATTACGGAAGCGTTCCAGGAAAGCGGCTTCCTCATAAATCTTGTCTGGGGGACCATGCACGGCGTGTTCGTTAAAGATATATCCATCCTTCTCCAGGATATCGATGGCATATCCGTTCAGGAACGACCGGATGAAGACCGGGATGTCGTCGGCGGCCAAATGCATGTTCGAGGTCCGCTCCAACCCACCCTGGTATTGCCACCCGGCGTTAAACCAGTCTTTCATCCTGTTCACATACCCGTTTTCCAGGAGGAGACGATCCTCTAATACGTCGAAGTATCCCTGCACACGAGCATCATCCGGAGAGAGAAGTTCAGCCGGACTGATGAGGGCCGCCGCGGATTGAACTGTTTCCCAGTACATGGGACCCACATGGTTGCCAGAGCCATCACGTTTCCATCCCCAAGCGCCAGTTGACAGTCCACGCACATAACAGGCAAATGGAATGACCGAATGATAGGTGCCGTCACGCACTGGCACGACCGGCGACAAAGCAATGGTCCGGTTGACCGCTGCCATCAGATCTTGGCGATAAGATTCCGCTTCGGCCTGGAGTCTGGCGGCTTCGACCGGATCGATGGTTGCCAATGCATCAGCGAAATTCAGAGCGGCCTTGCAGTAGTACGCTTCGGCTTCATAAAACTGCATCCACAGTCCGCCGCTATCCGGCGTCACTTGAAGCGCCGGTTGGAGTCCCTTGCACCAGAGCCGTTCGCCGCCCGGTACCATGTCTTTCACAACCCGTCTCTGACGCAGCATCCATTCAACATTGGCCTGGATGCGTGGAGCAAAGGTCTGGAACCAGGCCTTATCACCGGTCATGCGGTAGTGTTCCACCAGAGCCCAACCGATGGAGCCCGGACCGAAGGAGTGGACACCATCCATGTGCCCTCCGGCTCCTTCTGGGCCAATGGCGTGAGTCAGGCAGCCATGTCCGTCCGTGAACAGTCCAGTGGGGTGATCTGGCAAAGCCAGAGTGTGATGCCCTGGCGAGTCGGTCGAGTTTGGATCCATCGGGAGAGAGACCCATTGGTGGAATCCATCCTCCGCCGCCTGATGCGATCCCATCAGATCGAGCGCCGTCAAGATCATATAGGTTTCCGCGGCGAGAATGCCGTAGGGAAAATCATTGAACCAGAGCCGTCCGGTTTCTGGATTTTTTCCGCAGTGGCGGGTGAGATGCCAGACACCGAGGTTCCATTGGGCCGTCAGACGTGGACAGGGAACTTCCACTTGCATCTTCGGCTCAAAACCCGCGGGTGGCGTGGGATGCGGCGGTAGATCGGCTCCGCGCATCGCGGTGACAGCGCCTTCCCAGGTCTGTTCCGCATGGGCACGGATCTGCTGGCGGATTGTGCTCAATTGTTTGCCTTGGAGTTCCTTGATGAATTCCTGGGCGCTGGTGGCTTGCGAGGCCAGATCGATGGGGGGCTGATCAGGTGTATCCGCCTGTACCGCAATTTCCGGCTGGGGTGCTTGCGGCGATGTCCGCCTCACGAAGAATCCATATTCCGGGGCATAAATCGGTCCATTCTCCAAATCTGCCGCCAGGAATGAGAAGTTCCCGGATGTGGTCCATACAGTCACAATGGTGCGTGCAACATCCTCGGTTTGACTCGTGAAAGGGATCGTTTTCCGCCACTTCGAAAGCCCCATGTAGAGGAGACTGGCTTTCACCCCACGGCGCGGGTTGCCCTTACCCGTTGAACTCCAAGCGAGGGGAGTGGTCACCTTGGTTCCTGTGTCTCCATCGATTGCAGCCAAACCGGCGATCCGGCCGTCATAGGTCTCGAACCGTCCGCTGTAATCATTGCCGGCGGTGGCGGGATCAAAACCCCATTCAAGTTCAAAATCCATTTTCTTCCAGGTATCGGCCACCAACACACGCACAGCCGGCACGGCAAATTCAACGGCCGTCCTGGCGCCACCCACACTGATCACCAGCCCACAGGTGTCCGCCGACAGAGAAAATACAACGGTGAGCCCGTCCGTGGAGACAGTCGCTGGAACATCCATTTTGACCGCCTTCAGGTTGTTCCACCATGAACTTGCCTGACCTTGATTATCCAGGGTTGTGATGGTCAGTTCCTCAGGTGCCGGGCGGTCCTTTGCATCGGCAGCCCAGATCAGTTCCACCTGGCGGATGGGACGGATTTCCTCCCATAGAAAGGCACACAGAACCTGTTTAATCTCCGGAGCGTTCACATCCACCGGCTTGTTGAGCGGCAGGCCAACAAAGTGTATGAGCGCCAGCCAACTCTCTGGCGCATTCTCATCCGCCTTGCGGTCCGCCCGGTATTGGTATGCGCTGGACGCAATATCAACCGGTTGGCCGGCCAGTTCGTCCAGATCGGATGGAGAAAGATTCGCAGTTGTTTCCTCCGCTGAAATAGGCGCACTTGAAACCAGCATGATCAACACCGTGAAACATCCGTATATGGTTCTGGTTATCATCATGGTCTCCTTGTCCTGAATACTATCTCACAGGGCCAAACGCTTGTAACGATGGGACCATGCTAGAGAATTCGCAAGTTGAATCAGGGCTAGTGGCTATCGAGAGCTGTACTCAATGTCATCCAGATAAACCTCACAGTATTTACCGTTGTTGTCCTGCATGTTAAAGATCCCAAAACGGTTCATCACAGCTCCCTGATCCTTCTCTCCGGGCTTGAGCGATATTGTGCTTGATTGATCTCCCAAAGTAACAGTCACAGAACCTAATCCTTGTATTGCTTGGGGATCGTAGACAATAGACCACTTAAGTGGTGTTCCATCATCCACGAAGTGTGGAGAATTGTATTCATCCCCGATGCTCCAAGCTCCCTCTTTCGCTCCATACATGGGCATGAAGAGGAGACCCACACGGGACAGGCTGTCCAGATTGACACCCACGAAATTCTTGGGAGGCCACCCCTGTTCTCCTGAGTTGAAGAAACCAAGGTGCATACCGGAGTCGATACAGAACCGTCGAATGCAAATAACGCCATGGGCTTCCAACCGGTCATTCAACGTGAGAGTTCCCACATCAATCCCATACCAAGCCTTGAGGTGTGACTCGCTTTTATCCACCCGCCAAAGCCGTCCACCAATCTCGCCGGTTTTTCCCCCCGCATAACTGGTTGCACTGAAGCCGAAATCATTTGTTCCATACAAAATGGTGTCATCAAAGTACTCCTGATTTCCAATAGCTTCCCAGCCAGGATCATTGGAGAAATCCTCGGCTTCTCTGTTGATGACAATGTCATCGAAATAGATCACCATAGCTCGTCCCGGTAGTTGCTCATTGAACATACCAAACCGGTTGAATTCCGCGCCCACTTCAATGTGAGATCTCTCAACACTGATCGTCCACCTGACACCATCCAAGGTGAATACTATTTCCCCCTCCTTGTCCTGCTCCCTTGGATTGTACTGGAATGTCCACTCATGCCGTTTACCATCAGGGGCGATCCTCAACATCCTGGAACCGTCCAATTCCTTGATGAGCCCTGTCTGGGGGACAGATCCTCCCTTTTCCAGGAGCGCGCCATTAGCCGATCTCCGCCGTGTGGTGTACGTAATCTCAATGAGAACCCCATCCGGTTCGTTCGTTCCCATGAACCGGATACCCATGAAGTTCTTGGGACGCCAGCCTTGCTCCTCAGAATTGAAAAAACCGATGTAAGTTTCGCAGAGCGTGTGGTAGCTCATGATCGAGCGTCCCTCCATCAGCACAAAACCCCCGGAGAAAGAAAGCGGAGTATCCATCGAAAGAGGACCAAGCTTTTTCGCGTAATGCGCGGGACGGACCGAACTTTGGATGTAGCCACCAATTTCACCGGGAGCTTTTCCCGCGAGGTTCGAGGTCCGGTAACCGAAGTCCTGGAGTAACCGGGGAGGGAATGTAGCAACCAAGTGATTCTGAAAGCCAGTCCAGCCGGTATCGTTGTCAAAAGAAGCTTTCTTGAGAATGAGTGGTGAATCTGCCCCGGTCCAGGCGGAATGGGATGCACAAATAAGGATTGCTATGAGTACAAGATGGAACGGAAACATGATTTCTTAGTCTCCTCTTGAAATGACGTTATATCCTTCTGTGAGTGACTTAAGAGGTAATCGGATCGTGGCTTTTCTTCACACTAATGGAGCTCGTTTAGGTTCTCTTCTCATTTAGGCGTGGGCATATGTGAATTCAAACTGTACGGATTCTCGCCATATCATTACCCATATGGAAAAGGACCAGAATAGATATCGATGCCATACAATGCTCGAGCCACCTGATTAGGATGAGTACAGTAAATGTAAACACCGGCCAACGAGTAAGGAAACCGCCTTACCGGGTAACACGCAGGTTGGCCAGGTCGGGGTGTGTTAGCCGGGCTCCACCCGTGCGGATAATACCCCCATAACTCATGGTCCCATTGGTTGGACTGTAAATCGTCCAAGTTCCTCCATATGTGGGGAAAGGTTCTGTAGAGCCTCCCGGTTCCCTTTGCGATGGACCCGATGAGTAGATAATGTAGACCTCCCGGTAGGGAGGTGAGGCGATCTGACCACTCTTGTATTTTCGTGCTGTGGCTGTCTCTGGATTCACTCCTGTACCCACAGGATAATATGCCCGGTTCTCCCCAGCAAGTCCTTCCCAAGAGCCACCACTATTCTTGTGCCGTCCAAAGGGATCCTGCGGAATTTGCCCGATGTACCGGATGGGTGTCGTGATTTGCATACACCCCAAGCTCCCCGTAATGCAGTCATCCGGGTAAGTTTTGCGGTCTAGGTTGTAACTCTCGATTGCAAAACTGATGGATTTTATATCTCCAGCCGCTCTGGCCACCTTGGCTCTGAGTTGAGCTTCGAGAAAATTGGGGAGAGCGATAGAGATTAGGATCAAGATGATCGCGATGACAATTAACAACTCAATTAGCGTAAAGGCATGTCTTCGACTAGCATTTATAAGTATTGTCATTGTGATTCCTTATTATATAAAGATATCTCCTGGCTGAGACAATTTCCCCCAGCCAGGAGAAACTACTTTACCTATCATGCATACGCAACAAGTCTTTATGTAAAGTAACCTCAGTATAAAACCCAATCATCTACGCCAGAACCGGTACAAGCGGGACACTCAGCCCCACCCACCAGAGGGGTGTTACCGGATCCAAGGGTTGCGTAGGTTGTGTTGCCGATGTCATAGAAGTCATTGGTCGTTGAATCCCATCCACGGATGCCGTTGTAGGTGGAACCTAATTTACTCGACGTATCCACATATGCCGGATCCGCGGTGGTCACCATGGCGGCATTTAAAATTGCCTGGACGGAAGCGGACTGGGTTGTGCGGGCGGCACGATTGGTGGCGAGGTTTGATGCCGTCAGTGAGGCGGGTGTCGGACCCGAGTTGTCTCCATCCTCGGGCGTAGCTCTGAAAAGACTATCGACATTGAAGGAGATCATGTTCTTGATACTAAAGGAGGTGGTTCCCTCCTCAAGGCCTTCCACCAGAATTACATCCGCTCCTGGACGATTTACCGTAAGACCATCGATATTGAGGATACCTTTAAAGGTCCGCTCTCCACCCACACCAATCCGTAATGGTGTTCCCCCTGGCACTCCACTTCCTGTAGCATCCATAATCGTATGCGCAATATTGATCACCGGCTGGGTCCAGATCACATCCGAGGCATCACCGGCTAATAAAAAGAGACTCCCACCGGCACGCTTGAACAAGCAATCATCAATGTTGATGGTTGTTTCACTACCTGCGCCACGGATACACATACAATTTCCATAGCGGCCATCACTACTATTGCATTCATCACCACTGATTGGCTCGCGTGCAGCGGTTAAAAGGCAATTCTTGAAGGTGAAAGAGCGTGTGTGCGGCTCATCGAAATTGGCATCATCGGCAATGGGACGGCCATATTGAGCAAGGCCGTCATCATCACCTGCAAAGGCGAATGAGCAGTTCTCCGCCACAAAGGTAATCCTGCCGCGGAAAGAGTCATCTCCATGAAAGAAGAGACACCGGAATGTTCCATTAGCGCAAGGAGGAAAGGAACCACCAAAATCCAATCTGGGATTATCAGTTCCATCATTGGCGGTAATAACGCAGTTACGAAAAGTAACTTGCGGATGACGGCCATGGAAAACCCCCTCAATCTCATCCATATCCGCCTCTATTCCAATCCCGAAAATGTTCCTTCCATAGGGATTCTCACCTGGCCAGCCAGAGATACCTTTCGCTCCGATCAAGGTCAGGCCTTCGACAACGAACTGGCCGGATTGGAGAAACCGGAACATGTAGTTGGGAGGACTTGCCTCTGGATTCTCAAAGATCTCGCTGTCAATGGCAACAATCGGAGAAGCAGTGCCAGCTTTCTTGATGGTGAGTGTCGAGGAAGCATTGAAAATTCCTACATTGATGTTGGCCGTGACATAATGGACCGCGGAGGAAGCCACCAGAACTGTATCAATGCCATCACCCCAGGATTCAACGCTGATTAGCGCGGTCCGCAAAGAGGTATAGGAGACTCCCGGTACGTTGGTACCCAATGGATCGACCGTCACGGTCGCGGCGAAGCCCGGGAATGCCACGAAGAGGACAATTACAAATCCTGTAAATGACCAAGACTTCATTCTCAACGACATTTCCTTCTCTCCTTATTAGATTGAGATCAAAAAAGCAAAGCAGGAGAGACTCCCGCTTCGGAACAACCGAATGGTACTGATGGAGCTCACCTCCCTTCCACGCCCAGCCTACAAACCTCAGACCGTCCCTGCCATGGAAATCCACCCTACATGAATAGTAGGAAGCAGGGGGGTTGAATCGCAAAATGAGTGGGCGCATTAACCACACCCCTGCATAATCCCCCCGTGGTGTTTCTGGCTTACTGTCCTATCTGGAGATGCTTATAAGCTGGAGGGAGCGATCCCCCCACCCGGAGGATGCCGCCATAACTACGCGTCCCATTTGTGGGGCTATATTTGGTCCACCCGCATGATTCCTGGGGTTGCGGGAAAGTCCCTGTCGGCCCTCCTGGTTCCATCTGGTTAGCGGTGGGGCCAGCAGAATAGATAATGAAGGCATCGCGTATCGAGGGCGCTTCAACTGAGGCGGGGGACTTGCACACCGCCTTAATGTAGGAGGTAGTCCCCCATGTACCGGTTCCCATTGGGTAGAAAGCCTTCTGCTTCTGGTCAAGAAGGTAGTTCCAACCACCAC
>CAYRBI010000180.1:10279-12501 GCA_964422415.1 uncultured bacterium | reverse complement strand
CGCAGCACCTCCATTTCCGCATCACTGATCTTGGGGGACATGTTTCCCACCTCCTGACATCTGTCATGTACAATTGTAGATGACAAACAAGAGAGAGTCAAGGATTGTTTTGAATCACAGTGAATCATGGGGGGATGGGGGGGGGTTGTTGAATCGTGGAACACAACGGAATGAAAGAAAAACTACGGAAAAGAACACCCCACACAGCGTGGACATTCTTCAACCTTCAGCCCTGATGAAGCCGCCACCACCTCCGGTTTCCGCTTCCTGAAACTCCATGGTTTCCAGTTCTTCCACGATTCAACACGGCGGCAAGATGCAACACGGAGATGTTTGTTGAATCGTGGAAAACTATGGAGAGGAGGGGAAAACGTGGAAAAAAAACAGGTTTTGGGGGTGATTTTTTTCCCGGGGAGCTGGCAACATAAAGGCCACCAGGAGATGGATAAAACTATGCGATATAGAGAAACCCTGTTGATTCTGGGACTACTCTTGAGTCTGGTGTTGGTCGCTCAACTCCCTGCGGAAGGCACTCAGTTCTGCCCCAATGGGGATTTTGCCGAGGGGCTGAAATGGTGGAAGTTATCGGATGATTCAGCCGGGAAGGTGGTCGCCACTCCCGGCGGCCCCTGTGCCCAGGCCTTTGAGCTCCGGGCGCTTTCTGAACCAGCCTGGCTCGATTCAGATCTTTTCCCGGTTCACCCGCTCACACGCTGCACCTTCAGCGCCATGGTACTGCGGATCAGTGGAGAGACCGGCTACTCCATCATGGTCATTTGGTGTGACACTGACGGCAAGAGACTGGGACGTGAGTTTTTCCTGATGGGAGCGCTGATTGGAACTGGCTGGGAGTCTTACCGGATCGAAGCCATCGCGCCAGAGAAGGCCACTCAGGCCATGGTGGAGGTGGCACTCCCCTCCGGCTGGGCCTGCCAGGTCACCCAGTTCCGGCTTGAAGAGGTCGATCCAGGAGCGCCATCACTTTCCATCGACATCCTCTCGGAGCCGGTCAACCCCAAAGAGCCCTATCCGCTAAAGGTGCGAATTGAAAACCGGGGGACCCAGGTTCTCGAAGCGGTCCATGGGATCCTCACCCTCCCCGCTGGAGTGGTGAGCGAGGAAACCCGCGCCTTCCAGGCGGACCGTCTCTCATTCGGCGAAGCGATGGTGCATGAGATGCGCCTGAACGGTTCGCCCTCGGGACCGGGAGAGGAGGTGATCTGCGAGGTCAACGCCACATCGGAGGAGAAACCCATCAACTTCCGGCAAACCACGAACCTGTTCACCACAGTGCCCCGGGAGATCAAGACAGATACCGTCAAACTGCCTCCTCCGAAGCTACCGCCCATGGACATCAAGTTGGGGTGTTACTACTTCCCGGTCATGCTGGATTGGGACCGGAGCGGTTGGGGGGTGCGCAAAGTCGACTATCTCAAACCGCGTTTGGGTTACTACAACGAAACCCTGCCGGAGGTGGCGGACTGGCATATCTACTGGGCGGTGGAGCATGGGATCAGCTACTTTGTCTTTGACTGGTACTTCAACCAAGGCTTCAGTTACCTGAATGATGCACTTGAAGAGGGATTCCTGAAGAGCAGTTTCATCGACAAGGTGCAGTTCTGTGTGGACTGGTGCAACGAGGGGCACTGCGGACAGTTCAAACCAGTCGGCTTCGATGACGAGTCCCTGCGGCAGTTCATGGTCACGCTGTGCGAACGCTACTTCGGGCATCCCAGTTACCTCCGGGTGGCTGGTAAACCGGTAGTTTTCATTCACATGCCAGTCAAGCTCGCGAATGCACATGGTGGCTGGGAGGGATGTAAAACCGCACTGGAGCGGATGCGTGAGATTGCACGCGGTTACGGCCATCCGGGGGTATACTTCGTGGCGGTTCAGAACAATACGCCATACCTGTGGGATGTGAAACGCGGCGGTTTCGACTGTCTGACCGCTTATGCCTATGGTTTCCGGGATGTGGCCTGGGACCCGGCCACCCGTTCCCTGCCCTACGAACAGACCATTCCGCGTCATCATGAATGCTTCCAGGTGGCTCTGAAGAATGCCCAAAAACAGGGGATCGACTATATCCCGAGCGCCTGGGTAGGATGGGATGACGCGGCACGTTCCAACACGAATGCGATCCGCTCGGTGGGGAATACCCCTGGGGCCTTCCGGCGGATGCTAGAGATGCTGCCCGAATCAACCGGAACCACGGACCGGCT
>CAYRBI010000180.1:0-10179 GCA_964422415.1 uncultured bacterium | reverse complement strand
TTTGAGAGTGTCCACGACCTCTGTCTGGTTCCCAATTCCGCGATCGCGGACTTTCGTATCGAGGAGGGTCAACTCAAAGGGCAAGCGCAAACTGGGGATCCAGTCCTCCTGGGACCCCCCGGGATGGACATGCCCTCCGGGAAGGTGTGGTCACTGGAAGTACGGATGGCTCTGACCGGTGGTACAAAGGGCCAGCTCCTCTGGCGTGGCGGAGAAACAGAGGCTTGGACCGAGGAGAGAGCATTGGCCTTTCCGGTGGAGGCCGATGGAGCTATGCACACGTATAAACTTGAGGTTACCGGGAACCCCGCATGGAAAGGAAACATTTACCAGATACGGTTAGATCCGGCCGATGCTCCCTCGGAGATTTCGATCGACTTCTTCAGAACTGAAACGGAAGGGGGCCGCTGATCAAGGCTCATAACGCTTGAGCAGAGGCCCCCTCGCCAGAAATTCTTACCAACGGCCGCCGCCGCCACCACCGCTGCCGCCACGACGTTGGCCACCCCTGCCGCCACCGCCGCCGCTGCCACCACGATGGCCGCCGCCACCACCACCGCCGAAGCCACCACGTCCACCACCACCGCCGCCACCGAAGCCGCCGCGATCTTCCTTGGGACGGGCCTCGTTAACAACGATCCGGCGCTGACTCAACTCAGTCTCGTTAAGACCTTGAATCGCGGCTTCGGCTTCTTGCCGGTTAGCCATTTCCACGAAGCCAAAACCCTTGGAACGCCCGGTGGCGCGGTCCTGGATAATCTCGGCCGAGGCCACCTCACCATAGTTGGCGAAAGCGGAGCGCAGGTCCTCTTCCGTGGTCTGGTAAGATAGGTTACCAACGTAAATCTTCATCTTCTCTCCATTCAAACGATTGTCTTTGGTGGATTCCTCAACGAGACCCCGGTGAGCCTGTGTGACCCCGTAGCAGTGGAACCGATGGGAATTTGGCTTCATTCCGTTGGTCTTGTCAATGAGGAATGAAGAAGAAAAAAAACCTCTCAATACTACTTCCATCCCGTTTGCATTGAACACGGCTGTCGAGCGATCTGCCCAAAGATCACGCGGGGGTGGTAGAGCGTGTTCCTGTACCGGAGCGAGTCCCGGTTGAGCGCGTACGCCAGTCCGAAACAGACAAGCGCCAACGGGAGGCAGATCCCACAAGACTGCAGAGTAGAAAAGCTCATGTTGACCATAATGTTTGCCAACGTGATAGAGGCAATCGCGGCAAGGTAAAGCGGTACAACCCGCTCGTAACGGAACAACAATGCGAGGAACAAAGAGGTGACACCCGCGAAAAGAATCAGAAGTGGGAACACATCAATTAATACAGGCCACTGGCCAAACACCTTACACATGAGAGTCACGATTAACCCAAAGGCGGCCCATACCTCTAGTGGGAGTAATGTCATCACCCAGGCCATCTTGTTGGTACTCACCGGAAGAACCCGCAATCCACGCATGATGCCAGTGGCTACCACGCCAAAACCAAAGATGAAAAGGACCATCATCGTCATCATCATTATACCGAAGGAATGTACAAAGTTTTCGGAATGGTTGCGGGGGCCTTGTAATACCATGATTCCATACCACACAACCGTCCCAATCCCCATCATCAACGAAAATCTGAGCATTGGACTCACCAGCGCACGCAGGAGAGCCATCCACCGTGAGGGGAAGATGATAGGATGGACCACTTTTCTCGAGGGCCGTGCGCGGCCCCCAGGCCAAGACAGGCTCGGTCCCGAGGTCAAGATGAGGGGTGTTACCAGATACGATACCATTCCCGCACTGAGGATCACCGGAAGCACGGTATATGGCGATAAATCATAAAGGACCTTCAACCAGTCTTTGGGGATAAACATGGGCCATATCCACAAGAGACCAAAAACCCAACCCAGCAATCCCTTGGACCAATTAGCCTTTGTGGGGTCACCGGATATTACGAATGAGGTCCATCCCACCACAATGGTACAAATAAGGAGTTCCGCCAAAACAAAGAAAAACCGTACTCCAGGTATCCAGGGATAACCCATCACAGCTCCCACGATGACATGCAACAGAGCCCCCATCCAGTAGCCCACCAAGACGATACACGGCCCCAGGCAGACTCCCAAAACCCAGAGTGTTTTCACCACTTCCTGGCTGGAAAGGGGCAACATCCCCAATACCCGCAGGTAACCCTTGGGCAGATCCAACATGAGCCCATAGAAGCTGAATACCGCCATCTGAGCGATCATGAAAAGCAGGGGAGAATCACCAAGATCCCTTACTGTTCCCCCGCCCCAGACAAGACTCATCAAGAAAACAAAACCCAACGTGAATGGGTGACGGTATATGTAATCGATACTCAGGTGTAGCATGTCAGTGTGTTTCCTTTCGAACCTCACCCCCCTACCCCCTCTCCTAAAAAGAGAGGGGGGCGTCTCCCCCTCGCCCAGTGGGGGAGGGGGCAGGGGGGTGAGGTAGTTCTCACGATGCCAGCGCCACGAAAAGGTCCTCTAAGCTTACCGGAGTCTCCGCGATATCCCGCGCCCCCTGGGCACGAACCTGGTCGAGCCGGTCACTGCTCGTATCCATCAGCACCCGCCAACGCTCCCCCTCGTGCTCTTGCACAAAGACCCCCTCGGTGGCGGCCAGACGTGAACCATTGGAGCAGATGAAATCGACCATCCGGTAGCGTTCCACAATCCCGGTGGTGGTGCCTTCCAGCAGCATCTTGCCATTCTTGATCATACCGATGTGGTCAGTGAAACGCTCCAGGTCAGCAAGACTATGCGAGGAAATCAAAACAGTCCGGTTGTCGTTCTGCACAGCCGAGAGGAGCTCCCCAAAGACCTGGCGCTTGGAGACCGCATCCAGGCCGACAGTGGGCTCATCCAGGATCAAGAGATCCGGACGATGTGAGAGCGCGAGAAGCAGGGTGAGCTTGATCCGTCCGCCAAAGGAGAGCTCCACGATCCGGTCGTCCCAGCCGATACCCAGGGTCTCCATGAGATGGACACAGTAGGCATCATCCCAATCAGGATAGAAGGCGCGCACAAAACCGACCGCGCGCTTCACTTTGCCCCAGGTGGCATAGTTCAGATCGGGGCTGACATACCCCACCCTCCGTTTCATCTCGACCTCATCTTCAAGGTGGTCGAAGCCAAGGACCCGGATCTCGCCGGCGTCCTTACCGCCCAGACCAAGGATCATGTCGAGAGTGGTGGTCTTGCCCGCGCCATTCGGACCGATCAAGCCATAGATCGCTCCTTTAGGGATGGTCAGATCCACAGGCCCCAAGGTAAATCTGGAGTAGCGTTTCTCCAGACCACGAATCTCTACCGCGTTTTCACTCATGCTCTGTCCTCCTCGCGCATGATCTCGCGCATTCGTTTGAGTACCGCCTCACTGTTCAAACCCGCCTCACGCGACTCGCGCAGCGCCTCGCGTAGCAGCTCCTCGGCATGGACCATCTTCAGTTCCAAGCTCCGTGCAGAACCATTCTCCGCCACAAAGGTTCCCAGCCCCTGCTTACGATAGATGATTCCATCATGCTCCAGCTCTTCGTAGGCCCGCTTGACCGTGATCACACTGACCAACAGATCCTCCGCAAGGGCGCGGACCGAAGGCAACGAGCTGCCGGGAGTAAGCCGCCCCCGCGCGATCTCCCCTTTCAGGCCATCGATGATCTGCTGGTAGAGCGGACCTGGAGCCGCTGGGGAGAGAGGAGGAAGGATGAGACGGACATTAGTTGTCATGATATAGTCAGTATATTAGACATACACAGTAGAATGTCAAGGGGTTTTTATAGGAGGGGAAAAAAGCCCGCATGTTGTTCATGCTTCAGCATGTTGGCTTTGTATTCAGTTGTACCTGGAGGTGACCATACATGCTAAAGCATGAACAACAAACGGTGGGTTAGAACTTGACAGCGCCCTCTCGCAGGATCACGGGAGTCCTGCCGGTGAGGTCGACCACGGTGCTGGGGAGAGGATGAAGGTGGGGAATCGGTTCACTCCACACCCAATCGACCTGAGAGCGGATATGTTGATTGACCATTTCAAGGGAGAGTGCCTCCATGTGGCCGGTGATGTTGGCGGAGGTCGCGGCCAAAGGAATAGTTAATTGTTCAATGATGAAGCGCAAGGACAAGTGGTCCGGCATGCGCATGGCCACAGTACCATCGCGTTGGCAGTGGTAAGAGAGGGAGAGCGCCTCATGCGAGCCAGAGACAATCACGGTTAAGGCCCCCGGCCACAACTTTTCTAGCCGTTCATGGTTTTTCCTGGTGATCTTCCGACAGAGTCGATCAAACATTCCCCACCCTCCAATCAAGAGAGGCAGGGTTTTCTCGAGCGGACGTTCTTTAAGGCTGTAAAGGGTGGTAGTCGAGGTCGGTGAGTTAGCCTTGCACCCCAAACCATACACAGTATCCGTGGGGAACACACCCACTTCTCCCCGGCGCAGACGGTCCACAATCGTAGAGAGTTCTTGAGGGGAGAGTGGAGATTGATAGACCTTCGTCATCAAACAGGCGGCCTCCTTATTGGTTACAGTCTCCTTACGATACCCGTGTCGGAGACCGAGGTCAAATTCATCCAGTTTTCTCCATCACATCCAAGCTGAGCCACAGAATAGTAGGTAGTGTTTTTCGAAAAACGGCATCCATTTCATATCTCTGTACCATACTCTCTCACCTGGTCACAGAAGACCCCCTATTATCCATTTATGAATAACATTTACTCTCTTGTCCTCTCTGATGCGACAAAATAATCCCAATAATGGGAGTAATATCAGCAGATTCATCGACCATGGGAGTGGCACGATCCCTGCTCATTAGAAAAGACAGATGGTTCTCAACCTCCGCAAACCAGGGAGAACCACAAAATGGAATACAAATTAACCGGTCAGCCGAAAGGATCTGAAAAATGAGAACAGCCGCTACACTCACTCTTGCTCTTCTGTTAGGTGTCTTCACCATGGGGGCTGCGAATGCCCTTTCAATTTCCAACTCGGAGTTGGCCAGCCTCAATTGGACATACACCAGCGATTCTTCTACGGATACCTCCGGAAACAACGAGTTTAAAACCTATGGGTCGGGGTATGCGATTTCGGGAGGCTTTCTCTATGTGGTGGTTCAAACCAGCTTCCCACAAGCCGGTACAACTGGAAATGACTCGTACAAAAATGGCGTCCACATCGACACCGGGGATCTTTACATCAATGTCGGTGGAACCTTCCAATCAAAAACAGGCTCGGTGTATGGGATCGCCACCACCAGTCATAGCAATGTGGTCCAACAGGCCTATTCCGGTCAAACCTGGACTTCTGTAGTGGCGGGCAGTCTGTACTCGAATGCAACCTTTGCGGATGGAACCTATGAGCAGTATCAACAAGCCTACCCCAGCGCCGATCCAGATGATGGAGATGGCAGCAACAAAAAGAACTCTTACCCAACACTCATTAAAACAGGTACCCGGGTGAGTGGAGATGTCTCGGGCGTTTCATACCAGACTGCTGACGCCGCTGATGCGTGGGATTACGAGATCTACTACAAAGTCTCTCTGACAGCGCTGGGTATCACCGATGGCATGACCATCCAAACATTCTGGGCGATGGAATGTGGCAATGATGGAACTCAACAGTCCTTCAGCACACCAACCGTCCCGGAACCCACAACTGTCGCTCTTATGGTAGCCGGTATCTCCGCCTTCGTCGTCCGCCGCAGGTCCATAGTGTAAACTTACGGGAGTTCAAAGTTCGCTCAAGAACTCCCCAGCAAAGCGGAACACCACAAGAAACGGGGCTGGATCACACCAGCCCCGTTTTCGTTTCTACACCAAATCGCAGGCCTCCACAGGCATCCAGTGGGCATCCTTGCCATCCCACTTCACATTACAGCCAATCGGATTCGTCAACGGTGTTGTCACTGGTTTCCCAGCCACAACCTGAGAAAGGGCATTCTCCAGATCGTTCACCTTACTCCGGTTCGCTTCACGCGGATTGTCGACTCCACGTCCACAATAGACCAGTTGGCGATTCTGGTCAAAAACAAAGAAATGCGGGGTGCGCAAAGCACCATAGGCACGAGCGGTATCCTGGCTCTTGTCATGGAGATAAATCCACGGGAATTTATTGGCCTTCATCCGTTGGACCATACCTTCGAATGAGTCCTCGATATAGGTGTTTTTGCTGTTGGAATTGATTCCTACGAAAGCCACGCCTTGCGGAGCGAACTTCTCAACTGTCATACATGTCACTTCATCCGAGCCGATCACATAGGGGCAGTGATTGCAGGTGAAGAAGACCACCAAGACCTTCGAATTGGCGAAGCTGCTCAGGGAATAGGACTTGCCATCTGTCGCTGGCAGATTGAAATCGGGCGCCTTGGCTCCGAGGGCTAGGGTAAATGCCATTTGAAACCTCCTCCTGTAACTCATGTGTGTGGTGACAAGACTATACAACTTGGGAGTGGAGACACCTAACCCCACCGGCCCCTTTCACTAAATGGACGGAGGAGGCCGGCTCCAGCCCCAATGCTCATGGCGCCTTCATATGGGCCACTGTCGAACCAGCGCGCGAGGTCACCCAGAATCCTCCCTCACCATCAGAGGCCACTCCCAACGGTTGCAAGAAGTTCGGAGATTGTACCCGGAAAACCGAGGCGGACATCCGCTCCGGATCAATGATCCACACCGACCCAGTACTGGAGACCGAGGTCACCAGGCGGCCATCTGGAAGTACATCCACATGTGGCTCCATGGTCACCACCTCATTCCCATCGGGAACAAAGGTCAAGAACTCCTTGTCAAACTCACCACGCACATTAAAACGTTGGATACGCCCATTCCCGGTATCCACCACATACACCCGGTCTTTGGCATCCACCGCGATTCCCACTGGTTCATTGAACCGGCCTGGCTCCTGGCCGGGACCACCCCATGCAAACAGTGGTTTCAGACCGGAGCTATACGCACGCACAAACTTGTTCCCCGTATCCGTCATGAAAACAACTCCTTGACTGTTGAGCGCTACTCCTCTGGGGCCAAACAGTCCTAATCTGGGTTTGCCAGGAACCTCCCAGGCGTTAACCGTCCCCAGCAAGTCTCCACGGGGGGAGAACTTCCTGAGCGCATGATTCCAGGTATCCGCTACAAAGAAGTTCCCTTGGGGATCGCAAGCAATATCGGAGGGGCCCGAGTACTCCGGATTGAGAATCCCCCGGCCGAATTCAAAGACGAATTCACCCGTGGCGGAGAACACCTGGATCCGTCCATTCTTGCTGTCCGCCACCGCGAGATTTCCATCGGGAGTCCGTGTGAGTCCCCGGGGTTCCATGAGCTGCCCCGGCCCGGATCCCCGCATGGCGATGGTCTGTTGGGGACTCAGGGGACGGAGAGGTTTATCAGAACCTTCGAGGTATCCACGGCTCGCTGCAGCAGGGATCTCGGCATCTGTTTTGTAACAGGCGAGAATCCGCTCACCACCGGTGGGAAACCAGATCTGGCGGAAGAAGAGATAGCGTAAAACCTGATTCCGGAAGCCCACGGAATAACGGGTTATAGGCGGCTGTATGTCTTTCGAGAAGACCTTAAAGTGGTCATTGGGGGAGTTGACCAGGAAGGCCTGGACATTTCTCCAGAAAGAGAGATCCCCGGGAAGCGCCTCACGAGATCCCTGCCAGATCCACCAGCCGCGAAGATTGCAGGGCTCCACCTCCCAGATTTTTCCACGCCGGGGTTGCATACGGCGGCGGCCCTCCAGGGTGTCATCCAGGAATTGGATGTCACACGAGAGGTCAAATGTCTTCCAGCGCACATCATAATTGCGGAAATACCACACGCTGGGCCATTCTGCCTTGCCCTCCACGGCAATCTTGAGCTTGTTTCCAGCTGCCTCTTCCATCCGGACCACCTTACGGACCTTGGCGGCGAATTCAGGGGTTGTGCCGGTATAGACCAGCAGCTCAGTGGGATAGTCAGAATGCACGAAAACCTGCATCAAGAACTGCCCCATGGTAAAAAGAAACAGAAAAACCAAGACAGCTGTCCACCCGCCCCGCCATAAGCGCTTGGATTGCGGACAGTCCTCTCCCGGAAGGAGATCCATCAGCCTTCCCACCAGAGGGCCAGGAAAGGCTGGGTGAGTGGCCAGCCAGTGCCCACTAAGAATCGCGGCCAGAAAACTGATTCCATAGGCCGGATAAGTGCACAGCCATGGAACCTTCTCATTGAGAATGGAGTAGACACCAAACAAAAACAGGCCTTGATAGACCGCGAACCACCGGAGTGGGGGTGGGATGGGTTTCCACTCGCTACTGGATGGGAGTACCACAGTGACCTCTTGTGATACTTGAGGCTCAGCACGTGGGTGGGAGAGAGGACCTTTTTGAACCCGTTTCCGGATCCATTCCTTGAAGAACAGAAAAGTGGTCAAGACGATCAATGTAAGCGGGATCATCTCGAAAAGCAGAAGCCTGGGGATGTAATACCACCAGGGTCCCCAGATCCGGAAATCTCCGGTCTGGTGCTTGAACCAATAAGAAAGGTACGCATACAGCCCATCCCGGGTGCCATTCCGGAGGTTAGTACCCAAGGAGGAGAACAGGATTAAGAACAGTCCCATTGCCAAAACCAGTTGAAACACCAGGGAGTAAAGCCCGAGGAGGTACCCACTCCGGCGGGAAATCCTTTCGCGGATAGAGGCACCTCCACTGGCACCCGGGAAGATGGCTGAGACTAGATCAGGAAGGACGAAGACTGAGACCGCGAGGCTCAAGATCAATACAGTTTCACCCAGGTGCCAGCTCAGATCTTTCCAAAAGGAGACTGGGTCACTGCCTTGCGCCCACAAGGCCGCTGTAACCACACGTTGAACCGCCAGCAGGTAAAAGACGCAGGCGATCAATATCCGTGCGGCCCAACCCAGAAGACCACCCGGGAGTTGAATAACACTGTCTCTTCCACCCCCAAGTGGATGTGTCTTCCATAGAGCAGCGGCCTCCACCAACAGTAAAAAGAAGACCGTGGTCCCAAAGGCCAGATAGAGATAGGCCTGGCGTGTGTTTTGACGTTCAGGTCTTGAGAAATAGCCTGATTCGGCGGCAAAGACCTTAGCATCGGTCTTCTCCGTAATGGCGGTACTGTGAGTCAGGATGTTGTACACCCCGCGGGCCAAACCAGTCTCAGGACTGACACGCACATCCAGGGCAACATAGGTGAAGACAAAGATAGAGAAACATCCAAATATCACGAGGACGCGGATCAGCGGGAGATAGTGTTCCAGGATCTCCTGGGTGGCCGCCCATCCTCCTCGCCACACACGTACAATTCCCCACGCCACCACGAATGAACAGGGCAGGAAAGTGTTCACATAAGAGCTCTCCTTGGTACAGTAGGAGAGGACCACAAAGAGGAACGCCAGATTCAGATACCGGACCCGGCATGTCCACAGATACAGGCTTCCCAGCACTGTCAGGCCAGCCAGCCAACCCATCATGTGAACATCCTCCCGGGCGAAACGGGAGAAGTATGTGACGATGGTTGAACAGGTTAACAGAAGAGACAACAGCATGGGGGTGCCTCGTCCAAGACGCTGGCGCCAAGCGAGGAAGATCAGAACCAGGAAGACACCCGTCACAGCAAAGGGGGTCCGCGCGGTGGTGTCGCAATCTGGGAGGAGGCTCATGAAAGCCGCGCCATAATGGTAGAGGAAGGGACCATGATAGACGGGGTCATAATGGTAAGCCTTGGGGCTGTCATGCATGATCTTCCAGGAGTAGTAGGAGTGGATGGACTCATCATGGTGGAAGGCGCGGTAGCCCAATTGTGTAAAGCGGGTGGCCAGGACCAGGAGGATCAACAAGACCAGTGAGGCCGTCCACAGAGGGAACCTCTGAAAGGGATCCGAGCGGGTTACCTGAACGGGGGCGGTTTCTTCAGGGAGTAGTGAAGTCTTTTTTTTCCGGGGGGGGCGTGTACGTATGTTTGGATCCATGATTTCAACCGGTCAGTGGCGATGATGTATCAAGAGAGGAAGTATGCGAAGGAGTGGAACGGCTGGGTAGTGGGAGGAGGAGAATCGAGTAGGAGGGGGGTGTCACCTCCCCTGGCCTGGAGAGGACTTTCACCTCCGAGTGAACGCGCCCTGCCGGGCGCACGAAAGAAAAGGCCCAGAAGCTCTCGCCTCTGGGCCTTC
>CAYRBI010000179.1:0-12654 GCA_964422415.1 uncultured bacterium | reverse complement strand
CAATGACCACCCCCGGGATGACTGTGAATAAGTGGAGTAAACTTCGTTTTGGTTTCGGTTTGAGTTATAGGGCAAGGCAACGGGGTTTCATCTCTCGTGTCTATTCGATGCCGCCGCCCCCGGAGAGGTACGCCGTGATGACACCATCCGCTGCGTTCCGGGGGCAGCGGTATTGAACCAACAGGGAGTGAAAGAGTCGCGTTGCCTTGCCCCCGGCTAACAACTGACAATGGATATCCAATTCTTTTTTCTGGAACAACAACAAACAAAATCCGAGGCGTTCCGTCCTCACTCGTACTCAAACTGGGTTCCCACGGGGCAGGGCTGGCATTTTCCGGGAAAGGCATTCCAGAGCGCCACAGTGGCGGGCATCCCGGTGCAATGCGCGGGGGCCAATTTTGGAGATCCCAACCCACGGAGTTCCGATAGAGTTCGTTCCATCCGTTCAGGAGTGGCGCCGATGAGATGTGTTCCACCGATGATCATGTGGATGGGATGGTTACCGGTCAGCTGGCGGATGTAAAGCAAGGTGTTGATGATCCCCGCGTGCGCGCAACCCAAGAGCACCACGGTTCCATGGTTGGTGTCGAAGAAGACCGATTGATCATCCACCAAGGGATCGGGTTGAGTACACTCCTTGTCCAGGTAGAAAGCCCCGCCGGTATCCTCGAAATCAGTGATACGTGGGATCGGACCGGTCATGGTGAGGTGATTGAAGAGGGTGATGGGCTGGGTGGATTCGGCGATGTGGTGGCGGAAGTTACGGATGGCCTCCTCGGCGGGACGGGGGATGCCGATGTCGCGGACCGAGCCATTGCTATCCCGGGTGTATTTACGGGCGAAGGCCTCCGGGTGGAGATAGATAGTGGTGGAGAGGGAGGACTTAAGGGCGATGGGCGCTCCCCCTGTATGATCAAAGTGGCCATGGCTGAGAACCAAGGCATTGATCTCGGCCAGCCGGACCCCCAGCATGAGCGCGTTGCGTTCCAACGCACCACCCTGTCCGGTATCCAGCAGCACGTGGTGGTTGTCCCACTCGATCCAGTAGGACATGCCATGTTCAGCCAGAATGCCCGCTCCTTTGGCTGTGTTCTCCACAACTAGGGTCACGCGAGTGGTTGTCATATCACTACCACCTGAAAGAAGTCTTTATTGGTTGCCATGACGGTCCATGCCGCAAGGAAAAGGCATTTTATGGATGCCAAGAGAGGTCATAATAAGGGGTGTCCGAGCCGGGTAACAAGCCCGCCTCGCGGGATGAGGTAATCAGCCGGTTGATCAGCGCCAAGTGGAAGTGAGATACCATGGCTTTTCAAGTGATCGATGGAATCCGTGTCTGGGGACAACCGGATGAGAGTGCGGTCAAGCAGATGCGAATCTGTGCGCATACCGGTAATGTCTTCCAAACCGCGCTCATGGCCGACCACCACAAAGGTTACTCACAGCCCATCGGTGGTGTGGTGGCCTACCGGGACATGGTCTCTCCATCGGGGGTGGGCTATGACATTGGCTGCGGTAACAAGGCGGTCTGTATCAACCTGAAGATTCAGGAGCTCCGCCGGGACCTCAAACCCCTGCTGGCCAGGATCCAGAGAACGGTCGCTTTCGGGATTGGACGCAAGAACCCCGGCCCTGTGGACCATGAGGTTCTTGAAGATGAAGCTTGGCGGGAAGTGAAGGTTCTCCACCCATTGCATGACCTTGCGCGCAAACAGCTGGGAACAGTCGGGAGTGGCAATCATTATGTGGACATCCTCCATGACATCACCACCCAGGAGGTGTGGGTGGCGGTGCACTTCGGCAGCCGTGGTTTCGGCAACAAGACCGCCAGCGGTTTTCTTAACCTGGCGGCGGGACGATCTTTCGATGGCAAGGCCCCCGGCGAGAACATGGACCAGGCTCCCACACTCTTCCCATTGAAGAGCGGTCTGGCTCAGGATTACCTGCGTGCGATGGCCTTAGCGGGCCGTTATGCTTATGCCGGAAGGGATCTGGTGGTGGCTGAGATTCTGAAGATTCTGGGTGCGCGGGTGACCTTCGAGGTTCATAACCACCATAACTTCGCTTGGAAGGAAACCCATGATGGCGAGGAGGTCTATGTGGTACGAAAGGGCGCCACACCTTGCTTCCCCGGTCAACTTGGTTTCATCGGCGGGTCGATGGGTGATATCTCGGCAGTGGTACGGGGTAAGGAGTCCAGAGAGGCGGCCCTGTCGCTGTACTCGACGGTCCATGGGGCGGGACGGCTCATGAGCCGTACCCAGGCCGCCGGGAAGATGAACTGGAAGACTCACTCCCGCTCCGGTGGCCAGATCAGCCGGGAACAGATGCTCACGGCGCTCCGGGACTTCGGAGTGGAACTACTGGGCGCGGGAACCGATGAGAGCCCCTTTGTCTACCGTCATCTCCAGGATGTTCTGGATGCCCATCGCGAGACCTTTGATATCCTCCATGTCCTTAAACCAGTGGGAGTCGTCATGGCAGGCGAAGATGAGTACGATCCATACAAGGATTAGGGTCTTGGATTCTGTCCCCGGCGCGGGCGCGAATCTGTATAGAGGGAGAGGAATCGACAATGGATAGCCAGCATTACTTCCAGGTGATTGTCGAACAGGATGAGGCTGGTTTCTATGTTGCGGAATGTCCCGCTCTGAAGGCCTGTTACACCCAGGGGAAGACATACGAAGAAGTTATCGAGAATATCAAGGATGTAATTACTCTGTGCTTGGAGGACTACACCGCCAAGGGTAAAAGCATTCCACGACAAGCCGAGATTATTGGAGTTAGACGTTTGGAGATCTCGGTATGACCCCGAAGGGTTTCCCGATCCTCAAGCCGAGGGAAGTCATCCATTTTCTAGAGGCATTGGGATTCAAACTTCTTCGTAAGTCGAAGGGAAGCCATTGGCAATTCGAACATCCAGATGGTAGAAGAGTCACTGTGCCTGTTCATCCTGGTCATGACATCGGACCAGGGTTGCTGCGGAAGATAATGCGGGATGCCGAGGTAGAGTTGGAGCAATTGGAAGAACTCTTGAAGCACTAATCACCCCAATGAATGAAACATGACAGAGACATCCAACCCTTCTACCCCCAGCCTCTCTCCCTTCCGCTTGAGCTTGCGGCGGTTGTTCGCCAATCCCACTGCCATGGCCGGGCTGGTGATCTTGTGCATCCTATATATTTTTGCTCTGTTTTCCTCTTTCTTTTCGCTCTCCGATCCCATCAAGTCGGATCTGGATGCCTCCTATCACCCCCCCAACTGGCTGCATGTCTACGATGAAAAGGGTGAATTTCATTGGCCTCCCTTTGTCTATGAGATGGAGTGTGTGGACCTGGATGAGTTGACTTATGAGCCCATCCTCGAGAAGAAACACCCGGTCCGCTTCCTTGCGGAGGGCTACCTTTATGACATGTGGTCCCTCTTTCCCTGCAAGAGGCATTTTCTACAGGTGGAGGGGAAGGGTGCGCTTCACCCGCTGGGGTGTGATTCTCTGGGGCGTGATGTCTGGTCGCGTCTCTTGTCGGGATCACGGGTTTCGCTCTCGGTGGGACTGCTGGGGATTCTGATAACCTTGAGCCTGGGAACCCTGATGGGGGGGATCGCGGGTTATTTCGGGGGTTGGACCGACACTCTCTTGATGCGGTATGTGGAACTCATCCTTTCGATCCCTGGCCTGTACCTGATCCTGGCGCTGCGTGCTGTCTTTCCACGTCATCTTACCTCGGTGCAGGTCTATATCCTCATCGTAGTGATTCTTGGTTTTATCTTCTGGGCGGGGCTTTCGCGTGTAATCCGTGGCCTGGTCCTCTCGCTTAAAGAACGCGAGCATGTCCTGGCGGCGCGGGCGATTGGGGCTTCACACATGCGCGTGCTCATCCGGCATGTCCTGCCCGGTACCTTCACTTATCTGATCGTGGCGGGCACCATCATGGTCCCCTCTTACATCCTCGGCGAGGTCTCGCTCTCCTTCCTGGGAGTGGGGATTGAGGAACCCTCGGCCTCCTGGGGGCTCATGCTTAAAGAGGCACAGGATGTTCAGGTGCTCGATGACTGCCGTTGGATTCTCTCCTCTGGCGTGGCCATCTTCATCACCGTGTTCGCCTTCAATTTCCTGGGGGATGGATTGCGCGATGCCTTTGATCCACGCAAAGATTGAGGGATTCCGCCGGGATTGAAATCCCGATAAGCCTCATGGGACAATAGGAGGTTGTCTGGGTGACCTACCGTTAACCGGTTAATATCTTTTGTTGGAGGGAAGCAGCCATGGCGCTTCGTATCGCAATCGTGGGTATGGGTAATATTGGGAATGTTCATGCCCGTGTGTATCAGGAACTGCCGGACACTCAAATCGTGGCGGTGTGCGACATTATTACGGAGAAAGCGGATAAGGCCGCGCAGGATTACAACGCCAAGGCCTTCTACAGTGTCCGGGAAATGCTCGATAGTGGCCTCCAGATCGATGCGGCCAGTATGGCCACCGCCGGTGTCGAAAATGGCGGGGATCACTATACCCCCACCATGGAACTCCTCGGCGCGGGTATTCCCATGCTCGGTGAGAAACCCATCTCCAATGACATTTCCAAGGCTGAAGAGATGGTCGCGCTGGCCAAGGAAAAGAATGTCCAGTACGCGATTGATCTCAACCACCGTTTCACACCGGCGGCGGTGCGCGCCAAGGAGTGGGTCGAGGCGGGACGTTTGGGACAGTTGCACATGATCAACATGCGCATGTGGATACCCAACCCGAATGAGAGCTCGCCCTGGTTCCACCTGCGGGCGCTGCATCCCCACTCCATCGATGTCATGCGTTATTTCGCCGGTGATGTTAAAGCGGTGTGTGCGTTCCTCTCCAAGGGTAAGGACCGCACCATCTGGTCGAATGCCCAGATTGGCATGGAATTCAAGAATGGCATGATTGGTAATCTGGTTGGCAGCTATGATGGCGGTGGTAGCTATGGCTTGGAGTGCTGCGATGTCGTGGGCTCGGCGGGACGCTTCGTGATCGAGGAGGCCTGTGAGCACCTGACCTACTACCCGCGTAGCAGCCGTGAGATCGAGCGCTATGACTATCTCGGTGGGATGATGGGCTTTGGTGACACCTTCAAGAGCCGTATCTCCTACTGGGTGCAACAGCTTCTGGACAAAACCCCACCCGATCAGATCTCCGCATCGGGTCTGGAGGCTCTCAAGGCGCAGCGCGTTATCGAGGCCGCGATCCGGTCCCATTCATCACGCAAGGTGGAGGAACTTCCATGATTAAACTTGGCGTCAATTCCGTCCTCTTTGTGGGACATGATCTCGAAACCGCGATGAAGCACATCGCCTGGTCGGGTTATGATGGCATCGAGCTCTCCGCCATTCAGGGCATGTGCGAACACCTCAATCTGGATACCTGGAAGAGCCAAGTGAATGAGATCCAGGATCTCTCCCAGAAGTACCACCTCCAGCTCCTTTCCATGGAGGAGGCGGCGTTGGATGAGGATCGTCTGACCAAGGCCTTCGAGGCTGGGCAGGCCATCGGGATTCCGGTGGTGAACATCGGTCCCGGCGGCAAGAGCGGCAGCGATGAGGATTTCGAGAAGCAAACGGACTTGATCGAGAAGATGGCCCGCAAGGCCGAGGGGTATGGGGTTTCACTGTGCGTGAAGGCGCATGTTGGTTGCTGCATCGACAACACCCCGGCCACGCTACGCGCGATGGCCAAAATCAAATCCTCAGCCTTTGGGATCGATATGGATCCCAGCCACATCTACCGCGCCAATGAGAACCCCGAGGAGGCCCTCGCCCCGGTGCTCGCACGCACCAAGCACATTCACATCCGCGACTGTAAGGGACGTGGGCCCAGTCCCGGTGAGCCGCGTCTGCAAGCCAATGGACGTGGAGATATCAACCTAGCGGCTTATTGTAAGGTGATGGTGGATGGTCATTACAATGGCCCAGTCTGCCTGGAGGTCATTGGCGCCCTGGAGTATGAGCTCTCGCATAAGGCCATCATCGCCGCTGAGAGTTATGGCTATATCAACGCGATCCTGAAGTCGCTGGGAGCGCGGTAGAACCGGGAGAGAGGGAGCCCAGGAAGAGGCGGAGGAATCCGGAGTCAACGGATGATCGATCTCTTTGAGGAACTCCGTTCGATCACGAGAGCACTGGAGGATGCGGGTATCCGGTATGCTCTGGTGGGAGGCTTGGCGTATTCCGCGTGGGTGGAGGTGAGAGCCACCGAGGATATCGATTTGTTGATCGATCCTCAGGATTGGGTCCGGGTGCGGGAAGCCCTCGCTCCAGTGGGGTATCTGGATCTTGCCAGCCCCATGGACTTTCCGGACCTCCGGATCCGGCGTCTCACCCGGATCGAGAAAGAGGATGTGGCCATCCTGGATCTCCTTCTCGCCGACACCCAGGAGCTTGTGGCGGGGATCGACAAGGCTGTGGAGGTGGATTTTGCCGGTGGGAAGGTCCGCGTCGCCGAGCCGTGTGTGATTGTCCATCTCAAGCGGGGACGTATGTCAGCGAAGGACCGCGATGACATTGAGGGACTCGAACGGATTATGGGGAAGAACCATGAGACCCACTGAGGACTTTGGGACTTGTATGCACAAGATCTCGGACCTTCGCAAAACGATCCTGTGCCTGAAGCGGTCAGCTCTCGAGCAATACCAGCAAGACGCCCTCCCCTTCAAACCGCTCTTGGACATCCGCAGTGATGTGGAGTATTGGAGGAATCTCGCGCGGGAGAAGGGGATTCGGGTAGAGTGATTGAGAATTGCTGTAGAATGGTAGGGTAAACAGAACACGTTCAGACCTTTTTTGCACATGTAAGCGGAAAGAGCGTTTTCGTGGAATTCGAGTGGGACCCGCTCAAGGCGGCATCCAATGTGAAAAAGCACCATGTTGGCTTTGAGGAAGCTCTTACAGCTTTTATGGATCCATTCGCACTTTCGATTCATGATCCGATTCACTCCGAGGCGGAAAATCGTTTCATTCTGGTGGGCTTAATAATAAGGCAACGGTATGTGGCGATTGCCTATACCATGAGGGGAGAAACGGTACGCATTATCAGCGTTAGATTGGCAACTCAAAAGGAGAGGCGGGATTATGAAGCAATATCCGGATGAAACGGAAAATGATGATATGCTCCCAGAATACGATTTCAGCCAAGGTGAGCGAGGCAAGTTTCCTGAAGCCTATCGTAAAGGAGTAAAGGTAGTTCTCCTTGATCCTGATATTGCCGAGTTTTTTGTTGACTCAAAGTCGGTTAACCAAGCTTTACGGGAGATTGTTGGAAATCTAAATAAGCAGAAGGTGGCTTCCTGACAAAGAGTGTATTCCTTCTTGTTGTGGATCTCCTTTTGTTAAGTTAACAGACCGCCTCAGATAAGAAGAGCGGGAAGGTTTTTTTGAAGGGGGCAATCATGCCACGTAAACCGAATGTGATCCTGGTGGGGATCGACAGCCTACGGGTTGATCACATGAGCATGTATGTCTCGTTCAAACCGCTCTTGGACATCCGCAGCGATGTGGAGTATTGGAGGAATCTCGCGCGGGAGAAGGGGATTCGGGTAGACTGAGGTAGAGGGCCACTGAAGGACTGTTATTGGAGCCAGGAGGGTTTGACCATGACATTTGACCGGATCGTGTGTAACCCTGAAATCCTGGGCGGAAAGCCGTGTATCAAGGGAACCCGGATCAGTGTGCAATTTTTGCTGGAACTGTTCGCGAGTGGAGCGACCATCGAAAGCGTGCGGCGGAAATATGCGCACCTGGAGGTGGAGGATATCGAGCAGGCGCTTCGTTATGCCGCTGAACGAATAGGCAACGAGACTGTCATCCTGGTAGAGGCTGGATCTTGATCCTCAAAGAGTGTGCTCTTTTGAGCGATGAGAATCTGGATCCGGAAGTTGTCGCTTTCCTACGAGGGATGGGATTTGATGTACTGGATGTAAAGGAAGCCATCCTTCAAGGGACTTCGGATTTGGAACTCCTTCGCATGGCGTTCCGGCGGAAGCGGGTGATCGTAACCCATGATCCAGATTTTGGACGTCTGGTGGTTTTAGAGTCTGAACCATTTGTGGGTATCATCTTTCTCAGACCGGGCCATGACAGTGCTGAGGTGACCATTGGGACGATAAAGGCGCTTCTGGGAAAAGACCTACAAGTCACAACGCCGTTTATTGTTGTGACCGAGCGGCGAGGAGACCGGATCAGTATTCGAATTACTCATTTTGGCGGTATGAGCGGGTAAGCCAAGGCACATTTATGAGGAGGCATGACCGCTGGGGTTGAAGGAAAAGGAATCACAGGTGTGCTTTGTACACCTATGGAAGAAATAGAGTCGTAAAAGGGGGCAATCATGCCACGTAAACCGAATGTGATCCTGGTGGGGATCGACAGCCTACGGGCTGATCACATGAGCCTGTATGGTTATGAGCGTTTAACCTCGCCATTCATGGATGATTTTGCGGAGACTGGGACTGTCTTCGAGAACACCTTCAGCCCGCATATCCCGACCACCTCGGGCTATGCCAACATGTTCACTGGGCTGGACAGCTTCGGCACCAACATTGTCGCTCTGCGTCACAAGGGCACTTATGCCCCCGGTGTGGTGACCCTGGCCGAGATCCTCAAGAAGGAGGGGTATAAGACCACCTGTGTGGGCTTCGATGGCAATCCCGCCTCGCGGGGTTTCGACAAATACCTGAAATTCGAGGGATGGGGTAGTTGGGAGCAGGGACGCAGCCACAAGGCGGAGAACCTTAACGCAGTGGCGATCCCCGAGCTGAAGGCCCTCGCCAAGAGCAACAAGCCCTTCTTCCTCTTCTTGCGGCATATGGACCCCCACTCCCCCTATCTGCCCCCGGCGCCCTTCGAGCGCGCTTTCTATGGTGGTGATGAGTTCGATCCCAAGAACAAGACCATGGATCCAGTCTTCGATTTTAAGCCCTTCTGTGATTACTTCGCCTGCTGGATGCCTCCTGGGGTGACAGACAAGGATTACATCATCGCCCAGTATGATGGCGAGATCGCATACATGGATGCCTGCATCCAGAACATCTTCGCCACGGTTACTTCGCTTGGTCTGGATGAGGATACCCTGATCGTGATCGATAGCGACCATGGCGAGACGCTCTATGACCATGATTGTTACTTCGATCATCATGGCCTCTATGAACCGACCCTGCGTGTGCCCCTCGTCTTCCGCCTGCCTGGAAAGATCCCCGAGGGACTACGTCTACCGGGCTATGCCACCTTGAAGGCTGTAACCCCAACCATCCTCGATGTCCTCGGCATTCGCACTAAAATCAAATTTGACGCCAAGAGCCTTTTCCCGGAGATGAAAGGCAAGAACCGTGTGGGCGAGACCGAGTTCTATATCACCGAATGCACCTGGATGCGCAAGCATGGCTGGCGGACTCCGGAATGGAAACTGATCCATGCCCTCGAACCGGACTTCCACTTCAAGCCGGAGATCGAACTCTACAATCTGATCGATGATCCCGAGGAGCAGGTCAACCTGGCCACGAAGGAAAAGAAAGTAGTGGCCATGCTCCAGGACCGGATGCAGACCTGGATTGCACGCCGCGAGAAGGAAACCGGCCGCAAGAACCCCATGTACACCAATCTTGTGTGGCATGGCTGTGAGCAGGTCAGCGGTCCCTTCACCAGCTCTCAGCAGGCCTACGATACGTTGCATATCGGCGACCCAATGGCCGCCCAGAAGTTGCAGGCGAGAGGAAAGAAGAGTTAAGTTGAATACTGAGAGACCGCTGAATCCGGGAGTTATACTCCCGGACCAGCGGAGAGTAGCGGGGAGGTTCGCATGTTGCTCAAGGTTGAGGCTTATCACGACGGGGAGATGTGGTGTGCCCGTGGATTGGGTGAGGATATCTTTACTCAAGGGAACACTCTTGATGAACTTGTTGAGAACCTCCAGGAGGCGGTTAACCTCCATTTCGAGGATGGAGGGCTGGTGCCAGAGGTTCTGTTGCTCACTGAGTTGAGTATGGATCATGCCACGGTTACCACAAGTTAGTGGTGATGAGGTCGCCCGGCTTTTACATTCCCTGGGATATGTTTTAGAAAGGCAACGTGGCAGCCACGCACGCTTCAAATTGATTGACCAACGTGGGACGCACTTAATAACAGTCCCAATGCATAAGGCGATCGCCAAAGGGACTCTGAGCGATATCTTGTCGAAGGTCAGTTTGTGGACAGGAATTTCCAAGGATGAACTTGGTGGCAGACTTTAACTGAGTTATCCGGGATAGAGTGTAGATCACCGGTTCACGAAGGGTTGTTCTGGTGCCGGTGAATAGAGGAACTAGAATCATTATGACTCTTATCACCATCATCGGCCGCGGGCATTCGGGCACACGCGCTATTTCTCAAACCTTGAGTGATAGTGGTGTTTATATGGGCGAACCGCTCAATGAGTCCTGGGATCTGATCCCGCCGGAGGATATGTATGAGGCCTGCCGGATCATTGGGAAAAGGATCAAGTGGAAGGGCGGCTTGGAGTGGGACTGGAGCGATGTGCTCACGGGCGAGATCGATCCAGAGTTCATCGACCGTCTACACTCTTTCCTGCATACAGTTCTTGAAAACAAGTCAGAGCTGCGTGGCTGGAAGATCCCTGAAACAACTCTGGCCTATCCCTGGATCGTACGTCTTTACCCCGAGATCAAGTACATCTTCTGGATTCGTAACCCGCGTGATTGCATCTTGGGCGATCATGTCACCGATGACCTGCACCGTTTCGGTATCGAGTATCCTGTACCCGAGGATATCCGGATGCAGCGCGCTATCTCTTGGAAGTACCAATACAACCTGGTCAAAGCAGTTCCCAAACCCAAGCACTGGATCGAAATCCGTCTGGAGGATTTTGTTCTCAAGCAAGATGAAACTCTCGCGCGTTTAGAGGAATTTATTGGCATCCCTATGGCGAAAATCCCGGTCAAGCGTGCCCCGATTGGTCGTTACCTGACCGACACCGGTGTGAACTACCACGATTTCTTCGAACCTACCATGAAGGAGTATGGCTACGAGATGCCGTAACCTCAACCCCCTGCCCCCCTCTCCCACCGGGGAGGGGGAGGGTTTTTACGATCTCAGGTTCTTTTCAATTTGTCCAAACACTGTTTTGAAGAATGAAGCGGGATCTTCGCGTTCGTTAGAGACGATGGAGAGGACTGTGTAGGGGCCGAATTGATGGGCTTCATGGGGTGTTACGAATTCGACAGAGGTTTCGATCCTCTCCAGGCTCATACGTGCCTCTTCCATGTCATGGAACTTGAAGTAGTAGACCAGGCCTAAACGGTCTTCCACCTTCACTGTTTGCATGTGAGCCCAGATGTGCTGGTTATCCGTGATCTTCAGGAAACCGGGACTTGTGTACATGTGCAGTTGTGGGAAGAACAACTCGTATTCCACATCGATCTGGCCGGTTGGATACAAAAGGATTGGGTCGATGGGATTCGCCAAGGCCAGTAGAGCATTCCATTCCGGAGAGGAATCCAGGACCAGAAAGCACACGGCCAATCCCACCAACAGCAGAATAACCCGTAGACCGCGTTGAGTGTTAATACGGTATCCATGGTGTAGGTTTATTAATGGTACAGGATGGATTCGCATAGCAATAACTCTCCCGGCGGTGTTCTTTCCGCCTGTCCTCGATATTTTGAAGGTTGTGTGGGTTGCAGAGATTTTTTTTAGGTCTCACCTATAGAGACGCCTGACTCCCCAATTGTGTTACACCGGCGCATTTCAGAATCCGGATTGCTCAACGAGTCCGGCTGGTAACCTGATTGAGATGAAGGACTTGCGAGTGGATTTTTGAAACCATACCCCGCGTGTGCCATGTTTTGTGTGATCTGTCCGAACACTGTATCGAAGAAGGGGGAGGGATTTTCCACATTCAGGATGGAGATCGCCAGGACTGCATAATGTCCAAACTGGCGGCCCTCATGTGGCACCGTGAAATCCTGAGAGGCCAAGATGGCATTCACACACTCAAGGGCCTCTGATTCATCGTTAAATTTAAAGAAGTAGACCAGACCGGAGTGATCTCCCACCTCTGCTATCTGCAGGTAAGCCCAAACATGTTTATCCGCTGTAAGCTTGGTGAATCCTGAACTGTTGAGCATATGCATTTGGGGGAAAACCATCTCTGATTTCAGATGGATGCTCTCTGTTGGGAAGAGCACGATCGGATCTATTGGATCTGTCAGAGCCAACAGGGCAATCCATTCTGGAGAGGATTGAAGTACCTGAAGAGAGAGCATCAATCCCACAAGAAGTAGAATGATCTTCAGCCCACGCAGTGGGGGCCAGCGGGATATGCCCCGCTGAGTGGTGGATGCGAATGGTAATGGATGTGCACTCATATAAGACTGTTTCTCCGGGTGGTTATCTTCCCGGCTTCTCCATTTCTCAGGGATATCCCAGATACAGGGGAATCTGTTAGGTTCCACTTATTCAGACGCCGAACATCCCTGCCAGGTTTCATCTACGTATCACAGATTCCGTGCCGTTCAGTGAGCTCGATGATTAACCCGATGGGAATGAAGGACTTGTGAGCGGATTCGAAAGGCTACACCAAGCGAAGACCATGGTTCTATGTGGCGGGTTCCACCATGGGATGGTGGATCACACCCC
>CAYRBI010000178.1:6824-12753 GCA_964422415.1 uncultured bacterium | reverse complement strand
ACCACCTTGTCTCCGAACCCGGAAACACGGTTATCAACACTCTCTCCAGAAACCGCGACTTCAACAATACAATCCTCCAGCGTGAAAGTAGTATCGGAGGAGTTGTTAAACACTGCAATGACTTGATTACCCGGCTGAGTGGTCGTGTTCTCGGTACGGATCAGGTGAAGCCCCTTCACTGTGGCGCCACGGCCATCATCATAAACACGGACCGCCTCACCACCAGAGGTAGCTCCACCCAAACCAGCGGTGACTTGAGGAGTCTGTCCGGAGACAGCCTCGATGGTCAGCGCCTTGGGCAGGTTGAAGCAGTTGTATTCGAGACTGTCAGTGATTTGGATTGTATCCCCATTACTCGCGGTGTTGACCGCATCACCTAAAGCACTTCCCCCACCCAATACCGTGATGGTTGCCGCAAAGACAGCCGGTGATACCACGCTGAGTAGTAGAAAGAATAAGACCAACAAACCGCTGTTCTTTGGACACAAAAGAGAACGCATCAACATCAGCTGAGACCTCCTTCGCCACAATCAGTTTAAATTTCTGTGAACCAAGTTCAGTTCACCCAGATATATTACACATCTCACATATGCGTTTATATATACTCAATCTCAGCCGGATATGTCAAGAGAAAATCTGAAGAGATAAAAATCTTCCACCTTGTGAATATTTTGGGTGGATCAAAGGGGAAGAAGGCAAGCACTCGGTAACACTAGGATTACGAATCTCATGGGTAATGTGTATATATATGCAAAGGACTTTACAGGCAAGAGTTTATACAGCCCTTGGGCTGGTAAGCCAGACTCACCATAGGACCAACCTCCCTAAAGAAGGTGCATATTGGCAAATCAAGCAATTAGAAAGAGGAAGAGGATCGAGATGATCGCGGTATCGATCAACTGGTGGATGAGTGCCAAACCTTTTGAGCGGATCCCGGATGTCAACTTCTCAGAGGAACGAAGAGGGTGGGCATGCAACAGAACATACCCACCCTTCCATTCCAGCCATATTTGGTACTGAGTCTAAAAATCTATGGCATTACTCTCAATTTCATCTGTGGCCAGACCGGGATTGCTCCCAATGTTCCGGCCAAAATTTGCCTTGTTGAACGGTCCCAATGGAGCTTGTTCACGGCTGTCCATCTAGCAAATCAATCACACGGGCCATATGGCCTTTCAGTGATTCAGTATGGGATAAAAGTGCGCTTTCGCCATGACGGTATCGTGGGAGATGATGACACGCCAGAAATCACCACGGCTGTTGGTGCCATTGGTTGGACTATAGGGAAGCCCCTCTCTTGTACCATCTTTATTGGTGTCAAGGGTCACTCCCATGTTACGTCTCCAATCACCCGCGATCTGGTCAGGACCCATCCCAAAAACGGCACCATACCCGAGCTTCGAGGGAGTAGTTGGAACAGTGTCATAGCCATGGGGGATCACCTTGTTACCAAATGGATCCATGATCTCTGTCGCGTTCAGGTATTTCATCGGAGTGGTTAGGGGACACAGGATGCCAGACGAGTAAAAACTCGAGAAACCACCCACAAAACGGACCGATCCCACATCAGATGGCTCAGCGGGAGGATAACAACTACAGGCGGCATGTGGACTGGCACAACCCGACTCCCCACCGGGGACACGTGCCCGCAGCCTGGAGACGAGAGCCTGAAGATCTCCTCCCCCATAGATATCATTGTAGTCGGGCACCACATCTCCCCAATCAATCAAATGCGACTCCATCGCCATCTGGATGGAACGCATATTGCCTTTGGACTGAGCCACCTTGGCGCGGATCTGCGCCTCCAGGAAGTTTGGGAGAGCAATCGATATCAAAATGAGGATGATCGCAATGACAATAAGAAGTTCGATGAGTGTAAATCCTTTGTGACGAAACATGCCCTTAGACCTCCAAATATAATCCATGGGGGCGGGCACCTTAGGTGCCCACCCCCTCACTTCTATTGAAACCTAGTATTGTGTCCAAAACTCGACATTCGAAGTCGACCCAGTCTCATCTGCACCTAGATCGGGTTTGGGATCACCCTGAGGACGGATTTCACCATCATAATCTACAGTTATGCCTAGATCTGCTCCCACATTTTGAGCAGGAGAGGCTGAAGCCAAGTGAATTTTATCGTCGAGTAACAAAGGATCGGCGATGAGTTCAGTACCGCCAGCGGCACCTCTCAGTGAATCATCCGCCGCAGCCGAAAGAACATTGAACATGTTGACACCTGCATCAACAGTGATCATCCCATAGCTCTCACCACGAGTTGCCAGGACCGAGACATTACTGGTATTGGGGAGGTTGACGATGCTGTTTTTAAACTCATAGGTTCCCCTATCGATGTTGTCGGTAAAGCCCCTCCCGAGCAACAACCACTCCATATTGTCCATGGTTTTCTGTCCAGGCGCATCGGAAAAGGTGCAGTGGATGAATCGATAGGTGTTCGCTTGTCCTTCACCCGTCATCGACTCGTTGTTTTGCTTGTTCGAGAAGAATACGCAGTTCGTGTAATTATACGTAGCTCCGGATCCATCCGCTGCAAAGAGGACGCGTCTTCCACCATCTCCACGTGGACCAAAGATGCAACGGTTAGAATTTACGATTGTCCCGGATGCTGAGGCTGGATTCCCACCGTAAATACCCGTGTTACCGCCAAAGTTACAACGATCCAGGTTCACGATAACCTGTCGATCATAAAGGCCTAGTCCGAAATTGGATTTATTGTCGATGTTCTCAATGAAGGTGCACTCCGTGAAGTTAACGGTTTGGTTGGTTGGATTAAGCGTGCAGACAGTAATCGTTCCATCGTAAGCCGGACCAATAGTACATTTCTCGATATGGGAGTTACCCGAAGCATCAAAGAACCGGAGACAAGCATTCGCGCCTCTATCGGAACGGCGGAAGGTGCAGTTGTATAAGTAGACTGTGTCGTAAACATCGCACACCCGGTTGTCAACAACGACATCTGGAACAGCAATTTCTACAATACAATCGTACATAGTGAAGACGACTTCATCTTCGGCACCCTGGCAAAGGAGTAGGACACTGTTCCCCGGCGAGACGTTTTCGGCACTATCACGGATGAGATGTAGTCCTTTAAGCACACTCCCACGGCCATCGGCGTTGATCCGGATGGCCTCACCACCCACAGTCACTCCACCCGCTGGGCCAGCGATCACCTTAGGTGCCTGTCCATCGGCAACCTCGATTGTCAACGCCTTATCTAGGGTGAAACAATCATAGTTGGAACTGTCTGTAACCTGGATCGTGTCCCCAACACTGGCGGCACTGACCGCACTTCGAAGAGCAGTACCTCCTCCTGACACCGTCACCGTGGCCGCAAAGGCATCCGGCGAAACCGCGCAAACAACCAGAGTGAGCAGAACAAGAAGTCCGGATTTACCCGACCGGAAAAGGGAATGCATCGACATCATCTGAAACCTCCTCCACCATTTTTGCTCCGTTGGGAACCGAATTCAGTTCGCCAAGATACATCCACGAGAATCACATATGCGTATATATACTGTACACAATCATTGGATGTCAAGTGTCTTTCTGATTTTTTTTACATCCTTTCACTCCAGCCCACGAGTATATGATATTCAGTGCCTTAAATATTGAATTTGGCAAGTCTTTGCTTGAAATTTCAATGAATCACGTGTATATATGCGCATATGACTCGATTAGCGTGTTTTTGCGTCTATTTACAGGCTGGTTGGTCTGGTTTTCGATGGAGTAAAATCTCTTCGGGAAGGTGCACAATGACAAAATCCCTTCATATCAACACTCTCTTTCAATGGCCTGGAATCTTGTCTCACTCACTCGTCCTTTTGGTCTATTTGATCTCTGTTCAGGAGATCTCCCATGCAAGCGGAGAGCTCACGCCCTTTCCTGTGCCCTCCTGGCTCGGGACCACTCACCAGCGGCTTGTCTTCGACATCCATGGAGAAGCAAAATGGTCAGAACAGGGGGCCCAGATCGCTTGTAGCGGTACCAATGCCGGGGGGTACTTCTTTGTTTGGGATGGAAAAGACCGGATCTACAACTTCGAGACCGGCGAAGATATCGACTACGAACGTTACCATAAAGAAATTGCGGAAGACCACCGTCTGGGGATGAAGGTCCTCTGTCCCTTGATCCGCTTTTGGCATCCGGACCTACTCATCAACGAACACCCGGAATGGCAGGAGCTCCCCAGCCCAGACTCCAAGCCGGTAACCCCCAAGGACCGCCAAGACAATCCCAAAGTACAACCCAACGGTTGCTGGATCTCGCCCTTCGGAGATTTCTTCATCAAGCAGTGTGCGTTAATGGTCGAGAGGATTGGCTGGGATGGCTACAGCCTGGATGGCTTTGGAACTTTCGCAATCTGCCATTGCCCCACCTGCCAGGAAATGTATCTCCGTGAGACCGGGCTAACTCTTCCGGCTCATGCAGACCTTTCCGATCTGGGTTTCCGGAAGTACATCAAATGGCGTCTTAATAAGTGGGATGAGTTTGTCTACCGCTGGCAGAAGGCTGTCAAAGCAGTAAATCCAGACTTCGCGGCGGTACCCTGGAGCTCTGGTCCGGGACGCTGGTGGCACTGGACCTTCTCAGGTGTGGCGGAGTGTTCTGAACGTGCCAACCGGCTGGTGGATGCCCCCATCCTGGAGCTCTTCTGGGACTTCCCGCCGGATCAATCAAGCAATCTCCTACCGAGCTTTGTGATCCGTTATTATCTCGGACTGACTGCTGAGCGCCCCGTGTTCATGCTCCCTTATTTGTGCACCCAAGGGCAGAATGTCCCCATTGCCCCAGCGGTGGAACGTGACTTCCGTGAACTCTGTGTGATCACTCAAGGCGCCATACCCACCTCGGGACTCTGGCAACTGGGCAATGAGGTCCCGCTCAAGCATTACATGGACCTGCAAGCCGCACGGGAACCTTTCACCACCGGAGCCAAGACCGTGAAATGGGCAGCACTGCTGGTCTCGGAAAGCAGCCGCCTCTTTCATGGCATCCCCAGTGAACACAGTAAACTCGGCGGAGCCTGGATCGGGAGTGGGATCGACACACCCGATGCCTCTGCTTCCCTGCCCAGTCAACGGCGTCTTCCGGCACATATGGAATCCGCGGTGGGTGTCTTCCGGGCCTTCAGTGAAGATCACCTCCCACTCGATATCATCACCGAAGGTGATGTGGCGGATGGCAAACGGCTAGACCTGTACCGTGTATTGATTCTTCCTAATGCTGGATGCCTATCGGATGGAGTCATGGATGGCATCCGCGCCTTCGTGGCCAAAGGCGGCGGCCTTGTCGCTCTTCACGAGTCCTCACTGTTTGATGATCTCGGATCACCTCGCAGCGATTTTGGTCTCAAGGATCTTTTCGGCGTCTCCTTCCAGAAGCTTGAGAATCACACCGCCAATTGGCCGGCCTATGAAAACACCACTCTAGTGTCATTCGCCTCTCACCCCATCACCGAGGACCCGGTGATCGAGGACAACTACCGCACCAAGGAACGGAAGGTCCTGGACTTCATCGGGATGACCGGCCAAGTGAGCACGCAAGCGGGAATGAAGGTCATCGGCTTCCGTGGAAAGGATGAGGGACTCCTCATGAAGGCACACGAAGCCGGGGCGCTCGTTGCGGGTGTGACACCCTTCATCGTTCTTAATGAGACCGCCAAAGGGCGCGTGGCCTATTTCCCCAATGACATCGGGCAGGCCTATTTTACTTCCCCTTATCAATATGAGCGCCGGTTGATCACACGAGCGGCCAAGTGGACCGCTGGTGAGGTGGAACCACCGATTACGGTCGAGGCTCCCATGTGTGTTCAAGCAACCTATTACGAACAGGCCTCTCCCCAACGGACCATCGTCCACCTGCTCAATGAGACCAACACAACAGCGGGGCGGGCCCTACCGCCGGGAGCTCC
>CAYRBI010000178.1:0-6724 GCA_964422415.1 uncultured bacterium | reverse complement strand
ACTCATGGAACTCGTATCAGTCTCACATTGTGTTTGTCCGTGATGTTGTGTGCCTCTACCGGCATGGCGGAGCCCCCGGAGATCTGGGGGAGGACCATGCCGGCCACCGCTTTCGATGAGAAGCCTTTTCAGGAGGTGAACATCCCGGATTGGCTCTGGGACATATCCCGTTACTCCTACACCGACAGTCCGGAAGAGGCCGCCGCATGTGGGGTGCAGATGATGGAGATAGGGTTTGCGAGCATCCAGTATGCCCTCTATCCCAGCCAGCTGCTACCGATGGAACCGGGGCTTTCGCCCACTTTCACCAAAGAGAAAGTAGACAGGATCGACCAGGCCGGACTGCGGATCATCGGCGCCGCGCCCCCCTGCTTCAACACACCGATGTATGTTGCGCATCCTGACTGGCGGAGTATTGATGTTCCCGGCGCACCTATTCCTGACCGGGATCTCAAGACCTACCCCGAGGGTGGTTGGCTCTGCCAAATGGGCCCCTGGGGTGATTACCTGATCGAGATTCTGGTGGAAATTCTCAACGAGTTTCCGCAAGTGGATGGATTCGGGTTCGATGGCATCCACCACCGTCATGCCTGCTACTGCCAATACTGTGTCGAGGCTTGGAAAAAGGAAACGGGACTGGAACCACCAGACGCGGACATGAACAACCCTCTCTTCCGCCGTTACCATCTCTTCATGGACCGGCGCATGGAGGCCTTTGTGGAGCGGATGCAGACCCGGCTGAAGGGGATCAACCCTGAAGTGACGATCGTCACCTGGACCACCAACGCCGGACGCTTCGGGCATCTCAAGGAGATCCCCCGCTCCATGTCCTCACGCATGAACCTGCTCTTCGATGCCCCCGCGCAGGAATACTGGCTGGATGAAACCAACCGGGGACTAAGCGTAGTGCCCGCCTTCGCCAGCGCCTACATCTGGGCGGTGGCGAATCACCGTGTGGCCTACAGCGAACCCTACATGTTGTCACATGGGAATCCCTATGGCGTGGATTGCATTCCCCCGCTGGAGATGCTCTGCCGCGCGATGCAGGTCAACACCCATGGCTCCTTTTCCAGCATCTCGATGGGGTGGGAACACCACCTGCGTGATGCCTCCAAGGATACCTTCAAGGAGATCACACGGCGTGCGCCCTGGCTGACCCGTAAGGAACCTTTGCCCTGGGCGGCTTTGGTGATGAGCGATCAGACACGCATCTTCTATGGCCAGTCACCAGATCAAGTAGAGAGCCGCTATCTCTCGAATGTGTTGGGTATGTACCGGACCACCTTGGAGGAACACCTTCCGGTCACCGTATTCACTGACTGGCAGATCACCGAGGAGGACCTCAAGGACTACAAAGTCCTCCTGCTGCCAAATACGGCTTGCTTGAGTATAGAGCAGATGAAGGTCATCGAAGCATTCGTACGCAACGGAGGCGGCCTGGTCGCGAGTGTGGATGCCTCACACTGTGATGAGATGGGGGTACCCCGTCAGGATTTCGGTCTGGCGGAGGTTTTCGGAGCCAGTTTCAAGGGAGTGCCCACACTAGGAGAGACAAAGCAGGAAATGCTCGATGCCAACTTCATGAAGGGTGTTGATGCTGATTACTGGAGCAAGCGGAAGAGCATCTTTGACTTCAAGCGGTCTCTGAATCCGGTCCTCGCGGATCCACGCCTGGAGCTTTATCTGGCGGATCAGCCGGTCACCTTCAAAGGACAAGCAGTGCTAACTGAGATCAAGGGCGAGGGAGTAGAGACCGCCGGAACCCTGACTCCACGCGAAGAGAAGGAGGCCCAGACCTTCCCGGCGGTCATCACACATCCCTATGGCAAGGGGCGGGTGGTGTATCTACCAGCGGGATTCGACTCAGCCTACTACCTCTACCCCTATCCCTATCAACGCCTGGTGCTCGCGGGTGCGATGCGTTGGGCAGCGGCCATGGAGCCATCGGTATCAGTACAAGCCCCGATGTCGGTCCAATGTGGATACTACCAGCAGAGCAACGATTCAGGATCCCGCCTCATCGTACACCTCTTCAATGGAGCCATCTCCAACGCCAACCATGCCTTGGCTAATGAGGATGTGCCCCTGCGTGAGGAAGTGGTTCCAGTACACAACCTCCAGATCAGTTTCACAGACACACATCTTTCGCGGATCCATATGGAACCGGAGGGGACTGATCTGCCCATTACCAAGACAGACAAAGGGCTCTCGGTAACCATCCCCGAGGTTCAGCTACACACGATGGTGGTTGCGGAGATGGAGAAATAATAATGGAGACCAACCCGTTCGGAGTTCAAACTTCAGGTCATACAAGACGAGCATACTGAAGCGCGAATTCCGAACGGGAGGGTACCTCATCTTATTCAGGGGTGGTTGAGAATTTGAGATCCTTGAGGTGATTCCCTTCCTCATCGGTGATGCGGAATACGAACCCCCAATCTTTTTTGTTATTGCATACCTTCAGGAGAATGGGTGTCACCCCCGCCGGAAGGGTGGTTTCGACAATCTCTTTATCCAGCAACACCCGCCCATCGTTGGGACTTTCGAGCAGCAAACTGCCTCCCACCCAGAGTTTACAAGTATCATTGGCGCCCAGACGGATTTGGACTTTTACATCTGCCGGAGAGTGGACATAACAGAGGGCATATGCACAGACCTGTTCGTTGGGTTGAATCAGACGAGTAAGGTCAATCGTGAAAGAGTCTGAATGCGGTAACTCGGTCCAACGGATTGTCCCCTGAACCCCCTCATACCCCACCTCAAGATGGATCCCTTTCTCGGGAGAGAAAACTGTGTTGTATCCCTGCCCTTCGGTATTGGGAAAGGGCCCCAGCACCATCCAACGAGTCTGAGTTCCCAGTTCATCCCGGAGTCCCGATACCACCGCCCCTTGTTGAATCCGCATATCCAAATCCCAAAGAATGGGCTGCATCCTTTGAAGAGGAGTTCCCTCGATAACTGACACAGGCATCAGCCCCACTTCCCCTTCCTCGCGGGGACCAGCGAAAGACGCCACCAGCGAGACACCCAGATCACGGGAATAATCCCGCAAGACCATGGCACGCAGGTCTTTCGCTGCTTGGACATAAGCGTCATTCTGAACAATCTGGCGGTCCTTCATGACCTTCATATAGTCCTCGATGCCCTCCACCGCCTTCTCCGTCGGCCTGCCCAGCATGGCGGGACGGCGGTCATGGCTGTAAACCCAGTTGTAGCGCCGGGAGGCCATCAGGGAGGCAGCATAGGCCTGGCGGAACTCCTCCAACGAGGGTGCGGCACCATGGTAATCATCCGGATCCTCTCCAAAAGGCCAGAGCCCCTCCGCGAGTGAGCAGTGTGTTTCCCAGTAAGACTTCTCTTCAGGAGTCAACAACGTCTGCATAAGGCGGTTGTTGAGCCAGGCATCGGCCAACATGTAACGGATGTTCGGGCGGCGGTAGGTGTACTCAGTACAGAGGTGAACACCTCCGGGAGCATTGTGGCGTGCCGCCACCGCCACCCAGGCCGCTTGAACCACACTCCCTAATGATAAAGTCCCCTCTGGAAAAGTAAGCAGCACCGCATCTGGAAATGCATTGTAGATCACTTCCGCAATCCCCTCCGCGCGAGCGTGGAGCTTCCCTACCAGTTCCTTGCGTGTATAACCGGCGTAAGTGTAGCCTGGCCAGTTGAAGTGGTATTGTTGGTTGATGTACTCAATATCAATGGCTACTCCGGTACACCCCGTGGCCTGGGCGAAGACAGCAAACTGACGGAAGTTGTCTTCGATCTTCCTCCAGGCCATATCATCAAACCAATCGAAGGGATGACTCCAAGCCATGGTAAGGAACACCTCAACACCAAGCCCACGGCAGATCTCACAGGCATGTTTCACCTTCTGAAAGGTCTTGTCTCCGGAACCGATCGTCCAAGACTCGTTATCGATCGCCCAGATGTCCGCCGACCAGTCCGGCATAACACCCGTTAGGAAGAAGGCATCGAATCCTTTGCTTTTCCACTCAGCGGCATCGGCGGTCAACTCATCGGTGCTGACACTGAAGAGGATGGTCTTGGGGAGCGGGAACCCCTCCACTGAACCATAGGCCAAGCCAGGTTCGGCCTGTTTTGAATCAAACCGGGGATACTTGCCAGGTCCAGCCTGATAGGGGCTGACAAAGATCTGACCCGCCTCACAGACCAGAACACCAGGGAACAAGAGGGCAACTAGAATGAGAACCCGGTGGAATAACATGACTCGCTTGGCTCCTTCAGGCACTGAGTGTGCGGATAGCAGTCCGTTGAAAAACTCGTAGTTCTGTTGGCACCCTGGATTCCCGCCTTCGCGGGAATGACGATTTCCAAGGGATTTCGCTTATTCTGTCATTCCCGCGAAGGCGGGAATCCAGGGTCACGCTCTTTTTCAACAGGCTGATAGGGTGAGGAGACAGGTTGGATCAGTCAATCCTCCTGACCTACACCCATTCTCTATACCACTCATTATCCCCGGTGGAGTCTTGTCCAGGATAGATTAGCTTCCTAAAAGACAACCTTCGGAAGACATAGAAAACGGATAACCTCCCTTGAACTGGATCGTTAGAAGAAGACAGGGGCGGAGGAGCTCTTTAATCAGTCTCATGCGAATTCGAGAGAATCACCCATTCAGATACATGGTCTTTCTGGTTGTCCTGGCGCTTGGGGTGTTGATTCCTTGTCCCTGCCTCGATTGTGACGCATTTGAAGACTCATCAAGCTCAGAGAAAGCTTTCGATCTGGTTGGAAGCTCTTTTTTCTACTGTGATGGCGAAGATACCACGGAAAGAACTTGCTGCTGCTATTCGGGACGGTGCCGTCGTGAGGCAGCCAACCAACCCAAGGCCTCCTCTCCTTCACTGATACCCGCGAACACATTCGCAAGGGCAAACAGATTCGTCTCTCTGTCGCTCCCACCAGTAGGCCAGTTACTGGGCACCGGTACTCCTTTTGTAACTGCATCTGATTTACACCTCCATTTGACCTGTCCACGCATCTGATCTCTCCCTGGCTCACAGTTGTATCAAGCCAAATAGAAAAGGAGAGATCCATGCCATCTTATCTGAACCGGGGGCATGATCGCCCTCAAGGCAATCATAATATCCCATGCCAGAAGGCGTTTTCCGCCCAGCGGGTGTGGATTCACGTTCAATCTGTATCCTGGAAATGGAAGGCATTGTTGTTTACAGCGGTACTATCTTTCACTATGGCGGGATGGAGTCAGCATTTGGAAACCCGCTGGATGGTCCAACCCGCCCCCAATGCCGACATGACATACATGCTGCAGCCGAATGGTGAGTTCATCACCTTCGGGGTTCCATTTCAAACTAACGAGCTTGGATTCAGGGACAAGCCCATTTCCGAGAAGACACCTAACCTCTTCCGCATCCTTTGCGTAGGTGATTCTGTCACCTTCGGAACAGGCGTCACCAATGAGGAAACCTTCTCAAATGTTCTGGAGGAGATGTTGCAGGAATATGCACAACCTGGGGTAACCATAGATGTAATCAACATGGGCGTGAGTGCCTATAATGCCCGCAACATCCGTGGCCAACTCGAGGAGTATCTACCAGTACTAAAGCCGGATGTGGTGGTCTATGTGTTCGTCGAGAATGATCTCGATGATAGCGTTTCCGCTGCTCCGAATGGCTACCTGACCGCATGCGATCCCACCCAGCCCTTTGAGGCCCCATTCGTTGGTGATGATTTCGCGGGAATGTGGCTGATCCGGAAACAAAACATAGGCAATAAAAGCATCCTTACCCGCATTGGGAATGTCTTCGATAACCAATTGGATGAAATCTGTAAGCTCCCTCCACCACTCATCCTTGGCACACATCCAGAACCAACCCGCCGGTGGCAGAGATTCGAGGAGGATCTGGACCGGATGAAGCAGCTGACCGGTAACTCCGGAGCCGCTTTTCTGGTTTACAGCTTCGCTCTGGAGGCTCATTCAGAACCGGTTGTGCAGCGGCTTCGTGAAATCTGCCGGACACGAGGTATTCCAGAGGCGACGACCATGCCCGTGTTCAACTACGACAGTTACGCCGGCCACTATTCCCTGGGTTATGACCCACACTGCAATCCCGAGGGACATCAGATCATGGCTGACCGCCTATTGTCTTTTCTGGCTGGTAACAACGCCCTGCCCGAACGCTTTATCAGTCCCCAGATCCCACGCAACGACTACCAGGAGCAGATTGACTTGGAGCTGGCAGCTTCTCTTGAATGCCAGAGTCTGAGTGGTCCCGAATCAATTGATTTCACAGAGGGAACAGGGGCTATCGGGTTATTGGCTGGATTCGGCATCGATGGCCAGATTGGCCGTTCCTGTATCTTCAGACTCGGTGGGGTTGGAAAATCCATCGAGCTTGAAGCCGCTTCCGTGACCGGAACCACGGAAGAGATTGTCTCTCTAGAGGCTCGTATTGAAGGGATCTCTTCTGGGCTAGTCTACCAACTTGCTAAGGACCGTATGATGTGTTCATTCCCGGTTCCAGAGGAATACAGTGATCAGACAATTGAGGTCGAGCTGATCACTCAGGGTCCAATCTGGTTACCCAAAGAGGCACAACGCCAACAGGGCTATATCCCCATGGCGGCAAAGATTCAAAGGATACAAAGGGGGAGCTAACAGCCTGTTGAAAAAGAGCGAAACCGTGGATTCCCGCCTTCGAGGCTGTGAATGAATTGATCCAGCGGCGGGAAACTAAAG
>CAYRBI010000177.1:0-12822 GCA_964422415.1 uncultured bacterium | reverse complement strand
ATGTCGTCGGTGGCTCATGGATCTGGAATCAGCCCGTCAGTGGAGGGACGGTACCAGTATACCGAGTGATCATCTGATCATACAACCGTCCGATCGTATGACGTGACTGGCGTGTAGGTGGATGATCATTCGGCTGTATAGTCATACGCCTCAGTGAAAGAAGTCATGCAAGTCGGTGTAGAGCGTGGCCGCAAGACTCCCCACGACACCCACCGAGAGTCCCTGGACTGATCCTCATCTGCCACAAGGGGGAGTCTCCTACAGTGTCCAGTCTCCAGTGCAATTTTAGTGCAATTTTGCCTTTCCCAAGGGTGTTTTTGCATCGTCGAAGGGTGGGGTGAACGTAGCCCAAGTCTCGATTCATTAGGGAATCCTCGATTTTTCGAGGGAACTGTACTTTTCTGAGGGGGCCAATTCCCTCTTCTAAGCTGTGGGTCGCCCGTTCGAGTCGGGCCTGGCGTACCAACTAAACCTAGTAAATCCAAGTGGTTGTGAACGCCGGTCTGTAAACCCTCGACTCACCAATACTCCCGAATTTGCTATTTTGTTGCCATTCTTAACTGAGTTCTTGTAGCGCTTTGTTAATTCGATTCACAACCTGAACACGAAATAACTCCTGCAGCTCTTCTTCGGTCGGTGTCACAAAATGCCTGTCTGTGACTGTTTTAGGGCTGTGCCCCAGATACCTCTCCAATGCGTATCCATCCCAACCTTCTCTAATCGCTTGGGTGGGCAAGGTTCGCCTTAGACCTTTCGGTTCAATCCGTCGAGTCGGAAACACCTTTTTCAATCACCGGCCGATTGCTTTTCCATAGGCAGTCTGGTCTTCATATGCAGCAAGTACTCTGACTCCTGGACGAGGACACTGAGAAAGGACAGAAAGAACACGATTTGGCAATGGAAGCCTTCGAACCGAGGAGTGGTTCTTTACGATGCCATCGACAGTGATAACACCTTGGGTAAGATCAACTCGATCCCACAGGAGCCTCCAGGCTTCCCTTAGTCTGAGTCCACAGAGTCCTTGGAGTGCGACTCCGGGGGCCAAAACTGCCCATTCATCTTCACTCTCAAGCCAAGAAAGGAAAGAGCCTACCTCAGGGATTCTGAGGCAAATCCTCCCAACCTGATTCTCATAGGAGACTTCCCGGCGTGGTTCAGGAATTTTAAATCCTGATGAAATGTCTCTGTATTTCTCTGGCCAATTGTGAGCCGCCCATCTTGCCGCCCGGATCACTGGTGCACAGCGAAGCTCAATGTAGCGTCGTGATTTTCCTGCATCTACAACAACAGGTGATCCAGCCGGAAATCACCCCAAGACACAAGACCCTGCTGCTGGGCCCAGTCCAGAAATGCATGGATATTATACCGGTAGACAGTCTCGGTGTCTGACGAGATGGAAAGTGTGTTGAACTACCTCGCCAGACACTCACTGACTTTAAGTTCTGATTCCTGTGATTTCACCACTTGGGGATAAAGTAATGACTCCACATCGCTCTACCATCTTCCTGGTACCCCAGAAGTAGCGTATTGTCTACACTATCGATAACATCTTCTCCCAAGTTGCCAAAAATTCTACCCGGCCTTTATTTATCTTCTCCTTTGGCAACCCCCACGATTTGGTTTGCAGCTTTCATTTTTAAGACCTATCTTGCTGATGACAGTGTTAGTTATTATCTGGTATCCCCCACAACGGAATATGTTTCCATCGACGAGTCAGACGAGTTTTGTGGCCCCCTAACAGATCCCATTCCAAGTATCATAAGCATAACATTCTCTGATGGTTGACACAACTTTATCCCCTCATAAATAACCCCCAGGAAGGGAGAAGGACCAAAAAAAATGAAAGGTCTTGATTATTCTTTTCGTACGAAAAAATACAGAGATTTTTGACTGGTCATGTATTACAAATGATCGACTGGATCCTTTGGCATCAGTGTGATCATTTTTTACATTCTGTAAGGAGGAAGATAAAATGAAATTGGTATGTTCCTGGTGTATATGTATTTTTCTTACAGCATTTCTATTTCCATCGAGTGGGGGCGTGTTTTCTCAAGTTGTAGATCAAGACATTATTACAAATTCCATTGGAATGAAGATGAAGTTGATTCCTGCCGGAGAGTTTGTAATGGGATCAGAAAATGGTGAAAAGGATGAGAAACCTAGCCACAAGGTAAAAATTGAGAATCCTTTTTATATTTGCATATATGAGGTGACTGTGGGTCAATGGAATGCACTAATGAAAGGAACGGACGAGGAGTTTAAGGTGGATGGGTATATATCAAATGAAAAAGATGAATCATTGAATCAAAAAATCGAGGAACTCGAATCACTTGAGAGTGAAGGTGACATTGAAGAATCCACCTCTGAGATCGAAGATATGTCCTTGGAGGAAGACATTGATTCAACCGAGACCGAAGAAAAAGAACCCTCCTTTATAGATTCTCTATTGGGATGGAATAAGAAGGATGAAAATAATAAAAAAAGAGAAGAGCACATTAAAAAGGTACGTGAATTAGCAGAGAAAATTCGAAATGAGAATACCCAGAAGATCGAAAAATTGACGCAGGAAATTGAGGAAGAGAAAATTCATATTGCAGCAAGAAAAAAAGAATTTACTGAGAGTTTTCCAGTTTCTGACATTAGTTACTACAAATGTATTAATTTTATCAATTTATTGAACAAGAAGGAGGGAAAGAAATATCGTTTACCGACTGAGGCTGAGTGGGAATATGCCTGCCGGGCCGGATCATTCACTGAATATATTTATGGAGATGATGAGTCCAAAATCGGTGAATATGGTTGGAGTGATAATAATAGTGATCAGAAGGTGCATGTGATCGGTTCAAAGAATCCCAATCTATGGGGACTATATGATATGACTGGAAATCTCTGGGAGGTTTGCCAGGACCGATATCAAGAGGATTTTTATCAGAGATTTGAGAACAAAGATGCCCTCTCACCAGTTAATATTAACACAAAAGTCAATGATGTTGTAATTCGCGGCGGCAGCTATAATACAGGACCCTATTTCATGCGTTCTTCTTCAAGAAAATCTACCGGACTTGATAATAGTGATGAAAGTATTGGTTTCCGCCTTGTATTACCCATTTCATCTCAGTCATCCGCTCCAATTGTCTCAGTACAACTTCCGGAGATGACAAACTCAATTGGTATTAAATTTGTAAAAATACCTGCTGGGGAATTTATGATGGGGTCTGAACAAGGTGATTCTGTGGAAGTGCCAGTGCATAAGGTCAAAATTGAAAAACCATACTATCTTGGTGTTTATGAGGTCTCTCAAAAGCAATGGCTTGAAATAATGGATGAAAATCCCTCTAGTTTTAAAGGGAGCCGGGATAATCCCGTAGAGACTATTGATGCAAGGACTTGTCAAAAATTTATCCGAAAGTTGTCATTAAAAGAAGGTCGGGAATACCGTCTACCCACTGAGGCAGAATGGGAATATGCCTGCCGGTCTGGAAGTACCTCTGAGTATTTTTTTGGTGATGACCCAAATGAGTTGGAAGAGTATGCTTGGTTTTCTACCAATAATGACAAAAAGACTCATGCCTCCGGAAAGAAAAAACCTAATCAGTGGGGCTTATATGATATGTATGGGAATGTGACAGAAATGTGCGCTGATACCTATGACCCAGAATTTTATAGTAAGGATGATGAAAATGGACAATCTCCTGTAAGCACATTGCCGATAGGAAATCATGTCATTCGTGGTAGTTCCTATTTTATGGATTCATTTCGTTCACGTTCAGCCGCGAGAGACAGAATGAATGATGGAGAATGTAATAATCATGTTGGCTTCCGCTTGGTTTTGGTCCCCCCCGAAGAGAGCCGGTATGTTGTTAATGGAGATGGAACAGTAACTGACCGTGAGAACCACCTTATGTGGATTCAAGACTTGGAAAAGGCAGGGCTTAATAAGCCAATGACGTTTAAGGAGGCTAATGAATTCCTTCAAAACTTCTCCTATGCAGGTTATTCTGATTGGATCATGCCATCCATTTTTGATCTGTCTACACTCGTTGATCTTTTTGGAAGATGGCCTGCACAATCGAATGTGTTCAATTATATGGATGTCTTGTACTTTTCATCTACAATGATTCCGCATGGTGAAAAAAATTTTGGATTCTTTATGAGGAATAACGGTAAACTGCCAAAAGGTGATATTAATTCAATAATTGAAACCTTAAATCAAATATATATAATTGATAATAATATACACATTGCTAAAGAAAGATACAATAAGGTACTCGAAGAGAAGGGCTTAAGCTATAAAAATGGAAGCGATATATACAATAATATGGTTAGGCCATATACGGAAAAACGAGAGATTGCTTACAAAGACTATAATAATCTGACTAGAAATTTGAAGAATATTAATATTGTTAAATTTGGTGATGATGGATATCATTTAATTCCAGTTAGGCCAATGCAGTAATTATCATAAACCAATATCAATCAAGACGTAATGGAATACACAAAAAGTACCATACAACAAGTGAGCGGACAAATTATTATCGGACTGATATAATAACATGTGTTCTATTTATAATTGTTCCCTATAATATATAGAGTATTTTTTTGTTAACTTGACATCTCGTAGGCTTTATTATATCGCCAACTCCCAGCCATTCGAGATACTCATCAATACAAATCATTATTTCCATTATATGAGGAGAACGCACTAATATGGAAAATATCAACAGTTTAAATTACCAAAATCATAGAATTTCATCCCTTGATCAACTACGTGGTGTAGCAATTTTTGGCATGTTACTAGTGGATTATTTTGAGAACTTTAAAGAATCCTGGAGTCAACTCCATCATGGACACAATCACATGACAATGGCCGACCTCATCGCACCCATTTTTATGTTTGTAGTTGGAATCGGATTGAGATTATCTTGGATCAAACGAAAAGACAATTATGGTATACGATTTACAAGGATATATCTTGTTCAACGCTATGTTGTGTTGATACTGATAGCATTTACTCTATATACAGGCTATCTCTGGGATGCATTAATGAACATTGGCTTAGCTGGACTTCTGGCCATCCTTGTAATTGATAAGAATCAATTTATCCGGATTGGGTTTGGAGTATTATTAATTTCTTTGTTTTTTATATTTTGCGAATTTACAATCTATGGAGAAATTATTCATCGGTCTTTTAAAGTTGACAGTACCAATATTCCAATTGTATTCAAATTAGTTCCTTTCGGTCCATCATTATTAGAGGTGCCAATTAATGGCGGACCTTTAGGGCATTGGAGCTGGTTTCTCATGTTAATCAGTGGAACAATTGCTTGTGATATATTGAAAAAACTAGATCACAATAATTCATACATAAGCTTTCTTGTTTGGGGTATGGGAATGTTAATTGTTGGTTCATTATTGTCAGTTGAATGGTCTGGTATAAAATGTAGTTGGCCAGTCACTAAGGAATATGTTACAGTCCCCTATTCCTTTATCACATCAGGAATCTGTTTCTTACTCCTATTTGTGTTTCACTTGATCTGCGACAATCTTCAGATTCAAATTCCTGGAATGGCAATTTTAGGAAAAAATCCTCTTGTTCTTTATATTTTTCAATGGTGTTTATTGGAAAGTGCACATCGGTTTTTACCCGAGGAAACACACAATTGGTTGGGTATCATAGCGGGATATTGTATATTCATGATTATGTGCTACGGTGTTGCCTATTTACTATATGCCAGGAACTGGGTTGTCAAAATTGGTTAACGGCTAATGACCTGCGCCCAATATGGGGACCATATAAAATGAGATTTTCCAGATTAATGATTTTGGTTTATCAGATAAGTATTAGTCTCCGCTCGAAATTCATTGCACTCTTTCCATAGTCTGCTGAAAAGATAGTGCAACGCTGGTGAGGGTGATGGAGTGGGATTCAGATTGTTCAAGGATGAAGTCCTACAGGTCCTCGATGGACTGAAGAGGAAACGGAACAAGACCGCAGTCCAAGATCTGGCTCGCGGCTGGAAAAAAATCCGGATGTTCAAAAGTTTTTGCGGACATTGTCCAAAATAAAATGTGTGGTTGAAATGAATGGAAGTACAGCCTCGGACTGAGGCCTTTACCCAGCAATTGGATATCTGAGCCAGGCCGCGCTGGATCACACCCTTCGGGGCGAATCGATCCGGTATGGCCCTGGCTGTAACGATTGCTTGACGCGGAACAAACCTTGGCATGTAATGGTGGGACAGCACTTCAACCGTTCCTGAGGAGATGGATGATGCCAGATTCCCGATGGTGCCTCATAATGTGTGCTTTCGCTCTGTGCCTTCAATTCGCACCGCTGATTTGTGCAGAACCAGCCGGCCAACTTCGTGTGGCAACCTTTTCATGCGACATCACACCGCCGTTAGGCCAGCCGATGTTCTCATGCGATCCGCTTGAAACGGTCGAACTTCCCCTTCTGGCCAAGGGGATCGTCCTTGAGGCGGAAGGACAACGCTCTGTCCTTTGTGCGCTGGATTGGTGTGAACTCTGCAACGAGTCGTATCAAGAGATCCGGACGAAAATCGCCGAGGCCGCTGGCGCCAAGGCCGCACATGTGGCCGTTCAGACTGTCCACCAACACACCGCGCCGCTCATCGATATGGGCGCCCAGAAGATCATGGCCGAAGTCGGCGCCGCACAGTCGCACATCGCTCCGGATGCTTTGGACGAGATCGTGCAACACCTCGTGGCGGCGGTCAAACAGTCGCTGGACAACTTCCAACCGTTCGATCAAATCGGTACCGGCCAGGCCAAGGTGGACCGTGTGGCATCGAGCCGCCGCTGCCGTGACGAAGCGGGTATTATCCGTCCCCGTATGAGCACCGCCGGCAAGGATCCCGTCATGCGGGCCTTGCCCGAGGGGACCATCGATCCCTACCTGAAAACCATCACGCTGGCACACGCAGGCACACCGGTTGTGCGGTTGCACTACTACGCCACTCATCCGCAAAGCCGCTACGGCGACCGGCGGGCCACCAGCGATGTTCCTGGCGTCGCCCGCACAGCGCTCGAGCAGAAGGAAAAGGTCTTTCAGATCTACTTCACCGGTTGCGGCGGCGATATCACCATGGGTAAGTACAACGACACCTCCGACGAATGCCGCCAGGGGTTGGCTGACCGCCTTCTGGCTGGTATGGAAGCTGCCATTGCCGCGACGAAGTTTGTCCCGGCTGAAACGATTCAATGGCGGACTTGCAGCGTACTTCTACCACCACGCACTGACCCGGGCTTCAACATGACCGATGCGCTGGCTCTCGCCAAGAACTCAGAAGTGTTACTGGTGACCCGCTTGTATCAGGGTGCGGTACGAGCTGTCTTTCAGCGGCGAAGCGGGCAGCCCATCGAATTGTCGTCTCTGCAAATGGGCAATCTGCACATTGTCAATTTACCCGGTGAACCGCTGGTTGACTTTCAACTCTTTGCACAAGGTGTCAAACCGGGCGACTTCGTGGCCGTAGCCGGCTATGGCGACTGCGGCACCGGCTATATCTGCTCAGCGGTGGCCTATCAGGAAGGCGGCTACGAACCGACCGATGCGAATGTGAAGCCTGAATCGGAGGCCATCGTCAAGAAGGCCATCGAAAAGCTGCTTGGGGCCGAGTGAGCGCGGAGTCAAAGCATACGTTGCCTGGAGGACCGCATGGCCATGCTACGACGCTTCGTCACAGCAACAAAGACGATCTATGCACTCGCTGCCCTTGGACTGCTCCTGGGTGCGGATCATGTGCTTGCTATCGATCATTCACAACTCCTGGTGTGTACAACGCCCGATGGGCAGCAACGGCCGGTTCTGACACCAGAGGATTGGGCCATACGCCGCCGGCAGATCATCGCCGGGATGGAAGTGGTGATGGGGGCTCTTCCCGGCTGGTCGAAATTGCCACCACCGGAGGTGAAAGTCCTCGAACGCATCGAGAGCGATGGTTTTGTCCGCTTGAGTATCCAATATCTGGCCCAGGCCGATGATTGGGTTCCGGCTTATCTGTTTTTACCAAGGGAGTGTTCCGACGCGCAGCGCGTTCCCGCGATGTTGGCCCTGCACCAGACCACGGCCTTAGGAAAGAAAGAACCTGCGGGTGAAGGTGAAGGGCATGCATCAAATCTGGCCTATGCCAGGGAATTGGCGCAGCGGGGTTATGTGGTGCTCGCTCCTGATTATCCATCATTCGGTGATTACCCCTATGACTTCCGCAAGAGCAAGTTTGCCTCGGGGAGTATTCAGGGTGTTTTCAACCACATGCGTGGCGTAGACCTGTTGCGGGCGCGAGAAGAGGTCGATCCGGATCGTATTGGTGTCATCGGCCACTCGCTCGGTGGACACAATTCGATGTTCCTGGGCGCATTCGATGAGCGCATCAAAGTGATCGTATCCAGCTGCGGCTGGACCCCATTCCACGATTACAAGGGGGGTCATCTGGCGGGCTGGGACCAGGATCGTTACATGCCACGGATTCGCGATGTGTATGGGAACGATCCGGATCGTGTGCCGTTCGATTTTTACGAGGTGGTGGCGGTGTTGGCGCCACGGGTGTTCTTCTCCAATTCGCCACTTCATGATGACAACTTCGCTGTCGAGGGGGTGAAGAAGGCGGAACCGAAGGCAAGAGAGGTGTTTGCCTTGTTGGGGGCTGCCGGCCAACTGCAAATATGCTATCCAGACTGTGGTCATGACTTTCCGCCTGATGTCCGGCGGGAAGCGTATGAGTTTATTGACCGGGTTTTCCAACATACGCCCACATGTAGAACTCCATAGCAGCATGTTGAAAAAGAGCGTGATCATGGAGCCGCCTGTGCGGGAATGACAGAATAAGCGAAATCCCTTGAATATCGTCATTCCCGCGCAGGCGGCTCCATGGTGATGGCAAAGAATGTGATCGTGAGAGTTCACCTCGTTGTGTTCAGCCGGAACTATTTACACAATTTCGTGGTGTTCAAGTAGGCAAAATAGTGGCATCATCTTCTGGTCGTGCCCAACAAGATGCCCGGCTGTGATGAATCCAACCGCAGGGCAATCTCGTTGCCCTTTTCACGGCCGATCCGCCCGAACTGGTGGATTAGTGTGTCTAGGCGTTTGAGAAGGTGTGGGGAAACCGAAAAGAACTGCGATTGGCCAAATACATTATCACACACAAGTGAATAGGGAGGTTCCTTACCATGCAACAGCAAACAAACGATCCGGGACTGTTGACGCCGCGGCGGGAATTCCTCAAGTCGGCTGGGACTCTGGTGGCGGGTCTTTACCTTGCTGATGCGGCTTTGCCCACATCTGCCCAGGAAGCAGCCGAGACCACAACCAATACCGAGACTCTGGCCATCAACGGCGGCAAACCGTCCGTGACCCTTCCAAAAGAAAAAATCGACAGTGTTTTCCGCTGGCCACGGTATGGGACGGCTGAGAAAGAGATGGTTTTGGCGGCGCTCGATGGCGACCAGAGCACTTTTTATCACTACTTGCCCGATTTGGAGGAGAAGTGGCGGAACTTCAACGCGGTCCCATTCGCGAAGACCCACATGAACGGCAGCAGTGCCTTGCTGTCGATGTACTTTGCTCTCGATCTTCCGCCCGGCAGCGAGGTGATGGTCCCCTCCTATACCTTTTTCTCCACAATCACCAGCCTGAGATTCTTCGGACTTGTACCGGTGTTCGTCGACATCAACCCGCACACCGCCACATTCGATGTGGAATATGCCCGGAAAATGCTGAATCCACGGGTCCGCGCTATTGTACCGATGCACTCCTGGGGACTGCCTTGCGAGATGGATCACATTTGTGACTTCGCCAAAGAGCACGGGCTGGATGTGCTGGAGGATTGTGCACATGCCCATGGTGCTTCGATGCAGGGTAAAAAAGTTGGCGCTTGGGGACGTATGGGCATCTATAGCTTCCAGGCCACCAAGCCCCTGCCGGGTATCGAGGGCGGCATGGGGGTCTATCAACGCAAGGAGGATTACGAGCGCGCCACCGTGCTGGGTCATTACGAGGCTATCAGCAGCACCGCTCCGGCTCAGGGCACTGCTTTCGACGCCAGCAGCCCCTATCGTAAGTATGAGGGAACAGGTCTCGGCATGAAGCTCCGGATGCATCCATTGGCTGCCGCGCTCATTCTCAAGCAACTGGAAAACCTCGACAAGCAAAACGAGACCATCAAGAAACAAGCCCGCCAAATCAACGACCGCATCTGCCAGTTGCCGGGTCTGTCAGAGCCGGTCTGCCGCAAGGACCAGGACCGGGTGTACTACTCCGGCAACCTCCTGTTTCTCGATGAAGCCGTCGCGGGCATCTCGCGCGCCACGCTGGTCAAGGCCCTGGAGGCCGAAGGCGTCTCGGCAGGCGTGTGGGAATACCCGGAGAATCATAAATACGCCATCTACTCCGAACCCCAATGGTGGCATCATCCGATCGATGTGCCAAAGCAGTTGCCCGGCTGTGAAGACGTCAATCGCCGTGCGTTTCACATCTCTCTGTTCCGGCAAGAGGCGCCCGAGCTGGTTGAACAATACGTCAAAGCGTTTGAGAAGGTTTGGGCACACCGCAAGGAACTGTCGTAACCTGACAAGTGGGGTGGGACGAGCAAAGCACAGTCCCACGAAGAAACCAGTGGAAATATACGTAATCCTTTCTTGACGAGGGGTCGAACATGAATTCCAAAAGAGCAAACACAATTGGTTGGGTGCTTGGCGTGTCGTTTGTTACGGTAGTCCTGTTGTCCGGGACTGCAATTTCCGAGGAGTCGGTCTACAAGCCACCGAAACTGATAGCCGACAGCTACGATTCCGCCTTCAAGGAGGCGCATGACACATACAACGGCATGGGCGTCGCGAGCGACGGAAAGATTTACTATGCGTTGTGCTCGCCGCTTTACGATGTGGCTGGGCGGATGTTCAGCTTCGATCCGGTGGCCAAGGGGATCAAGGTCATAGGCGATTTGACGGAAATGTGCGGCGAGAAGGACATGAAAGCCGTTGCCCAGGGAAAGATCCACTGCACTTTCAGGGAATACCAGGGGAAGCTCTACTTTTGCACTCACAATGGTTACTACGTGATCATTGATGACATGGAGGTGATTGGACCGCCGCCAACGGGCTGGAAGCCGTACCAGGGCGGGCATTTCCTGGCCTATGATCTGACCACTGGCAAAGTCGAAGATCTCGGAATCGCGCTGAAGGGTGAGGGAATTGTCACAATGAACATGGACGTCCAGCGGGGCCGGCTTTACGGACTCACCTGGCCGTCCGGTCATTTTATTACGTGCGATGAGGCGACAAAAGAGTTGAAGGACTTGGGCCCGACATGCCTCGATGGCGAAACCGGAAAGGGGGACCGCTACCGAACCATCTGCCGTTGCATTGCGATCAATCCCGACGATGGGGCTGTATACTTCACTACCGGCGACGGCGCGATCCTCCGCTACGACAACGACCGCCAGACGATCGAGGCGGTCAAGGGCGACAACATGAAGAAGGATTACTTCGGTTTGTACGACCCGGCTTTCTCAGGCCACATGGGCTACAACTGGCGGCAGGTCGTCTGGTACGCGCCGGAGAAGTCTTTTTACGGCGTCCATGGTAACTCGGGATATTTATTCCGCTTCGATCCCAAAGCTGAACGCGTTGAAGTGCTCGACCGGCTCACCTCATTACCGTCGAAACGCAGCGGCATGTACGACCAGTTTAGTTACGGGTACCTTGGTTTTACACTAGGTCCTGACGGCCGGACGCTCTACTACCTGACGGGCGGGCCAATCTATGAGGATGGCAAACGCGTAGCTGGCAAGGATAGCACTGGTAAAGGCGAGGCCAAGGGACTTGAAGACCTGCACCTGATTACATATGACATTCCTTCCGTCAAGTACATCGACCACGGAGCGGTCTTCCTGACCGATGGACAGCGCCCCTTATATGTCAATTCGATTGCGGTTGGAAAAGACGGTTCGGTCTATACCCTTTGCCGTATCGAACGCGAAGGTCATGTTTTAACCGATTTGATCTGTATCCCCGCGAAGTCTATCAATCTGAGCCAACCGGGCAATGCTATGATGAGGTAGAGCCGTCGCAGGTTCCCGTGAAGGCGGCTCCATGGTGCCGGCGAGACACTAACGTCACGCATTACCGGGTTGCTGTATGTAATGCTGCATTTAATAACGCCCGGATCGGCGGTTCTGGTGGATGCGATTGTTACACCCGAGGGTTACCAGACAAAGGGGATCAGGCGATTCGGTGTTTGCTGAGTGTATTCAACGTATCCTTCCAGCTCAGCGCGAAGCGTTTGATCCTCACGAATTGTGCGCCAAACCAGAAGCATGATCAATAGCCCGGTTGGAACCGACGCCCATACGGAACCGAACAACAGCGGACCGGCCACCGCACCCAGTATCCCGGCAAGATAACCCGGATGGCGGACAAATTGGTACGGACCAGACGTTACCACGCGATGGTGGCGTTCAGACTGAATCCGTACAAACATCTCGAAATGCTCGTTCACCAACATCGCCCATGTTCCAAGAGCGGTTGCAGCGATTATCAGGCATGTGCCAATCACGAATGTTGCCCACGGAAGCGAGGACCACTGAAAGCGAATGCAATCAAAACCAATCACGACGGCAAGGCAAATGCTGAGCGCCAGATAAAGGGTGGCGAACACAATATCGAACGGTTTGACACCGTCATGCGAAGTGCCTCGCTGATTGAGTGTATTGGGGGCATGAACCGCCAGAAAGATGTTGGTAAAAGATTCGGACAAGAAGCAAACGGTTAGCCCCGCCCACCCGCGCCACCATGTCCACG
>CAYRBI010000176.1:6675-13252 GCA_964422415.1 uncultured bacterium | reverse complement strand
GCGACCCGGTAGTCACCGGCGAGGTGGCACGGAAATCCGTGCATCTGATCACATCAATCTACCGGAGCAGCCGCGAGAGCACACGGGTAAATCTGGGTTGAAGCAGAGAAATCTCTTCCAGCGCGTTATGCCGCTGGAACGAGGGGTGATGGAAAGACCTTTCCACCAGAGCCAGACTTACCACAACATCTAAAAAAAAGAAAGGCCTTCCCACCCCTTCTTCGGCGGGAAGGCCTTTCTCTTCTTGAGTGATAGAGGCTCGCTCCGGCGGTTCTTATCCGAGAATCGAGGTCGAGTCGCCTCCCGACTCACCACCCAGTAGCATACGGCGAAGAGCTGCGGGATTGTCGGAGGACCTCATCCCAATGATCTCCTCGATCTTTTCAGCCTTGATCAAGTCCAGGAGGGCCTGGTTAAAGGTCTGCATTCCACCTTCACGGTTTTGAATGGCTTGATTGAGTGTCCGGAGTTTGTTCTCGGCGATCAGCTTCCGGACCGTGGACGTTCCAACCATGATCTCCAAGGCGGGGATAATCCCCTTACCGCCCTTCCTTGGTAACAGACGCTGGCTGATGACGCCGCGCAGGTTTTCAGACAACAGGGCACGGATGATACCCTGCTCGTTGGGACTGAAGAAACCGAGGATACGTTCCACCGCGGTCGCCGCCATGGTGGTGTGCAGAGTACTAAACACCAAGTGCCCAGTTTCAGCGGCGTTCACTGCGGTACGGATCGTCTCCACATCACGCATCTCACCGACCAGGATCACATCGGGGTCCTCACGCAGGGCGGCGCGAAGGGCGCGCACAAAGCTGCTGGTGTCATATCCCACCTCGCGCTGGCTGATCAGAGCCTTCTTGTCGGTATAGATGAACTCGATCGGGTCTTCGATGGTAACAATGTGGCAGGCCCTAATCTGGTTGATATAATCCAGCATCGTGGCCAGCGTAGTGGACTTGCCCGAGCCCGTGACGCCGGTCACGAGGACTAGACCGCGCTCTTGGTGGGCGAGGTCGCGGAGCACGGGGGGGAGATTGAGTTTCTCAAAGTCGAGGATGTCGGAGCGGTTAAGACGAAAGGCAATTGCAATCTGCCCCAAGTGCCAGTAGGCATTCACACGGAACCGGCACTCCTTGGTTAACGAGTAGGCAAAGTCCAATTCCTTATCGGTAGTAAAGGTGTGCCACTGGCTTTCATCCGTGATCGAACGCAAGAAGAACTCTGAGTCCTCGGGAGTAATTTTGTAATCATTGACATCAATCAGATCCCCAGCTGTACGTAGTTTTGGAGGTGCTCCGGGACGGATATGAAGGTCGGTGGATTTGGTATCAACTACCACTTGCAAGAGTTCGCGGTAATCGACTTGGGGTTTTGAGGCTACATGGGCTGACATTGTTTACTTCACTGCTCCTTTTCGAGTTGAATCTCCTCGAATTCTCCAAATACCTTGAGGTCATCCCGGATTTCGGGCGCTCCAAGAATCATCAGGGTTTCTTCTTGTGGGATAAGATACTGCCTGGCCACCCGTTTGACATCCTCAAGCGTGATGGCTGAAAGCCGTTCACGATATGTCTCCAGGTAGTCCTCCGGAAGTCCAAAAAACTCCCCTTCCGCACGAAGATAAGCGCTCTCGGCGGGGGTCTCGAATTTAAACACGAAATCATTGAGTTTAGACTCTTTAGCGAGACTCACCTCTTCTTCGGTGATATTATCACCTACCGCCATTTCGCGGATAATCTCCTGGGTTAACTGGGTGGCCTTGACAGCATTTCCGGACTTGGTCTGGAGGAATGCGAGGAACTGTCCCCGTAAGAGGGAGCCTTCAAATTGCGAAACGACTGTATACGCATACCCAGATTCGGTCCTCACCCGGTTAAACAAGCGGGAAGAGAAACTACCGCCACCCAGAATGAAGTTTAGCACCTCAAGGGGTATCTTGTCTGGATTATTGTACGCCACCCCGAGTTGGCCAATTCTGACGGTGGATTGATTCAGTTCCTTGGGAATGAAGTAGTTTTTCCCCACAGCGGGGCTAGGCTTCACCTCGGGGTACTGGATGGGTTTCCCCGCATGTGGCCATACACCCAAGAACTTCCGGATTCGCTCGAGCATCTCCTCGCGCTGGAAATCCCCTGTGATACAGAGAATGGTCCGGTCAGGGTGAAACCAAGCCTGGTGCCAACGGATCAAGTCTTCCCGGTCAAAGGAGGGGACAGTCTTCTCATTTCCAAGTGTGTCCCAGCCGTAAGGATGATCACCGAACAAAACCCTCCGGAATTCACGGCGTGTGATCTCCGTTGGGTCATCATTCTGACGTCTGAGTGCATCAAGAATCTCCGTTTTGCGTTGTTGAAGCGGCTCCTGCGCAAAGGCTGGATGGAGGAGAATCTCGGACAGGAATCGTATTCCCATCTCCTGGTCTTTCGTCAAAGTAAGTAATGACACCGAGGCGGAATCCCGTCCCGCCCCTGATTCAAGACTCGCACCAGCGAATTCAAGTTGACGGTTCATTTCGGTGGCGGAGGTAATGGTTGAACCTCCCAGACGGAGCAGATTCGCGGTCAGGTAAGCTAAGCCTGAATCCTCATGTGTCTCACAAAGGCTACCCGCATGGATAATGCCCCTGACACGGATCATGGGAATCATGTGATCAGGTAAAAGATAGAGTATGAGCCCATTTTCCAATTGGATCCGCTCGGGCCGTGGGGGCTGGAATTGGCTCTCCGGATATGTCAAAGCCTCTGGACGAGCTGGCTTCGCCGCCTCCTGCGCAGCCACCTCCATGGGAAGGATGACCGCCAGGAAAACCATCACCTTGGCCACACATTTGATTCGGTTCAACACAACCGCTTTCATTGTCACACACACCGCCTTGGGGGATTCATATACCAGTGGATTCTTCAGCTCTTTTCCTTCGCTGAGACTGGCTTGAGGGTTACCACATTCTGGTTTGAGGGAATCAGGTACTTACGGGCCACACGCTGAACATCGTCTGCTGTCACCGCTTGTTGTCTCTGGTCTTCCTGGAACAAAAGGTTCCAGGTCTTCTTACATTCATATTCGGTCAGCTGACGAGCAAGCTCATAATTGGATTCCATATTGAGGACAAAATCCACGTGAAGTTGGTTCTTGACACGCTGGAGTTCCCAATCCGTTACGGCTTCATCCCGCAACCGGGCTATCTGTTCTCCGATAACTTGTTCCACTTTTTCGGAGGTTACCCCCTCCACCGGGGCTGCTGCGACAATAAACATGCCTGGATACTCAGTCGTGTCTTGATATGCCATCACACTGCTGGCCAGTTGCTCATCCTGTCTGAGACGTTGATAGAGACGCGATGTCCTTCCCTCTGAAAGCAAACCCTCGATGATCTCCAGCGGAGCCTGATCGGGATGGTCCATGGCTACCGTATGCCAGCCCATGGCCAACGAGGGGTTCGCATCAAACTCGAGCACCGCTCGCCGTTCGCCTTTCTGTTCTGGCTCGATAGTCACCACGGGTGGAGGCGGCTCCTGGGAGGGAATGGATTCGAAGTAACGACGGATCATCCCCAGGGCTTCATCGGTCTTGAAATCACCCACCCACACGATGACCGCGTTGTTGGGAGCATAGTAGCGGGTAAAGAACTCCTGCATCGTGGCACGGTGGTAGTTCTCGATATCCGATGCCCAGCCAATCGTCATCCAACCATAGGGGTGAGCCTGGAAGGCAGTGGTACTGAAGAGTTCCCAGAGAGAACCATCGGGATCAGTCTCGTAGCGCATCCGCCGTTCCTCACGCACGACTTCCTTTTCGGAGTAAAACTCCCGGAAGACGGGGTTCGAGATACGATCCGATTCCAACCAGCACCACAGTTCCATTTTGTTGCTGGGCAGTTCGATGATGTAGTTGGTATAATCATCAGAGGTATAGGCGTTCATTCCGGTCCCGCCTTGTCTCCTGTAGATACTCCCCAGCTCATTCCCCACCACATAGGGGTGTTGTTGTTCCTGGAGTTCCGCTAACCGTTTCTGTAGGGCCTCAATTTTGGCCGTATCCGCCTGATCTCCCTTGAGACGCTCGTTCAACATCTCATCGACGGTCCGGTCCATTTCCTCCATGATGGGAACCTCGGCTTGGTAATCGCGAGTACCGATCGTCTTGGTACCTTTGAACATCATGTGCTCAAGCATGTGCGCCGCACCCGTGATGCCAATCCTCTCGTTATTGGATCCCGCCTTGAAACCAATCTGGCAAGCCAGCGTTGGAGAATGGTGGCGCTCCAGCAAAAGTACCGTTAACCCATTGGTGAGTTTGAACTCTTGAACAGGAAGGGATATCTCCCCTTCCACGGCGGGAGACGAGCTCTGGTTGAATAATCCAAGAGCAAGGAAAATGAGGATCATCCTGAATAACAAGTCGAAAATCTCCTTATATGTCCAGTGTCCCAGCACGATATCTCATGCCTCATGAAGGTGTTCTCCTCCAAAACTCCGTTTGGCGGTTTCCATGTCCAGGAACACCTCGAAGATACGGTTGAGTTTGGTCAGCTCCAGTAGCGCGGCGAATTGGGCCGTGAGATGTACCATGGCCATCCGTCCCTTGCGAACCCGCAGCTCTTTTTGGACCGATACCAGGAAGCCCAAGCCACGGCTATCAATCACTCTCAGACCATCGAAATCAAAGATCACATTTACCTGCCCACTGGCAAGAACTGTCTGAAGCGCCGCTTTGAGCTCGCTGATCCGGGCATCTTGTAGAAACCCTGAAATCCTCCAGATGGTCAGGCCATCAAGGGTTTCGATTGATTGAAAGAACCCATTGGCTTCAAATGACAAGAGACCCAACCTCCAGAGGTTTCCACAACCTTCGGAAGATTACCTCTACAACCCACCGACTGTGAAGACATCGTCATGGAATTCCTCAAAAAGTGATGACAGATAATTGATAAAAAGTGTAGGCGACAATTCACATCTACACGGGAATGATGTGGCTGGGGGTTTTCCTCTGTAAATCGTTATACACGTGAACACCGAATTGTGAATATCATCCGCCCAACCAAAGACAAAAGTGGAGTATCCCTTCCAACGTATACGCTTACGTTCGAACTCCGGATAAAGATCCCATGGAGTGGGCAATCTGTTTATAAGTTTGTGATTATACACCGGATGAGATAGCCAATTGGCTTGAAAAAAAGGAGATTATTTTTTAGAAAACGCTTTCTTTCCCTCTTCCCAATTGATTATGGATGGTGTATTCTACTTAATAATAAAAAGAGTTGACTCGCTCAGCCCTTTGGTGTATTGTACATACGCAATTAGCGTGAATAATGCTAGAATGAATGAAAGGAAGAGTAGATGCCAAAGCCGACTTGTCAGTTAAACCTCACACTCGAAGTACCCGTTGCGGAGCATGTGGAAAAAATCTCACGGGAAGCCAATTACCGGCCAAGTGGAGCGGGGAGAGTCATGCTCGAACAGCGTCTGGCGCTTGAATCCGCTGGCTGGAAGATTGATGACAAAGAGATGTTCACGCTCCTCGAGGCAATCTGCCGAGTGAAGCCAGAGCATGTGGAGTCCATCAAAACCACTCTACGTGGCATTATGGCACGTGAAGGTGTCGACCCGGTCTCCAAGGTTTCTTCTGGTTTCTAAGGTCTTCTCATTTTTGGCCCTGGGATCTCTTTATTATTGGGTATCCGCGCGTGGTGAGAACGGAGTCTCACCACGCTGTGTTCCTTCATAGGTTTGTGTCCTCACATTTCCATTTTTTTCCAAACTAATCCGCAACATTATAGGTCATACAATTTTAGATAACGTAAACACCTGCGTTAGCGAGGAATGGATGTGGGATAGGTGCAAAGAGTGGATCATCACTGACTGTCCGCAAGGCCTCCCAGCCACTGCCCCAGCCGAAGATAGATACGGTTTAAGCGAACTTCGGAAATATAGCCAATCACCCCAGCCAGACAGGCTCGATTCAGAACTGCAAGGCGGGCAACCCTCACAAGACTGGATTGCCTCAGGCCCGTTATTGTAAAATCGGAATCCTGCATCAGGATCCGCTCATCAAAACCTTCAATTTCATTCTTTAACTGCGTTGTAACCATACATACCAGCCAGTCATCATATGGACCTGGAACTTATGCTAGAACCAGCACAGGACGTGTCTTGGCACCTATTCCATCAGGATTGATAAGGCTGGCTAATCCAAGTTGGCCTGGTTTAATCATCAATAGAACTCTTTGATATCAGCGAGTGTGTATTCTTCCTCCTCCGAGTCATCAAGCCCATAAAAAGCTGCTGCTAGAGAGAACTGACTCCACCCATGCTCATCCTCACAGACGGAGACATTCCGATGTTGAAGGTACTCCACAAAACCGAGAACCTCAGATTGTTGAGATTCAGGCCAGTTCTGGATTTTCTGGAAAACCACTTCAGCGGGCGTCATTTCGTTAGCCTCCATGAACCATCTCATCTTTCCAATATTTTATCACACTTACTGACTATTATTTCAATTCAGTGGCTTGGCTTCCGTGCCATTGCCAAGATCGACAATCCAAAGGGCAAGTGCAGCCGGTACTCCAGTTTCACCCATG
>CAYRBI010000176.1:0-6575 GCA_964422415.1 uncultured bacterium | reverse complement strand
GCCAAGATCGACAATCCAAAGGGCAAGTGCAGCCGGTACTCCAGTTTCACCCATGGCAGGAGAAGATCCATCAAGCGCAGCTGGTTGGTGGGGAGGACCTTGCGTTTCAGAATCTTCCCATTGAACCACCATCCCAAGGCGCCCAAGGCATTCAAGAAGCGGATCTCCTCTACCTTAAACCCCGCCTCCTGAAGCAAACGGGTCATCTCTTCCCGGTCATAGCGCCGCTGGTGTTCTAGTCCCTCATCGAATGTGCCAAAGAGCGATGGCATCGCAGGAACCAGCAGGATGATCCGCCCCCCTGGGGCGAGAGTCTCATAGGCGAAACGTACCGCCTTCTCATGGTGGTGGATATGCTCGATCACATTGGTCGACACTATTGTATCGGGCACCTCATCCAGTTCGGGGGGGTGGATTGGGGCCTCCAGGTCTAGATAACACACCGACACATGAGAGAAGGACTTGAAACGCTGCTGGAGAAGGTCCCGGTAGAGGGGGGATATCTCGGCCAACCAGAGACGGTCCGCCGCCGCGTAATGATCACTCATGGTCCCAGTCCCGGCCCCCAGTTCAAGAACCCTCTTGCCCTCAAAGGAGCCCATGAGTTCCGCTTGCCAAGCGGCATAGCGGGAAAGGTTCTCCATCCGGAGCAAGGTTTCATAACCAATGTCCTGCTTGCCACCGCAATGGGTGAAGGCACAACGGAGCATGGTCCAGATCGCCGCGATCCCATCCCGCCAACTGATCTTCTTCCCTTCCTCGTAACTGCGCCCGTGGTAGGAGATGGGGATCTCATAGATCCGCCACCTTCTCTGGGCGATCCGTATGGTGAGTTCCGGCTCGATCCCAAAGCGTTTGGCCTTCAGTTCAAAACTCTCAAGAACTTCGCGCCGGAAGACCTTGTAACAGGTCTCCATGTCAGTCAGGTTCAGGTTGGAAAACATATTCGAAAGGAGGGTCAGCAGCTTGTTTCCCACCGCATGCCAAAAGAAAAGCACCCTCCGCGGACCGGACATGAAGCGTGAGCCATAGACCACGTCGGCATGACCATCGAGAATCGGTTGAAGGAGACGCGGATATTCGGATGGATCATATTCAAGATCGGCATCTTGAATCAGGATGACATCTCCCGAGGCCTCCTGGAAACCTCTTCTGAGCGCCGCTCCCTTCCCCTGGTTGTGGTCCTGGAAGATGACCTTGACCTCGGGATACCCCTCCAAGGATTTGAGCAGATGGCGGGTCCCATCGGTGCTGCCATCGTCCACAATGATAATCTCTTTCCCCAGCGGGATCGGAACCTCGCGTACCCTCTCAATCACCGGAAGGATGGTCTGGTCCTCGTTATAGGCCGGGATGATGATGCTGAGGGTCCGGAAAGTGGAGGTGTCGGCGCTCATGGTCTTGGTCATGATCCTTGCTATAAGTTCAATCTACCTCCAGGGAAACTCGGTGGTGCCAGTGGCGCGCCGGATGGCCTCCTCGGCGGAGAACAATATATCCCGGTTGCGCTGGTTCTCCAGAACACGCCGTCTGATTTCGGAGGGCTTCCAATCGGACAAGACCTCGTGGAGCAGGTCCTTCAACACCCCCTGCATACCAGGTTGGCCAACCAGGTTGTGTTCCTCACCGGGATCGGAAGATAAATCAAAGAGCAGCGGATCATACCACTCGGCACAGATCAGTTTGTAGTTTCCCTTCCGGACCATCCGTGTGGGCGCATGGATACCATAATCCGAATACTCCGAAAAAACTGGACGATCAGAGGGAAGCGAGCCACCAGTCAAGGCGGGCATGAGGCTGATCCCATCCAAAAACTCATAGGGTTCAACACCCGCGATCTCACACAAAGTGGGAAAGAGGTCCAGGAGAGAGACTGGCTCGGAGACACGCGTTCCTCTCCGCATTCCCTTCGGCATCCGGATGATGAGGGGAACACGGGCTGATTCCTCATACAGGGCCCCTTTGAACCACAACCCATGCCTGCCCAGCATCTCGCCATGGTCACTCGTGTAAATGACAATGGTGTTGTCCCATAAATGTTGCTGTTTGAGCGCATTGCAGATCAACCCAATACGACGGTCCAGGCCGGTCACCATGGCATAATAGGTCCGGACAGCACAGCGGCAATCCTCCTCGGAGGGAGGATTCGTCTCCAGCCCAAAGTGGCGCGCCAAGGACCTGTAGAAGGGGGGGAGTCCCTCCAAAGATCCAGCCGGTTCTACCTCCAGGTTGTCATAAAGGGCGGCCAGATCTGGGGGCGCGAGGAAGGGTGTGTGGGGACGGTAGAAGCCAGCGCACATGGCGAAGGGGCGTGACTGTTTGGCTGGATTCAGACTATGCAGGAATTTCAACGCGAATCCTTCCGCAATGGCATCCTCGGCGTCGTGACGGGCAGTTCCCAGGCCAGACTCTTGAATCACATGGCCCGCGCGGGTTACCTCCGGCTCAGCGTTCCGCCAATGGGCAAAATGGTTACGGATGGTGGGGTAGGTATCGCCACACAGCCGGCGCTCGAAGCCATGATTCCGGTCTCCATAGACCAGGTGCATTCGTCCACACATCACTGTCTCCCACCCGGCGATAGTCAGGGGAAGGGGCCAGGTGGGCGTGGTCGAGGGGATTGTATCCGCCAATCCCCACACACCGATCCGGTGAGGGTGCCGTCCAGATAGCAGGGATAAGCGGGAAGCCACGCAGACAGGCGAGGTACAGTAGGCTGCGTCAAAGGTCACCCCCTCCTCGGCGAGGGCATCCAGATGTGGGGTTCTTACATTGGGATTACCATAACACCCTGTCACGCCGGGTGTGTGCTGGTCACTACAGATAATCAAGATATTGGGTCGTTCAGAAGGCATAATGAGGGTGATGGTAGTGCATACAGTGACTCAAGTCAGGAAGCATAAACAGTGAAAAACATTCACCTGGTGGAAGGCGGCCACTTTCGCCAACCAACCTCGTTCAAGTACGATGTATCAGGAGGGATGCAAATGCCAACACGGTCCACTGCAGCCAAGAGAAGAAGCCAATTGGCTGGTTCACTTCTGCTGGTGTTCCTGATCGCTTCCTCGACTGTATTCGCATTATCCTTTCTGCCTTGGTTCAAGTATCTCCGTGGTGAGGGGCGGGAAAATCCTTATGACCTTGTATCCTTAGACAAAATGGATCCCTCGGAGCGTGAAAAGACGATCGATGCCTGGACCCAGGAATGGCGGGCTCTTGCGCCTGAGGAGAGAGCCGAACGGGCGGATCAATTTCTCGACTCGATAGTGGACCTGATGGAGGAAAGACTCGATCTGGATAAGCATCAAGCGGTGGACACCAAAGGTCTGGTGAAAAGCGCCGCCTTGGTTGCCAATCAAGCGGGTCTCCAGAATGAGGCGATGCCACACCAACGCGAGAAGATCCGGGAATTAGCCGAAAAAGTGCGCGGTCAGATGGAATCGATCTTGACTCCCACACAACGCGAGGAGTTCCGGCAAATGCTCGAAGAGAGGGAAAATCATATCCGGGAGAGGACCGGCAGGCCACCGGTCTCAAAGGAACCATGAGAAGAGGTTTTACTTTGGTAGAACTCCTGGTGGTGATCGGGATCCTGATGATCCTGTCGGCGATTGCGATTCCCCACTTTATGGATGCTCTGGTACAGGCCAAGGTGGCGCATGCCCAAGGAGACCTGCGCGTCCTTGCCCATGCCTTGGAGCATTACCGGACCGACTATCCCGAATACCCCAAAAGCATTTTCGCCGATCTGGGTGATATGGAGATTGAGCTGGGCATCTTCGCCACCCTCCCTACACTCACTACCCCCAACCGGTATGTCTCCGAGTTGCCAAAGGATCCCTTTACAGGGGGAAACTATCAGTATTTCTCCACTCTCATCAACGAGAAAGCTGACATCCCATTCCAGAGAATTTATGGTGAATGGGTGTTACTCTCGGTTGGGCCTGATAAGGATATCAACCTCAATAGCTTCACTGGCAGGCTAATCCATTATTCACCCACCAACGGTACCCTCAGCGAGGGAGACATAGTCCGTAGCCGTAGAGAAACCCAATATGAACGCGGTTGAGGCCAGGGGGTTGACCAAGTTTTATGGGAAACAGGTAGCCGTAAGGGATCTCTGCCTGGCCATTCCACAGGGGGAGATTTATGGATTTCTGGGAGAAAATGGGGCTGGTAAAAGTACTACCATCCGGATGCTACTGGGCTTGATTTGGCCGGATGAGGGAGAGGCCTGGTTGAATGGACGGCGTGTTCAGACCGGGAAAGCCGATGCCCTGGTGGGTGTTGGGGCGATGCTTGATAACCCTTACATCTATGGCCACCTGCCAGTCGTGGAGAACCTCCGTCTCTTCGCGAGTCTGAGCGGACCGGTCACTCAAGACCAAATCACGCGGGCCCTCGAGCTTCTCGGCTTGAGTGAGAAGAGAAATCAGACAGCGGGAACCCTTTCGCATGGCCAGAAGCAACGGCTGGGGATTGCCCAGGCCCTCCTTCCTGAAAGCCGGCTCTTGCTCTTGGATGAGCCTCAAAATGGCCTGGATCCCCTCTGGGTCAGAAACCTACGCGACATTCTTCATCAGCTCTCGAATGAGGGAATCACCATCCTGATCAGCAGCCACCGTCTACATGAGATCGAACAGGTGTGTCATCGTGTGGGGATCATCCATCAGGGGAAGTTGCTCTATGAGGGAGCTGTAGGGCCGCTCTTGGTCTCGGATGAGTTTGTCTCAATAGGTTGTAACAGGCAGACAGAGGCGTTGAGTATCCTGAGTGAGGCCGGTTTTAGTGTAGAACCAGGAAACAATGGAACGATCCTGGTTAAGGCGCCAACGGATCCAATAGCGGCTCATGCCAACCGGAGGCTTGTGGAGGCGGGTTTCGAGGTGACGGAACTGGTCCGGAGGAAAGCCACTCTCGAAGAGATCTTCCTGCAACTTACTGGTGGAAAGGGAAACAGAGATGTGGAAGATCCTGCGGATTGAGATCTACAAGATCCTCCATCAGAGGCGCTTGGGATTAGCTGTCGCCGCGCTTGCCGCGTTCTCATTCCTCCTGCAACTCGGATTCCTGTTCCAGGGCAAGAATCCTCTTGCCTTCATGGCACGCAGGGGGGAGTTTGATCTGGAGATGGTGTTGAACTCCATCAACACCACACGGCTCATTGTCAATTCGAGCTACTATGTGTTCCTTCCGGTCCTGGCGGCCATGATCTTCGCCGGTCAAGTGGCCGGAGAAAGGGCCGGGGGAACCCTGTGGGGGATCCTCTCGCGTCCCGTATCACGGAACTCGCTGCTCCTCTCGAAGTTCATCGCCTCTACCGGAGCTCTCTTTGCCATCGTGTTGTTCTTTGTCGGTTTTACACTCCTGATTGGATGCGTCTTCTTTGGTGTCCATGACTTCCTGGCCTCGCCACGTATCTTCGACCTTTTGGATGGGAGCCAAGCATCCATCCTCAGTTTCCGTGAGGGAGTCCTTCGTCTTCTCTTGACCGCCTGTCTCCTGACTTTCCTCTTGCTGCCAACTGGAGCGATCGCCTTCTATTGCAGCCTGGTGTTCCGGAATACACACACGGCCATGGCCACTAGTCTCCTGATCTTCTTCGCAAGTTACATTATTCAGGGCCTTGGTAATATCGAATGGCTGACATTTTTCAGCACCATCCAACCCTATCTGTTCACAAGCGCGATGGAGGCCTGGGTCTATGTCTTCTATCCCGAGGTCGCCTGGGAGGAGATTTTACCCCGCTCCGCTCTCCTCTTAATCTACCTATCAGCCCTCCTCACAGCCGGAATGATCCACTTCCGGTTTCTTGATTTCTCCGAGTAGAATATAATCTTGCTCAGATGATGCATGGTACCTTATGACAACACAAACCATTGAAACTCATCCTCGCTCCACCACTCATTCCCTGATGGGCCTGTATCCGCTCCTGGCGGGAATTCTCCTGTTAGGGACCGGTGTCTGGGGACTCTGGAAAGACATCGGGTGGATCGCACAACCCTTTTATGCCTTTGCCTGGTGGGGTTTCATCCTCATCCTCGATGGTTTTGTAGCCATCAGGCGGGGTAATTCACTCCTGACCACACGGCGCCACCATGTTCTTCCCATGTTGGTCTGGTCGGTCACCTTCTGGTACTTCTTTGAACTCCTCAATCTGCGGTATCAAAACTGGTACTACGTGGGGGTCTATAAGAACATTCCACTCGGCTTTCTGTTCGCGGTAGTCTGTTTTGCCACGGTACTCATTGGGATGTTCGAGACCTATGAGATGCTGACCTCTTTCAACCTGTTTCGAAAATGGAAAGGACGGCCTGGAAAACTCCCCGTGTGGGTGAGTTACGCAGTCCAATGCGTGGGCGCCACCATGGTTACCCTTTCTCTTATTTTCTCCACTTACCTGGCCCCCCTGGTGTGGGGCAGCGTCTCCTTCCTACTCGATCCTTGGAACTACCGCCGTGGCGCGCGCTCCGTGCTCAAAGACTTTGAACAACGCGATTATGGTCTGGTGGCGAGGTTACTCCTGGCAGGATTCATTTGCGGTGGGTATTGGGAGGCAATGAACTTCTTCGCTC